>JBKJVF010000242.1:0-7665 GCA_046589965.1 Paracoccaceae bacterium
GGGCAATGCGGGCACCATCGCCGACTATGCGACATCCCCCGTCGGCACGCCTGACGTGCTGCGCGACTTGCCGCGCCTGTTGACGGACCGCCATTCGCCGCTGGCAATCCACCGGCCGAGCCTCGTGTCGCTGTTGCCGTGGCTCGCCCGTTTCGCACATCAGTCCCTGCCCGCCCGCGCTGCGGCGAATGCTACGGCGCTGGCCGCAATTTTGTCTAATGCGGGGCCGCTGTGGACAGCACTTGCCGCGCGGGTCGGGGCGCAGGCGCTGTTGCAGGATCGGGGATGCCTTTATCTTTATGCGACCGAGGCAGAGGCGCGCGCCGCTGGCCCCGGCCTTGCCGCCCGACGCGCCCTTGGCGTCGAGGTGGACCAGATCGACGCGGCAGGCCTGGCGGCGCTGGAACCCGGTCTGCCCCCAATGGCCGGAGGTGCGGCATTCTTTCACCGCGCGCAGTTCATCACAGATCCTGGCGCGATGATGGCCGCCCTGACGCGTGCTGCGCTGCAGGCCGGGGTCGAAATCACGCGCGCCTCGGTGACACAGCTTGAACGCACCGCGGTTGGCGTGGAGGTCAAGGGGCCGGGGCTTTTGCGAACGGCACGCACCGTGGTCATCGCGGCGGGTGCGCGGTCCCGCTCGCTGGCCCGTATCGCTGGGGACCGCGTGCCCCTGGACACTGAACGCGGTTACCATCTGGAATGGGACATGACGACGCCAGCGCTGACACGGCCCGCCTGCCCGGTGGCCCGTGGATTTTACCTGTGTCCGATGGCGGGCCGCCTGCGCGTCGCGGGCACGGTGGAGCTGGGCGGCATGGACGCGGCGCCTTCACCCCATCGGCTCGCGCGTCTTGCCGACGGCGCGCGTCAGTTTTTCCCCACCCTGGGCGAGCCGGACCGGACCTGGATGGGTCTGCGACCCTCGATGCCTGACAGCCTGCCGGTGATCGGTCCCTCAAAGGGAGGCCCGGAGGTGGTCCACGCCTTTGGCCACGGCCATATCGGCCTAACACTGGCCCCGCGCACCGCCGTGTTTGTGGCCGACTTGATCGCGGGTCGTGACCCGGGACCGGCGCTTGTGCCCTGTTTGCCGTCACGGTTCTGAGACGCAAGGGTCACAGGCAGCAACCGCCTTTATGGGCTGTCGTTGCGTGTGTCGGTCGGCGCAATCAGGCGGACAGCGCGACCAGATGATTGTCCCAAGCGACCTCGTCACGGCCCAGCGGGGTCAGGCCATGGGCATCGCAGGCCCAGAACGCCCCAAGCCCGTCGCTGAGGATCACATCGCGCGCGCGTGGGGCGGCGCCTGACAGATCGGCACGGTGATGCGTCGCAAGATGGCGGCCCGCGCCATCATGGACAACCACGGCCCCCCCTTTCGACGAGGTCAGCGCAATCAGATTGCCATCTGCGCTGATCGCTATGGATCCGGCATAGCCCTTCATCGCCCGCGCGGCGTCCATCGGCAGGTCCGCCACGATCAGAGGCTGACCCGGTGTCCAAAGCCCCAACAACGGCACCGCTTGGTCGGGATCGCCCTCCCACTGCATCGCAAACGCGACGCGGTCACCGTCCAAGGCCAGATGTCGGATCGAATTCTGATGCAGGTCAGAGGGGAGTTCGACCTGTTCGATGATCGCCCCCTCGGCCGACAGCAACGTCAGATTGGCGCGCATGGTGGCGATGTTCAGTTTGGTCCGGTCGCCCGGGTCAGTCTCGATCCCGCCATTGGCCACCACGATCCGTCCATCGGACATCAGGCGCAGATCATGCGGGCCGATCCCACCCGATGCCCATTCGTCGATGCGTGTATATCCACGCGTCTCCCACAAGCCGATCCGACCGGCGGACCCCTCGGCCACGACTTCGGACGTCATCAGGTAATCGCCATCGGCGGAAAACGCGCCATGCCCATTGAACTGTCGCCCTTCGGGCGGGGTCAGACGGTGGCGCACAAGGCCAAGCCCGCAGTCCAGCACCAAGGCATAGGTGCCCGGGCGGCGTGCAAAAACGACGGCTTCTGCGCGGCTGGGATGGGCGGCGGCGGCATGGCCGCGCGCGGGCAGAGGGATGCGAAAAAGGCTGCTCCCTGTGTCTGACAGCCCGTGCAGGACGAAGTCCTCGCCCACTTTGCCCGCCGCAAGGTAGGACGGGTTTTGTGCATCGGCCCATGAAAGCCGGGGTAATCCCGCCGCCGCCAGCCCTGCCAGAAAGGCGCGCCGGGTGGCCATCAGTCGCCATCCGCCGAATTGAACCCAAGGCCGACGCCCAGTTTGGGGCCAAGTTCGGCAATCACCGCATCGCGCGCGGCCCAGACCTCCTGTTGCAGGATTTCAACCTTGAGGCGGGTCTGCGGGTCAGAAACGCCCGCAATCGTGGGATCCTGCAACTTCGCCGCGAGATCCTCGGCCCGTTGGAAGGCGGCCACGCTAACCGGGATGTCAGGGTCAAGTGCCACCGCCGTTGCGCGCAGGGCCGTCAGCGACAGCTGCACATTGCGCAAGGAACGCCCCGATGCCCGCGCCTCGGCCCGGGTCGGATAGGGTTTGTCAAAGGTGCCCAAGGGCCGTCCGATCCGTTCGTCGGCGACGTATTCCAGACCCGCAGCCAATTGGGTGAACAGCTCCTGCCTGGCTTCTTGTTCGGTCAGGTAAGTCGCGTTGCCGGGCCGGCCTGCGGTGATCAGCGTTTCTCCATAAGGTCCCCAGCTGGCATCAATCTCAACCGCCATGCGCGCCAGATCATCCGCCGTCGCATGGATCAGCGGACAGGGATCAACAGGCCACGACTGGTCAGGATACAAAAGCCGCTCCAACCCGAACAGCCCACGCGCGGCGACCGATTGTTCGGCGAATGCGGCGGGTTCCAGATTGACCGGATCGCCCATCATCAATTGGCGCTGAGCCTTGGCCCCCAACGCCTTTGGGTCGGGCCAGAACGCAATGGCTAGACTGCGGCCCTTGTCCTCGCCGGGCCCGAGATGGAGATGCGCAACCGCCATCCAGGCGTCAAACGTGGCCTGATAGGCCGGGCGCAAAGCATCTGGGTCGCAACTGTCCACGGCGGCAAGGTCAATCGTCGCCGTGGCGAAAGCGGCATAGCCGGGACGGATCAGATCGGTGACCACCCCCGCCACGTCAGCCTGAGCGGGCAGCGCAGAAATCAGGAAAAGAAGCGAGGCGCGCAACATGGGCGGGACCTTTTCGGGGTAGCAAGAGCCGCGAACAGACGATGGCGCTTTGCACGTCAGACCAAGCCGGTAAAGTCGAAAACATGCCCCGATAGCTGCCTGAAGTAAAGTCCGATTCTTTTACTAAGGTACTTTTACCTCGTGATCTGTGTGTCCAACCCATACCCTTCGGACAGCGACCGGGCCCCTTTTGGCCCGCATCTCGTCGAAACTGCGCACGGTCTAGCGCGCCGCCCCGGCCCAGTCGCGGGTCCCGCTCATACGCGAACAGTTTCTGCGGGTTGATCGCGGCTAAAGGCTGTTCAGGAACGCAATCAGCGCCGCGCGGTCCGGCGCTGGCAAGGCCACGACGGCATCGCGGGACGCCTGCGCCTCGCCGCCATGCCAAAGAATTGCCTCCAGCAGATTGCGCGCGCGACCATCATGCAGAAATTGCGTGTGGCCCGAGACCTGTTCGGTCAGGCCGATCCCCCACAAAGGCGGTGTCTTCCATTCGCGCCCCGTCGCCCGCCCTTCTGGCCGATTGTCGGCAAGGCCAGTCCCCATGTCGTGCAGCAACAGGTCGGTATGGGGCCAGATCAGCTGAAACGACTGTTCGGGCTGACCATCCAGACGGTTGGTGACGTGTTTTGGCGTGTGGCAGGCGGTACATTGCGCTTGGTGAAAGATTTTCTTGCCGTGCAGGACCTGAGCGCTCGCGACATCGCGCCGTTCCGGAACGCCAAGATTGCGCGCATAGAATGTGACCAGATCAAGCGATTTGGCATCGACCTCCAACCCGTCGCGGACATTCGGCTCTTGCCCATGAGGTCCGACACGACAGACAGTTTGGACATCCGTGCAATCGCCCGATGGGTCCGGGTGCAGTGGCGTCGAGAGGCCCATATCGCCCGCAAACGCGCCCGCAGACTGGTCTTTGACGGTCGCGGCACCGCCCTTGTACCCAAACCGCCCCAGCATCGGCACGCCATGTTCCGCGCTGATCACAATCGACGCACGGCCCGAAATGCCGTCACCATCGGCGTCATCTTCGTCCACCCGCGCCAGAATGTCGGCGGTAGGGATCGCCTCCAGAAGGCCGAGCCCGATCATCTGTGGGGCGACACGCGGTGACAGCATCACGGCGTCCCCAAGCGCGCCGTGCGCCGGATCGGCAATTGCATAGGTCGGCTGGCGCAGGGTCACAACTGTCCCATCGACCAACTTTATCGGCAGGTCCGCATAGGTGATCGCCATCCGCCCTTCGGCCAACTGCCCGGGCGCGGCAAAATCTTGTAACTGACCGCCATACACGGGATGGTTCTGCGTGGCGAGCCAGTCCTTGATACCATCGGGTGTCGTCCCGCCCGGGATCGACACGCGCAGAAACATCGACACTGCCTTGTCATCCGGCCCATCTGGCGGATGCCCGCGCCCGTCCTTCAGATGGCAATCCTGGCAGGCCCGCGCATTGTATAGCGGCCCAAGCCCGTCCGACGCCTTGGTCGAGGCCGGTGCCGTCACCCATGTCTTGGTGAAAAGCCCGTTGCCAAGTTTGAAATCAAGCTCGCGTGCGAATGAGATATTGCCCGACGGAGCCGAGAATGCATCGGCGTTTGTAGTGGTGCGCACCGTCGCCGCCCCTGCCGACTTGGCCTCGAACGCTTCGGCTTTGGTAAAATCGGCAGGTGCGGCCAACACGGCAGCAACCTTGGACGCCTCGGCAGCAGTGCGCGGGATCACCGGCAGGTGGCGGTCGTCAAGATCTTGCGCCATGACGGGTGACGCGAGACACAGACACAAGGTCGCGGTGCGTCGCATGATCATTCCGATCCTGCCAGGATGGCACCCTCGTCCCATCATTTTCAACCGCGACCCATAATCACTGAAAGATGGCGTTGGGGTTGTCGAGGCTGTCGGACCCTTCAATGGCGATCTTCGACAGGCCCAAGGCGGACACTGCCCGTTCTATCGATGCGGTCTGTGCGATCAGCGCATCAACGCCCCCCATGATCAGTGTCTCGCCCGTCGCATTTCCGGGTGCCAGCATCATGTCATAGGACACGCCCGCCTCTGCCTCAGTCCTGATCGCGTCAAGCTTGGTCATCGTGCTGTCCAGTTCCGCCCGCAGTTGCGCATCGACCGCAGGGTCAGCCGCGGCAACCAATTGGGACAGTGACGGGCCCGACACGACCGTCCCATCGATCCGCATGTAGCTGCCCAGATAGACGTTACGAATGCCCATCGCGTCATAAAAGTGGCTGTTGTGGGTGTTGTCGGAAAAGCAGTCATGCTCTTCTTCTGGGTCATTGAGCATCAGGCCCAGTCGCATGCGTTGGCCCGCCACTTCCCCGTAAGACAAGCTTCCCATGCCAGTCAGCATGGCCAGCAGTCCGGCTTGCGGATCCGTGGTGACCGCACTGCGCGCCTCGCCACCTTCCGCCCAGGCATTGGCCATGAACGTCAGATCGGCGACCAGCAGGTCGGTGGCACTCTGCAGGTAAGCCGCGCGTCGATCGCAGTTGCCGCCCGTGCAACCATCGCCCTTGTGATAGTCGGTATAGGGACGGTTGCCTGCCCCCGGCCCGGTGCCGTTCAGATCCTGTCCCCATAGAAGAAACTCGATCGCGTGATAGCCGGATGCCACGTTCGCCTCGATCCCATCCGCCTCGTGCAAGGTGTTTGCGATCAGGTCCGGGGTGATTTCCGTGGCGTCGATCTCGGTGCCCGAGAGGGCGAACTTGGGCGTCGCGATCACGTTGAGCGTCGTCAGCGGGTTTTCCTCGGACTGGGTGTAGCCGGGGTCGACATAGTCGATCAGGCCCTCATCCAAAGGCCAGGCGTTCACCCGACCTTCCCAGTCGTCGACGATGGGATTGCCGAAACGATAGGCCTCGGTCTGCTGATACGGGACACGCGCGGCAAGCCAGGCCTCGCGCGCGGTCTGCAGTGTGGCGTCTGACGGGCCGTCGATCAGCGCATTGACAGCGGTCTGCAACCCTTGGGCCGTCGTGAGGCTGTCGTGATAGGCGGCCTCTGCGATATCGGCATAGGTTGCGACCACGTCTGCCGGATCAGCGGCGAGGAGCGGGCCTGCGGTCAGGCAGGTCAAGGCAGCGGCAAGCATAATGCGCATCGGACAAGCTTTCGCAGAGGGGGATGGCTTTCCCCAGATGCGGACAATCTGTCGGAAATGTAAAGCCTGATTGTTTTACTAGGTTACTTAGAATTGGAAGGGTTCTGTGAAAAGTCGTCGTCCCAAGGTCAGGGCGTCCGCCACATGCACCATCGGGGCCAAATCAACTTCGCTCGTGCCCGAACGCACAAGTGCGGCCATGCGCGCATAAAGGCCCGGGTATTCGCGGTCCGGGCCTGCCGAGGCATATCCGTCGGAGGTTTCCACTTCTGAGCCGCCCTTGCGCAGCGTCAGCGTGCCGCGATCTGTCTGGACAACGATATCCCAGGTCTGCGGCCCGGTCTGACGCCAGTCAAACGCGGCCGTCACATTGCCTGAAAACACCAGATCGGCGGCAATCGGGGTCTGGCGGTTTTCGGGAAAGGTCAGCGTGGCGCTGGTCAGGTGCACCGGTTCCGGCAGGATCGCCGTCAGGATCGACAGCGCGTTGATGCCGGGATCAAAGACGCCCATGCCGCCCGGCTCGAACACCCAGTCCTGACCGGGATGCCATTTGCGGACATCCTCTTTCCAGGTGATCGTGGCCCCCAGGATCTCGCGGTCCGACAGCATGGTACGGGCGTCCGCCACCCCATGCGCCATCCGGCTGTGCCAGGTCGTATAAAGTGTGACGCCGCGTGCGGCAGCCATTGCCTGCAACTCATGCACTTCGGCAAGCGTGGCGCCCGGTGGCTTTTCCAGCATGACGTGGCGGCCCGCGCGGATGGCCGCCTCTGCCGCGACAAAGCGCGGCACCGGTGGGAGGCACAAGGACACCACCGACACATCGGGGCGCGCGTCCAGCATATCCTCGATGTCGGTAAAGGCCGGGACACCGTCCACCGTGCCTGACCGACTGACCGTCGCCACCAGATTCCAGTCATCTGAGGCAGCAATCGCGGGCACGTGCTGGTCGCGCGCGATCTTGCCAATCCCGACGAGTGCGACGTTCAGCGGAACGGGGTTCAGCATCGGCATCAGTGGCTTTCCCGGCCCACGGCGTTGCCACGGCAGCCGACGAGGAAGTCCATGTCGGCGCCCTTGTCGGCCCCTTGCACGTGGTCGTGGTAAAGCTGGGCATAGCCGCCGTTCGGGCGGTCAACCGGGCTTTTCCAGGCCGCGAGGCGAGATGCAAGCTCGGCGTCCGTGATGTCGAGGTGCAAGCGACGGTTCTTGACGTCCAGCTCGATCATGTCACCCGAGGCCGCGCGGGGTGGCCCACTGGCTGTGGTCCGGTCAGGTGACATGATCGAGCTGGACGTCAAGAACCGTCGCTTGCACCTCGACATCACGGACGCCGAGCTTGCATCTCGCCTCG
>JBKJVF010000005.1:0-2161 GCA_046589965.1 Paracoccaceae bacterium
CAACGGCATCGGGCTGCCCAATGCCAATGCGGGCATTCTGTCGGTCAGGCCGGAACTGGCGGGCACGGCATCGGGCCTCGGCGGGGCAATCATGATCGGCGGCGGTGCGGCATTGGCCGCGCTGGCGGGGGCGATCTTGCCACCGGGATCGACGGAACTGCCACTGGTCGTACTGATGCTCGCGTCGTCGCTGGCATCCGTGCTGGCGGTGATCTGGGTGATCCGGCGCGCCCGCAGCATCGGATTGCCGACTTGACTGGGGGTCTTTGCAAAGTCAGTCTTGGCTTTGCAAAGGGGACCCCATGTCAGCCCAGAAGCTTTATGCCGGCGTCAAGCTGCGCGAAATCCGTGGCCGACATGCGCTGACACAGCGCGGCTTTGCCGACCGGTTGGGCGTGTCGCTGCCATATCTCAACCAGATGGAAAACAACCACCGGCCCATCTCGGCGGCGGTGGTGCTGGCGCTGGCGCAGGAATTCGGCCTTGATGTCACCGAACTGACGGTCGGCGAAAGCGAGCGTCTGGTGACCGACATGCGCGAGGCGCTGGCTGATCCGGTCTTTGCTGCGACCGCCCCGCCCATCGCTGATCTGCGGCTGACAGCGTCCAATGCCCCGGCCTTGGCGCGCGCGTTCCTCAATCTTCACCGCGCCTACCGCCAGACGCATGAACGGCTGGCATCGCTGGATGATGCATTGGGGCGGGACTCTGCCACCTTGCGCCCAAGTGCCTGGGAAGAGGTGCGTGATTTCTTTCACTATTGCGACAATTATCTGGATGCCGTCGATCATGCGGCGGAACATTACGCGATGCCCGCAGGTAGCCGGAAAGACGTCCTTATCCTGGCCAATCAACTGCTGTCGGAGCATGGTATCACGCTGCACTTTTCCGATGAGCCGGGACTGCGGCGTCATGATCCGGCGGCACGGCGGCTGACGATTTCGGCCCGCGCATCCGGTGCGACCCAGCGGTTTCAGGTGCTGCACCAGATCGCCCTTTTAACGCAGAATGACCTGATCGAGGCGACACTGGACCTCGCGCGTTTTGCCACGCCCGAAGCCCGCGACATCGCAAAGATCGGGATTGCAAACTATTTCGCCGGGGCGGCGCTGATGCCCTATGGCGCTTTCCTGCGGGCCGCACATGAAACCCGCCACGATCTGGAGCGGCTGGCAGATATCTTTGGCGCGTCGGTCGAACAGGTCGCACATCGGCTGTCGACCCTGCAGCGCCCCGGGGCCAAGGGCATTCCGTTCTTTTTCGTCCGGGTCGATCAGGCCGGCACGATCACCAAAAGGCATTCTGCAACGCGCCTGCAATTCGCGCGGTTTGGCGGGGCGTGTCCCTTGTGGAACGTCCACCAGGCCTTTGAAACCCCCAGGCAGTTCCTGCGGCAGCTGGCCGAAACGCCCGACGGTGTGCGCTATCTGTGCCTGGCGCGCGATGTATCGAAACCTGGGGGCGCCTTTCTTGCGCCGGTGCGCCGCTATGCCATCGGGCTTGGCTGCGAGGTTCAGCATGCCGGCGCGATGGTCTATTCCGATGGGCTGGACCTGAAAGGCCGGTTTGAACCCATCGGAATATCGTGCCGCATCTGCGAACGCGCCGATTGCCACCAGCGGTCGGTCCCGCCATTGGACGGACGGCTGCGGGTAGACCCGAATTCAAGAGGCGTGCTGCCCTATCAGATCGGCTAGAGTCTGTCGCAGGCTGGTGAAAGCGTCAGACTGGATCCCGCGTCTTTGGTTTTCACCTGTCGACAAAACCGGAATTAACATGTGTCGAACAGGATCTAGACCGACGCCTGTTTCAGGTGCTGCCAGATATGGTCCTTGAGATGCGCACGGCGACGGCGCAGCGTTTCTTCCTCGGCTTCGGTCAACGGATCGATCCTGGTTTCGGCCCGGTGCACGGCGCGGTTCACGGTGTGATATTCCTCCGCGAGATGGGCGAAGTGGGGATCATGCGCCTTGAGCGTCTGTATCTTGGCGACTTCGGCGGGGAATTCCTCGGCGAGTTCGTGCGGGGTATGGGTCATAACGGCCTCCTTCATCGGCTGCCGTCAGTCTAATGCAGCGTCGCGCGCCCGACCTTGACCTCGATCAAGTCAGCGCTGCGCGACGCGCCAGTTTGGATGGGTCCATGGCTGCAGGTTGGACGC
>JBKJVF010000064.1:0-6462 GCA_046589965.1 Paracoccaceae bacterium
CCTCGATGCCGACGGTTATTCGGAATATTTTCTGACCAGCATGGCCGACAACAAGTTGCAAAAGCTGACCGCCCCGGTCGAGGGAGAGCCCGTCAAACCGGTTTACGCCGATGTGGCCTTTGCCGCAGGAGTGACCGCCCACAGACCCTACGCAGGCGACGATCTGCGCCCTTCCACCGCATGGCATGCCGCGTTCGAGGACGTGAACAACGACGGGCGCACCGATCTATACGTGGTCAAGGGCAATGTCGCCCAGATGCCCGACTTTGCCCAAGCCGATCCCAATAACCTGCTGGTGCAGCGCAATGACGGCACCTTTGCCGAAATGGGCGACATCGCGGGCGTGGCCAGCACCAAGGTCGGTCGCGGCGGTGCGCTGGTGGACCTGAACATGGACGGGCTTCTGGACATGGTCGCGGTCAACCGCTGGGAACCGGCCGAAATCTGGCGCAACACCACCGAAGGGGCTGGCAACTGGGTGCAGTTCCGCCTGACGCAGGGCCCTGCGAATGCAAATGGCGTGGGCGCATGGGTCGAACTGAGGACGGCTGACGACCTGCAGCGGCGAGAGTTGACGTCCGGTGGCGGTCACGCGGGCGGACATGCGGGCTGGTTGCATTTCGGGCTCGGCGCGCAAACCGACGCCGACATCCGCGTGTTGTGGCCCGATGGAACCGAAGGCGCATGGCAGACCGTGACGCCCAACAGCTTCATGACGATCGGACGGGACAGCGCGACGGCTTCTGCCACACCGACGGACTGACACAGCCCCGGCCCTTGGCTTTTCGCGCCAAAGTCCTGTTTCGCCATACGAGATATGGGTTTTAGCGCGCACCACGGCTTGATGCGTCCGGGCCCGTCGTCTAAGCACATCTGGCAAGACTTCGGGGGCAGAATGCGCATTCTCATCACCAATGACGACGGCATCAACGCCCCGGGGCTTGAGGTGCTGGCCGCCATCGCCGCCGACATCGCCGGACCCAAGGGTGAGGTCTGGACCGTCGCTCCGGCCTTCGAACAATCCGGCGTCGGGCATTGCATCAGCTATACCCATCCGATGATGATCACCCAGTTCGGCCCCCGCCGGTTCGCCACCGAAGGCAGCCCCGCCGACTGCGTGCTATCGGCGATCTACGACGTCTTTCAGGGCAACCGCCCCGACCTGGTGCTGTCGGGCGTCAATGCGGGCAACAATGCAGGCGAGAACACCCTTTATTCCGGCACCATCGGCGGCGCGATGGAGGCGGCCCTGCAAGGCGTGCCCGCCATCGCGCTCAGCCAGTTCTTCGGGCCGGAAACCCAAGCCCTGGACGATCCTTTTGAGGCGGCCCGCCGCCACGGCACCTCTGTCGTGCGCGCCCTTCTCGACAAGGGCATCTGGACCGACCACGACTACCGGGTCTTTTACAACGTGAACTTTCCCCCCGTCGCTGGCGACGCCGTCAAGGGCATCAAGGTCGCAGCCCAAGGGTTCCGTCGCGACACCGCCTTTGGGCTGGAAGCGCATCTGTCCCCATCCGGGCGCAAGTTCCTGTGGATCAAGGGCGGCGATCAGCGCCGCCGAACGCTGCCCGGCACCGATGTGGCGGCCAACCTCGATGGCTACATCGCGATCACGCCGATGAGGGCGGATCTGACGGCACACGACCTTTTGGCCGACCTTGAGGTGCGGCTGGCATGACCGGCCCGGGCGCATCCGATGACGATGACGCAGCCCTTCGCCAAATGCGGTTCCTGTTCAACCTGCGCTCACGCGGGGTCACCGACGCCCGCGTCCTGACAGCGATGGAACGGGTCGACCGTGCCCTGTTCGTGCGCGGCATCTTTCTTGACCGCGCCTACGAGGACACGCCGCTGCCGATTTCCTGCGGCCAGACCATCAGCCAGCCGTCGGTGGTCGGCATCATGACACAGGCGCTGAATGTCGGGCCGCGCGACACCGTGCTGGAGGTGGGCACCGGGTCGGGCTATCAGGCCACGATCCTGTGCGACCTCGCGCGGCGCGTCTACACGGTCGACCGCCATCGTCGCCTCGTGCAAGAGGCCGAGGTCCTGTTTCGCCAGCTTGGCCTGACCAATATCACCGCGCTGACCGGCGATGGCAGTTACGGCCTGCCTGAACAGGCGCCCTTTGACCGCATCCTTGTCACCGCCGCCGCCGAGGACCCGCCGGGGCCGCTCTTGGCGCAATTGAAAAAGGGCGGTATCATGGTATTGCCGGTGGGACAGTCGGATGCCGTGCAAAGCCTGATCAAGGTCACGCGGACCGAAACAGGCTATGATTATGACGAACTCCGCCCGGTGCGGTTCGTCCCTCTTGTGGGCGGCGTGGCGGCAGATTAACGAGTGGTGCACCGGGATCAACCCGGGCAGTGAGGCAAGAGGCGGTTCATGCAAAGCATCCTATCGGTCACGTCGCCAAAGACGCTGGGCGTCCTTGCATTGCTCTTGTTGACCGCCTGCAGCGGTCCCGGCGATCTCGACTGGGACCTGCGGACCGGGCCGGGCAGCCTGGATACCACCGAAGGCGCGCGCGCACCTACGGCGGCAAGGCCCGCCTCTGATGCGCGCGGTGTGATTTCATACCCCGGTTACCAATTGGCGCTGGCACAGCGCGGCGACACTGTGGCCGCTGTCGCCCAACGGTTGGGCGTCGATGCAGAGGCGCTGGCCCGCGCCAATGCCCTGCGGCCTGGCGATCCCTTGCGCGACGGCGAAATGCTGTTGCTGCCAACCCGCGTCGCGGGTGGGGCGGTCCAAGGCAATGTCATCGGCGGCGGCACCGGCGTCGATGTCAGCGCGATTGCGACGACGGCGCTTGACCGAGCTGGTACATCCGGCGGCGGCGCACCGCTGGCTGGCGGAACTGAACCGATCCGCCACACGGTCGCGCGTGGCGAAACCGCGTTCTCCATCGCGCGGACCTACAATGTCTCGGCCCGCGCATTGGCCGATTGGAACGGACTTGGGGCCGATCTTGCCGTGCGGGAAGGCCAGCCGCTGATCATTCCGCCGACCACCGGCCCCGCGCCTGCAGTGGTCACCACCACCGTTGCCCCCGGAACCGGCTCCCCCACGCCTGAGCCTCCATCGGCAACACAACCCTTGCCGGATGAGAAAACCACGCCCGCGACCGAGGTCGCCAAGGAAACGCCCGCTTCGCCCGATCTGGGCGAAACCCGCACCGAAGCAACCGCGACCCGGTTTGCAATGCCCGTGAACGGCAAGATCATCCGTGCCTATCAAAAGAACGAAGGCATCGACATCTCCGCCGCCCCCGGCGCAACGGTCAAGGCCGCTTCCGACGGCACGGTTGCCGCTGTGACCACCGATACCGGTCAGGTCGCCGTGATCGTGGTCCGCCATGCCGACAACGTTCTGACGGTCTATGCGGGTCTCGATGGGGTTAAGGTCAAAAAGGGCGACAAGGTTCAGCGCGGCCAGAGCCTGGCCGTCATCCGCGCGGGAACGCCGTCCTTCCTGCGGTTCGAGGTGCGGCGCGGCGCCGCCAGCGTCGACCCGATGGAGTTCCTGCAGTAGTGGCAGCCGGTTTGTCTTTTGATCCCGTCGCGCGAACACCGCGTCGCGTCAGTATGCGACCCTGCTGACCAGCAGCTTGTCGATCCGCATGCCGTCCAGATCGATCACCTCGAACCTGTAGCCATCGGCGATGATGGCCTCGCCCAGTGCGGGCATCCGCCCAAAGAGATGCAGCACCAGCCCCGCCACGGTTTCATATTCCCCCGCCAGATCGCGGCGCAGGCCAAGCTGGTCGCAAAATTCGTCCGCGGGCATCCACCCCGCCACCAAGAGGCTGCCGTCGTCGCGTGTGACAAGCGCAGGCTCATCCGCCTCTGACGCCGCCACGGCCCCGGTGATGGCCGCAAGCACATCATCGGTGGTGATGATGCCTTCAAAATTGCCGTATTCATCGTAGACAAGCGCCAGGTGATGCGGCGTGCCCTGCAACACCTCAAGCACGGCAAGCGCGTCGGCCTGATCCGAAATCATGGGAACATCACGGACCAAAGCCTTGATATTCAACTGTTCCCGACGCGACACTGTTTGAAACGCGTCTGCCAGCAGGACGATGCCGACAACCTCGCCCGCCACATCCACCACCGGCATGCGCGGACGCGCCACCCGCCGGATCGCGGCCACGGCCTCGGCCGACGACGCCTCCAGCGACAGCATGTCCAGCTCATGCCGGGGGGTCATCAGGGCCCGTGCCGTGCGGTCGCCCAGCCGCATGACCCCCGCCATCATCTCGCGTTCTTCGTCCTCCAGCACGCCGCCCTGATGCGCCTCGGACAACAGGCTGTGTACCTCTTCCTCAGTCACTTTCGACGTGTTGCCGCCGCCCTGGCCCAGCAGCAGAAGGATCATGCGCCCCGACCGTTCCAGAAACCAGACCACAGGGGCGGCCACCCAGGACAGCACGGTCATTGCAGGTGCGACGCGGATGGCGACCGCCTCGGGGTCGCGCAGCGCGATCTGTTTCGGAACAAGCTCGCCCACGATCAACGAGATATAGGTCAGCACCACCACCACGCCGCCGACCCCAAGGTTCGAGGCAAGGTCCGCCTCCATGCCCCGGGCCACCAGCCAGTCCTGCAGCCTGACGCCCAGCGTGGCACCCGACAGCGCACCCGACAGGATCCCGACCAGCGTGATGCCAATCTGCACTGTCGACAGGAACCGTCCGGGATGTTCGGCCAGCCGCAAGGCCATCGCCGCCCCCCGGCTACGCGTCTCAAGCGGTTTCAGGCGGGCGGGCCGCGCGGACACCACCGCAAGTTCGGACATCGCCAACACGCCATTCAGGACAATCAGCCCCAGGACGACAAGAATTTCACTGATCATGGTGGCGTTCAGATACGGCATCGCTTGGCAAAGGGCAAACGCGATGTCCGCGTCGGGTCAACTGGCCGACAGTGCCACGCCTTCACGCGCCGCCAGATCGCAAAAGAACTGCCATGCGACCCGGCCCGACCGAGCCCCGCGTGTCGCCTGCCATTCGATCGCCTCGGCCCGCAGACGGTCCGGGGCGACCTTGACGCCATGCGCGGCACAATAGCCGTCGATCATCGCAAGATATTCGTCCTGGCTGCAGGGATGAAAGCCCAGCCACAAACCGAACCGGTCGGACAGCGACACCTTTTCCTCCACCGCTTCGGCGGGGCTGATGGCGGTCGACCGTTCGTTCTCGATCATCTCGCGCGGCATCAGGTGGCGACGGTTCGATGTGGCGTAAAGCAGCACATTGTCGGGCCGCCCCTCGATCCCGCCATCCAGCACAGCCTTCAGAGATTTGTAGTGCTGGTCATCATGGGAAAACGACAGATCGTCGCAGAACAACAAGAACCGATGCGGCGCGGCCCGCAGATGCGCCAGCAGGCGCTGGACCGACGGCAGATCCTCACGGCTTAGCTCCACGATCTTCAGCGCCAACCCCTCGGCCACAACGGCGGCGTGCACCGCCTTGACGAGGCTAGACTTTCCCATCCCGCGCGCGCCCCACAACAAGGCGTTGTTGGCAGGCAGCCCGCGCGCAAAGTGGCGGGTGTTGTCCAACAGCGTGTCGCGCGACCGGTCCACGCCGACCAACAAACCGATATCGACGCGCGCCACGCGCCCCACCGGGTCAAGCCGGTCCGGTTCGACATGCCAGGCAAAGGCATCCGCCACCGCGTAATCGGGCGCGGGCATCGGGGCGGGCGCAAGACGTTCCAGCGCCGCCGCGATCCGCTGCAACGGGTCGCTCAAGACGGCTCTTCCTCGTCGACCCAGGTGCCATCCGCACGCATCGCCGCCTCTCGGTCGCGTTCAAACCGCGCGATCAGCCAGATCGAGATTTCATACAGCGGGTAGATCACACTGAACATGATGATCTGGGACAGTGCATCAGGCGGCGTGACGATGGCGGCAACGAGCAAGATCAGAACCACCGCGTATTTGCGCGTCGCCCTGAGGCCCGCCGCCGAAATGATCCCCGCCCGACCAAGCAGCGTCAGCAGAACCGGCAACTGAAAGCAGATGCCGAAGGCCAGCACAAAATTCATCGTCAGCGACAGATAGCTTTCCATCGACCCCTGAAAGACCACCCCCGCCGGGATATCGGTGCCTGCCTCGCTTGTGCCGCTGAACGACGATTGAAATCCCAGAAAGAAATCAAAGGCAAAGGGCAAGATCACGTAATAGGCAAAGGCCGCGCCCGCGATGAACATCACCGGGCTGGCGATCAGGAACGGCAAAAAGGCGTTCTTTTCTGACTTGTAGAGACCGGGCGCTACGAACCGCCACAACTGATACGCGATGATCGGAAAGGCCATGAAGAACCCCGCCCACATCGAGATGCGGATCGCGGTAAAGAACCCTTCTTGCGCCTTGATCAAGACCAGCTGGCAGGTCTGCCCGCGCGAGATCAGCACATCGCAGATCGGATGCGACAGAAAGTTGAAG
>JBKJVF010000216.1:0-6366 GCA_046589965.1 Paracoccaceae bacterium
ACAACATCCAGAAATACAAATACGTGATCCACAACGTGGCCCACGCCTATGGCAAGACCGTGACCTTCATGCCCAAGCCCATGAAGGGCGACAACGGGTCTGGGATGCACGTCAACATGTCGATCTGGAAGGGCGGCAAGCCCTTGTTTGCAGGCGACAAATATGCGGATCTGTCGCAGGATGCGCTGTATTTCATCGGCGGCATCCTAAAGCATGCCAAGGCGCTGAACGCCCTGACCAACCCGTCGACCAACAGCTACAAGCGTCTGATCCCCGGCTTCGAGGCCCCGGTTCTGCGCGCGTATTCGGCCCGCAACCGGTCCGGCTGCGTCCGCATTCCGTGGACAGAATCGCCGAAAGCCAAACGCGTCGAGGCCCGCTTCCCCGATCCGTCGGCAAACCCCTATCTGGCCTTTGCCGCGTTGTTGATGGCCGGTCTGGACGGCATCAAGAATAAGATCGACCCAGGTCCTGCCTCGGACAAGGATCTCTATGATCTGCCGCCCGAGGAACTGGCCGAAATCCCGACGGTCTGCGGCTCGTTGCGTGAGGCGCTGGAAGAGTTGGAAAAGGACATGGACTTCCTGATCGCCGGTGACGTCTTCACGAAGGATCAGCTCGAAGGCTATATCGCGCTCAAGTGGGAAGAGGTTTACGCCTTTGAACACACGCCGCATCCGGTGGAATACCTGATGTATTATTCCTGCTGATCCATTTCGATCAGACCAGGTGGTGCTAGGTTATGAGTATGGGGTCGCCTTTGGGCGACCCTTTGTTCTACGGGCCGCCTTGTGCGCGCCGTGATTGTGCCGCAATCCTGCCTGCTTGCGCCTTCAAAATTGGCCTCTGGATTGCTCATGTGCACCGGATGGCCCAATGTCGACCCCTCGACCACGCCCTGATCTTGGTTCGCCGAGCCCGCCTGAAAGACCCCCGATCTGGGTCAATGGCAAGCAACGGCCGTCTTTCGACATAAAAGCCTATTCTGTCTACAGCCTGATCGCGACACGCGCGGTTCTTGGCCCCGCTTTGACAGGGCTGTCAGGGTCCACGCATGGCCTCCAGGCGCGCCTGCTGGCGGGGGCGTATCCCATCAACACCGAACGGTTAGGACGGGCTGCCTCCTATCTGCCGACGCGTTCGGCCATCGCCGCCACGGTCGGCGGCATCGCGGACACCGTCAAGGACGCAGCCGGGGTCGTTTCACCGCCCCCACCGCCCGAGGAATCGCTGGCTGTCTATGATGCGCTCTGGCGCGCCCGTAAGGCACCAGCCTCGGGGCGGCTTCGGGGTGTCGAACTGGATGACGTTCGCTCCGACCCCGACCTGCGCGCCCTTCGCGACGATCTGCCCCTGCGTCCGACCCGCCCCATCCGCCCTGTGCTGGTGCATACATCTGCTGCGCCTGCCGTGCCAGTGCCCGTACCAGCCTCGGTGCCGGTTGCCGAGACTGCTCCGCCCGTCGTCAAAACGCCGGAGCCGGAACCGGACGGTGCGACACTTCTGGCGATCCGCAGCATGTTGACGGATATGGCACCCGAACCGGACGCGACGCACACGGCGACAGCCCAGCCGCAACTTGCCGCCGTTGTCGGGGCTTCTGACGCACCTACCGCGGCCCCGGCCACGCCGCGCGTCCGCAAACCGCTGCCGGCCTGGACCAAACCTCTCATGCGCGGGGTACGCCGGGGTGCTGCATATGCGATGGGCTGGAGCCTGATCGTCATTGCCATGCCGATCGGCATGACCAAGGCCGCGATCGCCCATCTCGAAGGTCGCGATCTGCGAGAGCTGGTCGAAGACCCCTAGGAACGCGGCCGCGTCAGCATCGGTCCAACTCGCCCGTCAATGAACCGCCGCACGCAAAGCGGCCAGCTCGTCCGCCGTCAGGGTTTCGGCGCGCACGACATAGGTGTGGATCGAAAACACCACCGCGCGCGTCACGGGCAACCGGACAAAACACTGTCGCTCGCTACGGACGAAAAAATGCCCGACGGGTTGCTTTCGTCGTTGTCCCTCCAGCCGGGGCTGATGCAGCACAGGATCGTCGTAGGTCAGGAAGTTCATGCGCCAAAGCGGCCGATCCACACGGATCGCCTCGAACATGCGCTGCACCCTGCGGCCAATATCCTCGGTATAGGGCACCACACCATCATGGATGCCCATCAAAGGTCGCCCGATCTTTTGTGCCAGTGTCCAGCTGGCCGGAAAGCACAGGATCGCGCCCGTCAGCCGATGGCCATCCGTTCCGCCTTCCATCAGGCACAGGTCCTGCTGCACCAGCCGCCCCAGCGTCAACAGGGGCTGGTCTGGGTCAAGCACGACCTTGACGCCATCCGGACGCGTCACGAGATCGCGGTCACGGTGAAAGCCGGGCAACTTTGCGATCTTGTCCAGCACGATGGCATAAAGTTCATCCGCCGCGGCCCTCGCTTCAGGCAAAAGCGCATGGACGGCGTCCGGCGAAACGGCAATTAGGCGGTCGCGTTCGGCCATCTGGCCTGCATAGGCATCATCCACCTGCACCCAGTCATCCTGCTCCAGAGGCAACACCCCGGGCAACCGGGCCGTGCGCGGGTCCATCCAGGCAAGATGCGGCAGACGGGATTGCAGGATCAGGTCGGGCATCTCTTTGGTATAGAGCAACGCGCAAGGCGCAAATACCCGTCCTGCGACGGCGGCATGTCGCAAAAGGCATAGCCTCGACACCGACCTCAGCCCCAGACTGCCATCACAATCCGGGGGGCCCGATGAACCAGCACTATGCCGACCGCCGCAAGATCGACCCCACCCGCGGGAACACGCTGGCCGACGGCAGCCCCAACGACAACGACCGGGTCGAGATCGGGCCCACGCAACTGGCCTTTGCCGAATGGGCCGCCGCCGGTCTGACCGCACCCAACCTTGCCACCATGCGCGCCTATCGCTGGCAGCGCCTGACCCAAGGCCTGATAGACCGCGACTATGGCGGCCTGTTGATGTTCGACCCCCTGAACATCCGCTATGCCACTGACACCACCAACATGCAGCTTTGGAACACCCATAACCCGTTTCGCGCCTGCCTTCTGTGCGCCGACGGCCATATGGTGATGTGGGAATACAAGAATTCGCCCTTCCTTGTGACCTTCAACCCGTTGGTCAAGGAGCTGCGTTCCGGGGCCACGTTCTTCTACAATTCCACGGGCGATGCGGGCCAGGCTGCCGCCCGCGCCTTTGCCGCACAGGTCGATGAGATCATGCGCGAACATGCCGGCACCAACCGCCGTCTGGCTGTCGACAAGATCATGGTCCACGGCCTGCGCGCGCTAGAGGGCATCGGCTTTGAGGTGATGGAGGGCGAAGAGGTCACCGAACGCGTCCGCGCCATCAAAGGCCCCGATGACATTCTGGCAATGCGCTGTGCCGCCCATGCCTGCGAACAGGCCGTCGCCGCCATGGAGACGTTCACCCGCGACAGCGTCCCCCTCGGCCAGACCTCCGAAGATGCGATCTGGGCTG
Organism: Paracoccaceae bacterium; assembly: GCA_046589965.1. GTDB lineage: Bacteria > Pseudomonadota > Alphaproteobacteria > Rhodobacterales > Rhodobacteraceae > JAJNPS01. The sequence continues at coordinate 3,499 of JBKJVF010000216.1, forward strand.
TCCTGCACGCCGAAAACATCAAACGCGGGGGGGAGTGGATCGAAACCCGCCTTCTGGCGTCGGGCCGCCGCACAAATCCATGGTTTCAGGAATGCGGCCCGCGCATCGTGCAGCCAAACGAGATCGTGGCTTTTGATACGGACCTGATCGGCGCTTACGGGTTTTGCATCGACATCAGCCGAACCTGGTGGGTCGGCGACCAGCGCCCGACCAATGCGATGATCAGCGCCTATGGCCACGCGCTGGACCATATCCAAGACCATCAGGCGCGCCTCAAACCCGGCGTGTCCATCCGCGAGCTGGTGTTTGAGGGGCATCAGCTGGACGATCAGTACTGGAAGCAGAAATATGCCTGCAAGATGCACGGCGTCGGGCTGTGCGACGAATGGCCTTACGTCAATTACCCCGACGGCTGGACCGAAGGCGCGTTTGACGCCGTGCTGGAACCCGGCATGACGATCTGCGTCGAGGCTCTGGTATCCCCCGAAGGCGGCGATTTCTCCATCAAGCTGGAGGATCAGGTCCTGATCACCGAAACCGGCTGCGAGAACCTGACACGCTATCCGTTCGATGCACGGCTGATGGGCACCTGATCACTCGGCCGGCGTCATCCGATAGGCCGCCCCTTCGATCACCGACAAGAACCAGATCGCGCCGTCCGGGGCCTCGACCACATCACGCACGCGGCCCGTTTCCGGCCCGGAAATTCGTTCTTCGGCATAGCCTGCGTCGGGGTCCAGCCTGGACAGGTAGTCGAATTTGAGGCTGCCGATGAACACATCGCCTTTCCAGGCGGGGAAAAGGTCGCCCTGATAGAACATCAGGCCCGATGGCGCGATGGAGGGGTCCCAGTACGTCACCGGCTGCTCCATTCCGTCCTTGGCCGTCCCTTCGCCAATCTTGCCGCCGCCGTAATCCTCGCCGTACGAGATGACAGGCCAGCCATAATTCGCGCCCGCCCGGACAAGGTTCAACTCATCCCCGCCTTGCGCGCCATGCTCCACCACCCAAAGCTGCCCCGACGCGTCCAGTGCCGCCCCTTGCGGGTTGCGATGGCCCAGCGAATGCACCCCCGCCAACATGCCGGGATTTGTGGTGGCTGGACTGCCGTCGCGGTTGAAATGCAGCACCTTGCCTTCTGGGCGCATCGGGTCCTGGGCCAGTGGCGCGTCCCCCCGCTCCCCGGCCGTCACAAAGATCGTCCCATCCGGGGACTCCACGATGCGGCTGCCGAAATGGTTGCCGCCTCCCGTCCCGGGCGCTGCAAAAACGACGCGAAAATCCTGCAAGGCGGTCCCGTCATCCGACAGGCGCCCGACGCCCAGCGCGGTGCCCGCGCCGCCGTCATCGGCCCGGGCATAGCTAAGCCAGACCTCGCGGCTGGTGGCAAAATCGCGCGGGACCATCACGTCAAGCAGGCCCCCTTGTCCACGTTCGGCAACCTCCGGCACACCGGCAATCCGCTGACCCACGCCACCCGCTGCCGCAAACAGCGACAGCCGCCCCGGACGTTCCGTCACCAGAAACTGCCCATCCGGCAGAAAGGCGATTCCCCAGGGTTCATCAAGGTCGCTGGCCATTTCGGTGATCGCGACCGGCCCGGCGCTGGTTTCAATGCGGCCCTCAGCCCAGCCCGGCAAGACGCTCGCCGCCAACACCCCAGCCGCCAGAAACGCCACCTGCGCCCCAAATGCCGTTTTCATGACCGAACCCTCCTGTCGCTGCTCACGATTCGCCAGTTTTCTGGTCCTTTAGGTAAGCCGCGCGCCCCGCCCCGCCAAATCTACAACCTACACGAGAGCGTGACTTCGGTTGCGAAACAATCGGGGCACATGTCTGCGACTATCCTTGCCGAGATCGAGCCGGCACGTGCATTCCGCCTTCGCCAAGACGCTTTTCTTTTTGCGCGGGCTTCAATAGGTTCACCGGCAGGATTGCGATCCAACATGGGAGACTTCAATGAAAAAACTACTTTTGGCCTCTGCGGCCACGGCCCTCTTTGCAGGTGCCGCCAGCGCCGAAGACGTCAAGCTCGGCATTCTGATCGGCTTTACCGGCCCGATCGAATCGCTGACCGGCCACATGGCAAATGCTGCTGAACTTGCGATGGCCGAAGCCAACGCGTCCGGCAAGGTCGCCAACGGCATGGTCTTTGTGCCCGTCCGCGCCGACAGCACCTGCGGCGACGCCGCTGCCGCCACCACTGCGGCCGAACGCCTTGTGACCGCCGATGGCGTCAAGGGCATCATCGGGGCCGACTGCTCGGGTGCCACCGGTGCCGTTCTGCAGAACGTCGCACGCCCGAACGGCATCGTGATGGTCTCGCCTTCGGCAACATCGCCCGCTCTGTCGACCGCTGACGACGATGGTCTCTTCTTCCGCACCGCACCGTCAGATGCGCGCGAAGGCGAAGTCATGGCCGACATCCTGACCGAAAAGGGCGTGAAGTCGATTGCCCTGACCTACACCAACAACGACTACGGCAAGGGCCTGGCAGATTCGATCGCCAACGCCTTCATCGCCAAGGGCGGCACGATCACGATCAACGCGGCCCACGAAGACGGCAAGGCTGACTATTCGGCCGAAGTTGCGGCTCTGGCAGCGGCAGGCGGCGATCTTCTGGTCGTGGCAGGTTATCTGGACCAAGGCGGCAAGGGCATCATCCAGGCCTCGCTCGACACCGGTGCCTTCACCCAGTTCGGCCTTCCGGGCGGCATGGTGGGTGACAACCTGCCGATCGCGATCGGTCCGGCTCTCGATGGCTCCTATGGCCAGGTCGCACAGTCCGACAGCCCCGGCGCTGCAATCCTTGCCGAAATGGGCAAGACCAATGCAGCACCTTTTGACGCCTCGTCGCCCTACACGATG
>JBKJVF010000160.1:0-8161 GCA_046589965.1 Paracoccaceae bacterium
AGTTCTTCATCGGAACACAGTAGCTGAAATGTATTCATCTCGTGCTGAATTCTTTGATCTTGCCATGGCCGCTCTGAAAGGCGGAGACTTGAACTCATGCTCCTGAAGGAAAGGCTCATTTCATGAAGGACCTTGCCGACGACACGACCGCTACTCTCCTCGGGCGGCTACGAGAACTTTCGCCGCTGATCGCTGTTCGGCGTGACGCCTTCGACCGCGATCGGCACTTGCCCGATGATGTCTTCGCCGCGCTTGCTGACGCGGGTCTCTTCCGGCTCTGGATGCCAAAGGCCCTCGGCGGTGCAGAGCTGTCACCTCACGACTTCATGGAAGTCGTCGAAGCGGCGGCGGCGATTGACGGATCGATCGGCTGGCTGGTGGGCAATGGCGGGGGCATGAGCCGCGCCGGTGGGTATCTGCCAGCGCCCATTGCGCAGGCAGTGTTCACCAATCCGCGCGCCTTCCTTGTCAGCGCCACAGGCGCTGTGGGGACGATGGAACCTGTCGCAGGAGGATGGAAGGTCTCGGGGCGTTGGCCATTCGGAAGCGGCACCGCGCACGCAACCCACTTTATGGGTCTTGCCGCCATCGGGGGGCAGCCGGGGCCGGACCGTCCGCTAATGTTCTGCTACTTCCAGAGGGATACGGTGACGATCCACGACACTTGGCATGTGTCCGGCCTGAGGGGAAGCGGGAGTTCGGAGTGGGAGGTCGCGGATGTCTTCGTGCCGAGCGACTGGGCACATTCATTCCTCGATCATTCCCCCACCGCCCCCGGACTTCTTTACCGGATGCCGCCCGTTTCTATATTTGCCTGGACTGTCGCTGTCGTTCCGCTTGGCATTGCAAGGGGGGCATGGAACGGTTTCGCTGGCTTCGCCCGAGGGAAGACAAGGTTAGGGACGACAGCCGCGCTCGGGGATCGGGAGACGATCCAGTCCCTGGTGGGCCGGACCGATGCCGCGATCCGCGCGGCGCAGGCGTTCCTGGCTACAGCAATGTCGGAATTGATGACTGCAACGGATTTCGGCGGTGAGAGGTTGGTCCATGCACGCGCATCACTGCGCCTGGCAGCAACCCATGCTGCGGAGACCGCCGTTTCGGTGGTCAGTCAGCTGGCCGCCGAAGCAGGGGCCGCGGCTTTGTTCGAAACCAACCTCATCGAGCGTGCCCTGCGCGATGTGCAGGCCTCAGCACGGCACATTGCAATGAGCTCGGCCAACTACATCGTATCCGGACGCCTCAACCTCGGGCTTGACGCCGGTGTCTCACGTTTCTGACTGAGTTTGAGCTCCTGTGTTTTGATATTCAAGGATGCGTGCCAGTGGAAGCTGGCCGAGCGTATAGATATACGACGTTCTTCATACGGGGTCTCGAATAATGAAGAGGGCGCCGCCGTCGTCCTTATCACCCGTCTCTCTGCGATCGTGTCCCACCGCGTGTTCCAACTGGCGCTGATCGTCACTATGATTTTCGGCGCGGTCGTGCTTTGTCAGCACGCACGGCGGGCAGGCTAATGACGGGACCAGAAACGGAATAGGCCCTGTGACCCCTACAGCAAGAACCTGCACCACGCTGCGGAAATGAACGTCTTTGCCGATAGATGGTTGATTGAGACCGGTCGTCGCGACCGTACGCAATAGTCCATCCTCATCCCACCGTTTCGCGCCCCTCTGACAGATCACTGCCGATCCGCAGCACTTCTTGCACCAACAGGTCCAGGTCTGCCCGCCGTGTGCGATGATTGCAGATAGCAACGCGCAGGCAGTGCTGCCCTTTCACAGTTGTATCTGAAACGGCAGCAACACCTGTCTCCTGCATCCGCAACATGATCTCGATATTCAGATCGCGCAACGCCGCCTCTTCCAGCCCGCCCGGATTGAACCTGAAACAAACGACGTCGGTCACGATCGGAGCCACTAATTCCAACATCGGCTCCAGCGTGATAAGTTCGGTCAGATACCGCGCCTGCGCGATGCCCTGATCAATAAGCCGTCCAAACTTTTCCACCCCATGTTGCTTGAGCATCATCCAGATCTTTAGCGCGCGGAAGCCGCGAGACGTGTCGAGACTGTAGTCGTGCAGGAATTCGGCGGCCGCGATGCCGCGTGATGTTTTCTCAAGGTATTCAGCACTTTCTGCAAAGGTTTGCCGATGCTGTTTGCGGTCACGGATAAGCGCACATCCGACATCGAAGGGGGCGTGAAGGCCCTTGTGAAGATCAAGGGCGAGCGAGTCTGCCCGGTCGATCCCCGTCACCAGATGGCGATTGTCCGGCGCAAAGTTGATCATGGCCCCGATACAGCCGTCGACATGCATCCACAGCCCCTCTGCGGCACAAAGATCGGCAATGGCGGACAGATCGTCGATGGACCCGGTATTGGTGGTTCCTGCGGTGGCGATGACACAGGCAGGCTTGCTGCCCTGATCGCGATCAGCCCTTATCTGTTCTTTCAGCGCGCCGATGTCCAAGCGGAAATGTTCATCAGACGGCACCTTGCACAATGATCCCTTGCCCAGCCCCAGCAGGTTCATCGCCTTGAAATGACAGCTGTGCACCTGATCCGAGGCGTAGAACCGCAAGGGCTGCGGCATGGCATCCACACCCAGCTGCCGCAGATCAACCCCGGCCATGGCATTGCGCGCCGACATCAGACCGATGATGTTGGCCATGGACCCGCCGGTTACCAAGGTGCCGCTGGAGCCATGGGGAAAGCCCATCATCTCGCTGATCCAGCCAGTGACTTGCCGGTCCATCTGCGCCGCGGCCATATTCCCGGCGCCAAGGTTCGACCCGTCGATTGCCGCGAGAAAATCGCCCAAAGCGCCGGTAAAGTTTCCCGCCCCCATATACCACATCCAGAACCGCGGATGGATGTTGCCCATAGGATGCGGCATCAGATTGGCGGTGATGCTGGCGTAAACCTTTTCAAGCGGTTGTGGTTCGTGCGGCAACGGTTCGGCGAAACTGGCTTGCACGGATGCCGGCATCTCTTGCCAAAGCGGCCGTTCGCGAACCCCGCCCAGATGGTCGATGGCGTCATCGACCATCTGGTGCGCCAGCGCACGCGTGGCGGCCCAGTCGGCGGGGTCAAGCGTCTCTTCGACAAAGTTGTTGTCCTGCATGGTCATGCCCTGCTCTCCTGATCTGACGGTCTCAGCCCATCTGACATCCGGGTGTCGATTGCGACAGCGCCACCTCTGCCGCGTCCATGTCTTCAGGAATGTCGGCAAAAAGCGGCGTCGTCAGGTAGCGTTCTCCGGTGTCGGGCAGCATTGCGAGGATCACCGAGCCCGGATCTGCCCGTTCCGCGATCTTCATCGCGATGGCAAACGTGGCACCGCCAGAAATGCCGGTCAGAATCCCTTCGCGCTGTGCCAGTTTCTTCGCCCAGGCTACGCCTTCGGCCCCTGCAACCGGGATCAGTTCGTCATAGCCCGCGCTGTCCAGACATTCCTGCAGCACGTTGGGGATGAAATCCGGCGTCCAGCCCTGGATGGGATGCGGCTCAAAGCTGGGATGGCTGCCGGCCGGCGCGCCACCGACGCCGCGCTGCTGCGCCACACCGCTGCCAACCAGTTGCGCATTGGCGGGTTCGGTCAGGATGATCCGCGTCTCGGGACGTTCGCGGCGCAAGACGCGTGAAAGACCCGTCACCGTGCCGCCGGTGCCATAACCGGTCACCACATAGTCCAACCGGTCCCCGGCAAAGTCACCGATGATCTCGCGCGCGGTGGTCGCCTCGTGGATGTCGGCATTCGCGGCGGTTTCGAACTGGCGCGCCAGAAACCAGCCGTGCTTTTCCGCCAGCTCAGCCGCTTTCATGTACATGCCGGTGCCCTTTTGCGCGCGCGGGGTCAACACGACCTTTGCACCAAGCATCCGCATCAGCCGACGCCGCTCGACCGAAAAGCTGTCGGCCATCGTGACGATCAGGGGATAACCCTTTTGGGCGCAGACCATCGCAAGACCGATGCCGGTGTTTCCGCTGGTTGCCTCCACGACGGTCTGGCCGGCCTTCAACGCCCCGGACCGCTCTGCCGCCTCGATGATGTTCAGCGCCAGCCGGTCCTTGATCGAAGCTCCCGGATTGAACGCCTCAACCTTGACGTAGAGCCGCACCCCCTTCGGGGCGAGGTTGTTGATCCGCACCACGGGCGTGTCACCTACCGTCTCAAGAATGCTGTCGTACAGCATCCCGCGCCCTTTGGTCGTCCGTATTGTCATGGCATCCATGTCACTGACCTCCGCTATGCACTCTGCGCGGCCCAATGCCCCGCTCTGTCGCCAAGGTTACGCTCTTGGTCGGGACTTGCTTGACCGGCTTCTGAAGAATTCATGCAGAAACGCGTGATTCTGCGGTATTCTGACCCATGGCATGGATTTTCGGCGCCTTCCGGCTTGATCCAGAGCGGTTCGAACTGTCGCGCGGGTCCGCGCCCGTGCGACTGGAACCGCAGGTGCTTGCCCTTCTGGTCCATTTGGTGCGCAACCGTGACCGCATGGTGACCAAGGACGAAATCGTGGCAGAGGTCTGGCAGGGCCGGGCGGTTTCGGATGCCAGCATTTCCAGCCGCATCCGTTCGGCGCGCCGCGCGGTAGACGATGATGGCGACGGCCAGACGATCATCCGCACCGTTCATGGCCGGGGATTCCGCTTTGTTGCCGACGCCGTGGAAACCCAGCCTGCGCAAGCCGCGGCAAGAGAGATCGCTCAACCGAAAGGTCCGCTAGCGGGCAGGCCGTCGATTGCCATCCTTCCGTTTCGCGCGCTGGCAATGGCCCCCGAACTTGCCATTCTGGCCGAGGCTATCCCGTGTGAGATCATCCAGGCGTTGTCGTGCATGCGCTGGCTGGCGGTGATCGCGCGCGGCTCGTCCTTCCGGTTCCGGCATTCCGAGCCGAACCTTGATCTTGTCGCCACCGCTCTGGGCGCGCGCTATGTGCTGACCGGCATCATCGAGGCACGCAATCGCGGCCTTGCGGTGACGCTTGAACTTTCCGACAGCAGCAAGAACGAAGTGATCTGGGGGGACCGTTTGGTCGCTCCGCTCGATAACATTGACGATCTGCGCCGTCAGATCGTCGCGCATCTTGTCACGGCACTTGAGGTCTACATTCCGCTGAATGAGGCGCGGGTGGCCCAGATGGCCGGGCTTGAGACGCTGGATGCCTGGGCAAATTACCATCTTGGACTGCAGCACCTGTATCGGTTTACCGGAGGGGACAACCTGCGCGCCAAGGGCTGCTTTGAACGTGCGGTGTCGCTGGACCCACAGTTCGCCCGCGCCCATGCCGGGCTGTCGTTCACCAGTTTTCTGGAGGCATTTCTTCAGCTCGGCCCAGACGTGCCAGCGGCCACAAACGCTGCGCGACGCCATGCCGAACGTGGGTTGGAACTGGACCCGCTGGATCCTTTCACGAATTTCACCATGGGGCGTTCCTTCTGGTTGACCCATGATTTTGACGCGGCGGCAGGGTGGCTTGACCGGGCCACGACGCTGAACCCGAACTATGCGCAAGCGTTCTATTCGCGGGCCTTTACCTCGATGCTGGCCGGTCATGCTTCGGCGACCGAGACCGGGCTGGATACCGCCCTGCAGCTCAGCCCGCTTGATCCGCTGCTCTATGGGTTTCACGGGGTCCGGGCGCAGATGATGATGCAGACCGGCGACTACGAGACCGCCGCACGCTGGGGCGACAAGGCCGCAAGCACGCCCGGTGCGCATTACTTGATCGCGATGATAGCGCTTGCTGCCAATGGGCTGGCTGGGCGCCACGATCAGGCTGCCCGCTGGCGGCAAGAGGTGCGTCGGCGCAAGGCGGATGCGACAACGGCCCATTACGTAGCGGCCTTCCCGACCAGTGATGCCGCTTCCAGATCGCTTATCGTGGCCGAACTCCGCCGCCACGGTTTCTAAAGGCGGCCCTCCGTCGCATCAGTGCGCGCCCGAAAGTCGATAGAACCGGCGCCTGTATTCGGCCGCGTCGTTCCTGCCACCGGCGATTCCGTGACCTGAACCTTGACCAGAGACAAAAGGGAGACATCGGCGCATACTGGGGTGGGATTACCGCGCAAAACGCGGCTGTCTTGGGTCTTTCAGTTTCGAGTCGCGCCAGTACGGATGCCAGCTCGTTTTCGGGAAGGAGTTCAAATTCATGACACAGTCAGACAAGGCATTCACCGGATCGATTCCGGCGATTTACGACCTTCATCTCGGACCGATGCTGTTTGCGCCCTTTGCGGTCGATCTTGCCGCACGGGTCAAGGCATTGGATCCGTCATCGGTGCTTGAAACAGCGGCGGGCACCGGGATCGTGACACGGCAGTTGGCCGAAGTGCTGCCGCCCACCACCCGGATCACCGCGACCGATCTTAATCAGGCGATGATCGATACGGCCTCTGCGAAGGTAACCTCGCCCAGGATCACATGGCAGGCCTGCGACGCGATGAAGTTGCCCTTCGCTGATGGCACATTCGACTGCGTCCTGTGCCAGTTCGGTGTGATGTTCTTCCCGTCAAAAGTTGGCGCTTTCAAAGAGGCCCGAAGGGTGCTCCGGCCCGGCGGAACGTTCTTGTTCAGTGTTTGGGACAAAATCGAGTTCAACCCGATTTCGGAGACAATCTCGGACGCGGTGGCTGCTCAATACCCGGCCGATCCGCCCAATTTCCTGCGCCGGACGCCCTTTGGACACCATGATGTCAGGACCATCGGCAATCAACTTGCCGAGGCCGGATTTGAGACCATCGAAGCGTTCACCGTGATCTTGCCAAGTGTCTGTCCCTCGCCTCGTGATGCGGCGGTCGGGCAATGCCACGGCTCGCCGCTCAAAAGCGAAATCGAGGCGCGCGATCCAGCCGGGCTTGCGGCTGCAACTGACGCTGTCGCCGCTGCACTGTCGGCCCGCTTTGGCGACGGGCCGATGCAAAGTACCATGCAGGCCATCATTTTCACGGCGGCAGGATAACGCGATCTGCGATCAGGTTGCGCTGTTCGGCACGAACCGGGGTGGGCGAAGTTAGCTGAGCGCAGATGACGATCCGAAAAATCTTGCAAAGGAGAGTGTGATGAAGATGACCCGTTTGGCACTGTTTTCCTTGCTCGTTTTGTACCAGGGAGGTGGTGTCGCACTGGCCGAGGGCGACGTCACGCATGGTGAGGCCGTGTTCGAGCTTCGGTGCGGCGGTTGCCATGATGTAACGGAAGTGGCGACGCTGAACGAGAACCACCATAAAAAACTGGGCCCGTCGCTTCACCAACTGATCGGTCGGCCGGCGGGGACGCTGCCTGGCTTTGCTTTTTCGCCAGCCATGATGTCCTCGGGCATCGTCTGGAACCGGGAGACGCTGCGGCCTTATCTGTTCAGCCCCAAAACCATGATGCCGAAGAACAGGATGATGTTCAACGGAGTGCGACGGGACGGCGAGATGGAAGATTTGCTGGACTACCTGTACATCGCGACCCAGTAGCGCCATGCGCCGGACCGGGTAAGGCCACGAGCACCCGTACAACCGATCAGGTGTCTGGGTTCTCTTGCGTGGCGCGAAGCAAGCTTTGCCGGGTCAACCTGGCCTCACTGCGCAGCCAGTCGATGAACCGCTGCAACTGCGGCCGCAGGGTGCCATGTCCTGTCACAGTCAGAACATAAGGCAACGGGGCTGCAAGGCTCTGCGGCGCAGGATAGGGAAGGACGATGCGCCCTTGTGCCACGTCATCCTCGACCAGCGAAAGCCCGCAGATCAAAAAACCCACATTCTGGCGCACTGCTTCCAACGCCAGCCGCGCGTGGCGGTAGTGCACGCCGCGCCCGGCCCCTTCGCGACGATAGCCGAACCGCTCAACCCATTGCGGCCAGCCCGGACGCTGCGGATCGTCGCGCTGCGCCTCCAGATGTAGGAACGGCATGCCTTCCAAAGGCATCTGCGTGTCCCAGTCGGCAATCCTGCGCAGATTGTCAGGACCAGTCACCGGCAAAAGGTGGTCGCGGTACAATTCTTCGCCGCGATCAGGATCAGTATATTCGATCCGGCAATCGGGCGCCCCAAGACGCAGTGGCACCTCGCCCGCGCCGTTGATGCAGAAAAGGATATTGGGATTTTCAGCCCGGAAACCAGCCAATCGCGGCAGCAGCCACAGCTCTGACCAGTCGGGGTCTGCC
>JBKJVF010000097.1:0-5003 GCA_046589965.1 Paracoccaceae bacterium
TCAGGTCATAGCCCAGCTTTTCGGCCATCTTGAGGCCGAATGCGAGCTGCTGATCCGCCGGATAGTGTCGTTCCAGAAAGTCGATCCACGGGGCATCCTTTTGCGCAATCGCGCGCAGCAGCGGCAGCATTCCGTCCCGCAACTTGGCAAAAAGCGGTTTCAGCGTGGCGACCGTCTCGCCCGGTTCAAAACGGAACATCAGGGCATCATAAGGGTGGCCCTCGTAGCCGATGTATTCGGCCATTTCGCGGTTGAGAGCGACAGTCTTGGTCAGGTGTGGCATGTAGGCCGAGAAATCGCTGGCAACGCGGGCATGGGCCCAGATCTCGTGCCCGATCGACCCGAGTTCAGCCCGTTTGCGCACAAGTTCGGCCGGTATGCGCAGATGATAGTCAATTGCTTCGCGCACTTGCCGACAGATGACCGCCTCGACGCTGTCGACGGGCTTGGCAGCAATCTCGGCCTCGGCCTTGTCCAGCAGGCTTCGGGTATCATCGGCCACCAGCAGATCGCGCGCCATGACGGACAGGGTGGCAAGCTGCTTTGCGCGGGTTTCGGCACCGCCGGGCGGCATCTTTGTCAGCGCGTCCCAGTTCAGAATCGACTTGGCATTCAGCAGGTCGTTGACTTGGCCCATGCGCTCCAGAAATGCCAGATAACCCATTGATCCTGCAGGCCCCCTCGGTTTGTTCTGGCCGTGAACCGGCCTGATCCGCGCCCTGAGGGCACCATCTTTATTTCAGTCGAATAGTGTATTGTCGACCGTCGACAAACTGACTATCGTTTGAGTCGGAAGCCCTTGTCAAGACGACTCTGACCGACATCGCAGACTGCAAACTCCGGGGGATCGCATGGCCGACAGCCTGCAATGGAATGTGGACGATCTGGTCGAAATGGCGGTCACTGGCCAGGTCAGCCAACCCACAATGCGTCCAAATGGCTATGTCCACTGGCCCGACGGCAAGGCCGCCGTTTTGCCCGGCATGTCGGGCATCGCCTATAACGCCAGGGTCGGCGACCGCGCCTTTGGCTGGGCGGGCGACCATGTGGAACCCGGCGTCTCCATCGCGCATCCAGATGAGAAATCCGACTTTGCGCTGCATTACCTTACCTGCATCGGCAACGAGGCGACGGTGATGACCGGGCTTGCGCGCGGCGCAACCGGCATCGTTACCGGCGAACATGCGCGCATTTTGGTCGATTTTTCGCCTGAGGTGCTGGAAGACCTGATGATCGGCGATCAGATCCAGATCAGGGCAAAAGGGCGCGGCATCGGCCTGTCCGACTGGCCCGAGATCGAGTTCAAGAAGACCTCGCCCGCTCTGGCCCGCGCCTATGGTCTGCGGGTCGAGAACGGTCAGTTGATCTGCCCCGTAGCGATGGAACTTCCCGCCCGGATCATGGGGTCGGGCGCGGAACTGAACGCCGAATACGTTGATCAGGATCTGATGTCGGGCGACCGCGCCCTGATGGCCGAACTGGGCGTGGACCAGATGCGGCTGGGCGATTTGATCGCCATCCGCGACGTCGATCACCGCTTTGGCCGGTCCTACTCCAAGGGCATGGTCGCGATTTGCCTGTGTATCCACGGTGACAGTGTGATGACGGGCCATGGCCCCGGAATTCTGACGTTGATCACTGGCCCGGCGGACAAGCTGGCTTTTGCCATAGAACCACGCGCCAACATCGAAACCTTTGCCAAGGTCGGGAACTAGGATGCTGAACACCAATCACGCCGACCTTGTGGCTGTTTCTGTGGCGGGAGCCATCGCGCATCCCGGTTTTCCCGGCCTGCCCGCCGAACCCTACCGCCTTGCCGCCAATGGCAAGCCCTTTCTGCTGCCGACATATGGCGGCATCGTCTATAATGTCAGCATCGGCGACCGCGCCTTTGGCTGGGCCGCCGACTGCATCCATCCTGGCATCTCGATCAAGCAGGCCGATGACCTGAAAAACCGGGGGCTGAACGTCTTTGCCTGCGTCGGCAATCGGGCAAAGGTCATGACGGGGCAGGCGGCAGGCACGGTAGGGCTGGTCACCGGCAAATCGGGGCGTTTCTCCGAACAGGTGATCTGCCATTTCCCCAAGGACTCGCGGCTGAAAATGGCCGTGGGCGACCAGATCATCATCCGGTCCGAAGGCATCGGCATGGTGCTGACCGAATACCCGGATGTCGTGCTGAAGGGCATCGCACCGGGCCTGTTGTCGTTGATGTCGGTGCGTACCGGAGCATCCGTAGATTTCGGCGTTGTGGCCCGCATTCCGGCACATCTGATCGGCGCAGGGCTGGGCCTGACCTCCGAAGGCGGCAGTCTGCACATGCAGTCGACCGACCGCGCCGAACTGGCCGCACATGGCCTTGATAACTTACGTCTGGGCGATCTGGTGGCACTGGATGATACCGATAGCCGGTTCAACCATGGCTATCTGCGCGGGGCGCTGGCCATCGGCGTGGTGGGTGCTACGGACGGCCCGCGCGCGGGCTATGGGCCGGGTATCACGGTGCTGATGACGTCGCCTGCGGGTCAGCTTGGCTGTTTCATCGATCCCGGCGCCAATATCGCCGACCTGATGCAGATCGAGGCCTGATCCCATGATCCCGATGACAAACGTCACCCGCGACAGCCTGCAGGCCTTCATGGAAGAAGGGTTTCGCACCCTTGGTCTGCCGGATGCCGATGCCCGCATCTTTGCCGATGCCCTGATCTTTTCCGAATTGCGATTCCACCCGGGCCATGGGCAGGGCGTCAAACGCCTGCGCCGCTATCACGAACGCATCTCAAAAGGGCTGGTCAACCCTCAAGCCCGACTTGAGGTGATCAAGGAAAGCCCGGCACTGGCGTTGTTGGACGCGCATAATGGCATCGGCACGGTGGCCGCCGCCCGCGCCATGACCATGGCGATTGAAAAGGCCAAGGTCTGCGGCATCGGACAGGTCATCGTGCGCAATTCCACTCATTATGGCAGCAGCGCTGTTCATGCGGTTCAGGCGGCCGAGGCGGGCTGCATCGGTCAGTCCTATACCAACGCAGGGCCGGAAATGGCCCCGTGGGGCGGGCGCGAGGGGGCGGTGGGCACCAATCCCTGGGGCATCGCCGCGCCCACCGACATGGGCTTTCCGGTGGTGATGGACATTGCGCTGACAACGGCAGGCAAGGGCATGATGCAGTGGCAGGCGCGGTCGGGCCAGCCGATGCCGCTGGATTGGGCGCTGACGCCGGAGGGTCTGGAGACGGACGATCCGAACGCCGCGATGGCCGGGGCGCTGCTCGGGATCGGGCAGTACAAGGGCTATGGCCTGGCGTTCATGACAGATGTGCTGACAGGTGTGATTGGCGGCGGCGGGTTTGGCCTGACGCCCTACAAGGACCAAGCGAAACTTGACGTCAGTCACAGCCTGACGGCGGTGGACATCAGCTGGTTCATGCCCCTGACCGAATTTCACGCCCGCATGGCGGAATTTGCACAAATGGTGAAATCGCGCGCCCTGCGGCCGGGGTTCAGCGAAATCCTGTTGCCCGGCGAACAGGAGGCGCGCCGCGTCAGTCGCAAATCTGCGGCGGGTGTACCGCTGGAGGATGTGGCGCTGACCGACCTGCGCGCGCTTGCTTCTGAACTCGGTATCAAGGCGGAGATCGTCGCCACCGGACCATATGAGGGTACGCTGTGATGGACGCTTCGGCAAAATTGGCCCCGCTCACCCCCGCCTTTCGCGCCATGATCCGCGACCGGCTGCGCGCCCGTGCGCAAGCTGCGGGGCTGGACGGTCTGTTGCTGCTGGCACCGGGCAATGTCGGCTATGCCTCGGGCTGGAAGTTTTCGATCCACGAGCGGCCCATGGGCCTGTGGCTGCCCGTGGGCGCCGAGCCCACGCTGTTCGTGCCGCATCTGGAATTGGAAAACGCGCTGGATGTGCCGGGCGTGACGGTGCGCACCTATGAGGAGTTTCCGGGCCTGGTGCCGCCCGTTCTGTGGATGATCGGGGAAACCCGCGCCAAGCGGATCGGCATCGACACGCTGGACGCGCAGCTGCTTGCCCCCTCACGCGACTTCGCGCAGATTGACTTGACTGACCATGTGCTGCCCGAACGCAGCATCAAACACCCGGAGGAATTGGCCCTCGTCCGCGCCGCTGCGGGCTTTGCCGATGTTGTGCTGGAACGGTTTCTGTCGGTCGCTGCCGACATGATCACCCAAGGTGCGACCGAACTGGACCTTGAGGCCGATTGCACCGGCCACGCCCGCGCCGCGATGGCTTTGCAGCACAACGCCGCCTTTGCAGGCACCAAGATGGGCATCACCTCGTCGGTGCATTCCGGCCCCCGAGCGGCGCTGCCACATGGCGCGGTCCTGCACCGGGTGCCGCAAAAGGGTGAGCCAATCATTGTCGGCATTGGCGCATCGCTTGGCGGCTATCACGCGGAAAGTGCTGCGACGTTCGTCTGTGGCGACCTCACCGCCGATCAGCGCCGCGTGATGCAGGCGATGACCGATGCCAACGAAGCCACGCGCGACGCGCTGGCCCGCCATCTGCCGTGTACGCAGGTTAATGACGCGGCGCTTGCACCGATCCGCGCGGCAGGTCTGGGCGATGCGATCCGCCACCGCATCGGGCACGGCATGGGGGTCGAAGGGCACGAGGCGCCCTGGCTGTCCATCGGCGACCTGACCCCCACCGCCCCTGGCATGGTGTTTTCCTGCGAACCCGGCGTCTATCGCCCGGGCCACGATGGTTGGCGCTGTATCGAAACCTTGATCGTCACCGACGGCGCGACTGAAACGCCCAGCCGGTTCCAATCCACCCATCCCCACGACGCTCGCGTCATCTGAAGGAGGCCCTGATGCCCGAACCCGCCGCCTGGCGTTACCAGAAGATCACCAAGCCGATGTTCGACACGCCCTTTTCGGATGTGACGCTGGCAGGGCGCATCATCCCGATGACGGGGGGTGTGATCGAGGACGGCCATGTCACCATCGCGGGCGGCAAGATCACCTCGGTCGGC
>JBKJVF010000018.1:0-7707 GCA_046589965.1 Paracoccaceae bacterium
GGATAAGATCGGCCAAAACTTCGGCGACCTTTGGGGCCATGCCGAACCCGATCTTGAAACCGCCGTTTGCGATGTAATGGCCTGGACGGTCGGGCCAGTCCCCAAGCATCGGCGCCCGGCTGCGGGCACGGGGGCGAAGGGCGGCCCAGCGGTCGACGATCGGGGCGCCCGCAAGCCATGGACAGGCGGCGATGGCACGGGCGTGAAGCGTATCGATTTGGGCATCCGTGGTGGTTGGGTCGTCCCACGTCGTCTCGGAGGTGGAGCCGACGGCGATGGTGCCGTCAGCATGGGGCACAATGTGGAGCCCCTCGCAAAGAAGTTGCGGGGCGTTGGGGGCATCGAGGGCAAGGCTCAGGGCCTGACCTTTGACGCCGGTGCCGACGGGTTGGCCAAAGGCGCGCGACAGATCATCGAGGCCCGCCGTACCGGTGGCCCAGAGGGCCGGGCCCAAAGGTGCGACATCACCGATGATGATCCGGCCGCTGAGGGTCTGAAACGCGGTGGCAAGGGCTGTCAACGCGCCACGCGGGTCGATGCGGGCGGACAGGGTGTCGTGGACCCAGGCGCCGGTCGCTGACAGAGGTGCAAATTTGGTGCCGGGGTCGGTGACGACCTCCCAGGTCGCGGCATTGCCCCAAAGGGTGGCGGCAGTCACTTCGCGGGCCTTTGCCAAAGCGATGGCATCGGCATCGGCCAATGGTTGCAGGCGGCCAAGGCGGGCATAGCCAGCGGACAGGTTGGCAGCCGTCTCCACCGCGCGCCACCAGCTCTCGGCCATCAAAAGGCTATCCAGCTGGAACGCCTTTTTCGGATTCCACGCCTCGGGCACATGGGGGGACATCGCACCGACCAGACCGCCGCTTGATCCCGCACCGATGGCGACGCGTTCCACCAGAAGCACCCGCGCGCCGCGACGTTGCATTGCATAGGCGCAAGACAGGCCAAAGATGCCAGCGCCCATCACCGTCACATCGGGCAGGGTCATGTCGGCCCTTGCCATTCCCGCCCCCCTCTTGCATCAACCGCGCCGAGCAGGGGTTTAGGGCAAATGGCCGCCACCGAACAGAGTATCGTCCCAGCGCCCCTGACCTGGCGGGATGGCGGCGTGCCGGTGTCGTTTCGCTTTGACGATCCATATTTTTCGCTGCAGGGCGGATTGGCCGAGACAGGGCATGTGTTTCTGGCCGGCAACGGCCTGCCTGCGCGGCTGCAGGACGGGTTTCGTATCGCAGAGCTGGGGTTTGGCACCGGGCTGAACCTGCTGGCGACCGCACAGGTCTGGAAGGGTCCAGGGCGCATTTCCTTTACCAGTTTCGAGGCCTATCCGATGGCAGCCGAAGACATGGCGCGCGCGTTGAACAGCTTTCCTGACGTGTCGGGACTGGCGGCGGAGCTGGTCGAGTTCTGGGCGGAAGGGCTTCGCGCGTTTTCGGTCGGTCAGGTGGATGTCCGGGTCATCGAAGGAGATGCGACGTCCACCTTGCCCGGTTGGGATGCAGCGGCCGATGCGTGGTATCTGGATGGTTTTTCGCCCGCAAAGAACCCAGAATTATGGTCGCCCGAGATGATGCAGGCAGTGGGGCGGCATACGGCACCCGGTGGGACGTTTGCCACCTACACGGCGGCCGGGCATGTGCGCCGCGCGCTGGAGGTGGCAGGCTTTGCGATAGAACGCCGCCCCGGTTTCGGGCGCAAGCGCCACATGACGGCAGGGGTGTTGCGATGAGTCGCGATCCCCGTCTTGGCATCTGGCTGATGATCGCCGCTGTGGCCACCTTTGCCGCACAGGACGGGTTCTCGCGCCATTTGGCGGAAACCTACAACACGCTGATGATCGTGATGATCCGCTACTGGGTCTTTGCCGGATTTGTCATCGTGCTTGCCCTGCGCCAACCCGAAGGGCCGCGCGCGGCGATAAAGTCGAGGCGGCTTTGGGCGCATCTGGTGCGGGGCACTTTGCTGGTGGCCGAAGTTTGCATGATCGTCTGGGGCTACACGATGATCGGCCTGATCGAAAGCCATGCGGTCTTTGCCATTTGTCCCTTGCTGATCGTGGCCCTGTCCGGCCCGATGCTGGGAGAGCGGATCAGCTGGCAGCGCTGGGCGGCAGTGGCGGCAGGGATGGTCGGCGTGGTCGTCATCCTGCGTCCCTGCATGGGCGTATTTTCCTGGCCCGCGCTGCTGCCGCTGGCCTCGGCGTTGTTCTTTGCGATGTATTCGGTTCTGACGCGGCTGACGACACGTGACGAACCGACGTTTCCGTCATTTTTCTGGCCTGCCGTGATCGGGGCGGGCCTGATTACGCTTGTAGGATTGCCAAACCTCGAACCTGTCGCGACCGTCGATATCGCCCCGCTGGCTGCCTATTGCACGCTGTGCGTTATATCGCACTGGTTGTTGCTGAAATGCTATCAGGCCATCGAGGCCGCCAGGGTGCAGCCCTATGCCTATCTGCAGATCGTGTTCGTGACGATCATAGGGATCGTCGTCTATGACGAAGTGCTGGCGCTGCCGGTCGCCTTTGGCACTGCGATCATTGTGGCGGCCGGGCTTTATGCCTTGTCGCTGGACCGAAAGCCTAGCCCCGCAACTCGGATGTGATGCGGACGGGACCGACGGCGCCTTTCAGCTTGGCGCGGTAGATGATCACGCCTTCGACCACGCGCATGACATAGGTGCGGGTTTCCGTAAACGGAATGGTTTCGACCCAGTCGACGATATCGGTATCGGCATTCCGGGGGTCGCCGAATTCGGTGATCCAGCGCCGAGGGCGACCGGGACCGGCATTGTAGCCCGATGCCACCAGCGCGATGGAGGGGCCAAATTCGTCCACCATCACGCGCAGATAGGCGGCACCCATTTTGACATTATAGGACGGGTCGCTGAACAGCTTGCCTGCCTCAAACGGCAGGTTCAGCTTGCCAGCCATCAGCTTTGCGGTGCCCGGCAGCACCTGCATCAAGCCCCGCGCATCGGCGCTGGACCTTGCGGCGGGGTCAAATTCGCTTTCACGCCGCGCGATGGACAGGGCCAAGGCGCGGCTGACGCTGAGCCCGTCGGGCACCATATCGGGCATGGGGAAATAGGCGCGCGGCAGGATGATGCCGCGTTCTGCCGCCGCTTTGCCCACCAGCACGGCGATATGCGGCTCGCCCGCCGACAGGGCAAAATCGGCCAACTGGTCGAATTCCGTGGCGTTCAGACCCTCGGCGAGATGCAGCACGAAGCGCTTGGCAAGGGTCCGGTCGCCTGCCCTGAGCAACAGCCGCGCCGCCTCTAGCACCGAGGATTGCGCAAAGCCTGCGGACCGCCAATCGGCAGGTCTGGCAGTGGCCAGAAGTCCCTGATCGAGGGTCAGACCCAGACGTTCGGCGGCCAGAAGGCCGTAATAGGCGGTCTGGTGGCGGGCGGCCTTTTGATATGCTTCGGTTGCGGCGGTCTTGTCGCCCAAAGCCTCTTGCGCGCGACCCTGCCAGTAGAACGCGCGGGCAAGGCTGATCGGGGTGGAAACGCCCGCCTCCAGATGCTTGAAGTGTTGAAGTGCCGTTGCTGCATCGTCGCGTTTGCGCAGGGCGATGAAGCCCGACAGAAATTCCAGATCGGCATAGTCCGACCCGTCGGTCAGCTGATGGCGCGAGGCGACACGGTAAGCTTCGCGCCCCTTGCCGTTGCGCATGAGGTAGCGCGCAAGGGTCGCGCGGCGGTCGGCCCAGATGTCGGGGCGGCCGAGGTTGGCCGCACTGTCGCTGCGCTCCAGGATCAGGGCGGTCGCGTCGTCATAAAGGTCGTTTTTCATCCGCCACTGGAACCGTTCGAACGCAAGGCCGGGATCGGATTGCAGCGCCTCGGGGACGGCGGCCACCAACTGCGTGACGCCGTCCTTGCCCGCGCGCAGCGCCATCCGGGCCCGGGCAAGCTTTTGCCAACCCTCACCGACCCGCGCTATCATGCGTTCCGCCTCTGGGCCCGAGCCTTCCCACAAAAGACGGTCCAGTCGCACCTCATGCGCCAGAGCCAACGCTTCGGGCGTCAGGGCCGTCAGGGCAGCCTCGTCTTCGCGCCCAAAGGACAGGGCGGCCCAAGCGCGCATCGCCTCTTCCTCGGCCTCGGCGACGCGGCCGAGTGCGGTCAGTGCAGCGACCATCGCAACAGCGCCGCCGCTGGTACGGGGCGGTTGATTGCTGAAATAAGCGACGACGCGCGACGGATCGGTCGAACGGGCCACCGCCACCTCGCCCATTTCACGCAAGTAAGGCAGGCCCGGCCAGTCCGTCCGACGCGCAAGAAAGGCCTCGTAGTCGCCAAGGCGCCCCTCACCTGCGCGCAGACGTTGCCAGTCGATGACATCGCGCCCGACGCCTGACGGTGCGACAGCCAACGCGCCATCCCAGTCCTTACCCGCCGCAAGCTCCAGCGCGGTGCGCATCGCCTGAACCTCGTCAGCGCGGGCGACGGGCGGCAGGATCAGCGCCAGAATGACAAGAAGAGGGCGGAGCAGGCGGGGAAAGATCACGGGCGTATTCATGGGGCGATTCTGCCAAAGCGCGGCAAGACCCACAACCCACGATAGTGTCATTGCCTGGCCGGCACGGGCGGTGCTTGGCAAGGCGAGAGCGTGCAGGTAGGAAGGGCCTCGTTTGCAACGGGCCACCCTTGAGTCTGGGTGCCATCCAGGAGACGCGTTCCATGATCCACACACGGATAAGGGGTTCCCTTCCCGCACTGGTAACGCCGTTCAAGAACGGCGCGCTGGATCTGGATACGCTGAAGAAACTTGTCGAATGGCACATCGCCCAAGGCTCCAGCGGGATCGTTCCCGTCGGCACCACCGGCGAAAGCCCGACGCTAAGCCATGACGAACACCGCAAGGTGATCGAGGTGGTGGTGCAAACCGTTGCGGGCCGGGTGCCGGTGGTGGCGGGGGCAGGGTCCAACAACACCGCCGAAGGGATCGATCTGATCCGCCATGCTGAAAAAGTCGGGGCCGATGCCGCACTGGTGGTGACGCCCTATTACAACAAGCCGACCCAACGCGGTCTGATCGCGCATTTCACCGCCATGCACGAGGCGTGCGCGCTGCCGATCATCATTTACAACATCCCGCCCCGGTCGGTGGTCGACATGATGCCCGACACGATGGGCGAACTGGCAAAGCTGCCGCGCATCATCGGGGTCAAGGACGCAACGGGCAAGATCGAACGCGTGTCGATGCAGCGCATTACCTGCGGTGCGGATTTCATCCAGCTGTCGGGTGAGGATGCGACCGCGCTGGGGTTCAACGCCCATGGTGGCGTGGGCTGCATTTCGGTCACGGCCAATGTGGCGCCCAAACTATGTGCCGAGTTTCAGGCGGCGACGCTGGCCGGGGATTACGCGACCGCGCTGCGATACCAGGACCGGCTGATGCCGCTGCATGAGGCGATCTTTATCGAACCGGGGTTGTGCGGCGCAAAATACGGGCTGTCGCTGCTGGGGCTGTGTTCGGAGGAGGTCCGGTTGCCGCTGCTCGGGCTGACCGATGGTACCAAGGCGCGGATCAAGGCGGCGATGCAGCATGCGGGGCTGATCAACTAGCTAGTGGAAGGTTGCCCTCCCCTTTGAACGGAGAGGGCGACGATATGTCAGGGTTGCAACTCGAGCACCATTTCCGGCGCATCCAGCGCCTTTGACAGGTTCTCTTCGGCGCGGATCAGGCCGATGCCTTTGGCGAAATACTTGAATTCGCGCAGGTCGGCCTCTGACGTGCTTGCCTCAAAGACCTTCAGAACGTCGCGAAACTCTTGCCCTGCCACTTTGATCACAGCGTCGATTGCGATCACCTCGGCATAGTCAGTTGCCTCTGCTGCGGGCGAGTATTCCTGAAACGTCACTGACCCGATGACGGGTTGCGCGGGCACGGCAATACCCGGCATTGCGCCATCCACCCCGGCGCGCCAGCTGGAACGGGTGTTGGTACCCGTTTCTTTGCCAGCGTCATCATAGATGTAGTTCGTCACATCCTCGCCGAAGTACCACAGGTTGCCCTCGGCGTCGGTGGCGAAATAGTCAAACGTCCGCTCTAACAACCGGTCTCCCACCAATCCGTCATCCTGCACCGAGATTGTCGCCACGCCCAAAATCGTCGGGCCGAGGCCGATCACCGTCGCGATCTCCCGTTCCTGTTCGCCATCATTGGATTGACCGACCATGACCTTGCTGTAGCCGGGCACAAGCGGAACATAGGGATTGGGCACCCCGGCCCCGAACTGCGCCGCATCAAAGTCGGGTAGCACGGGGTCGGCGGCAAGTGCGGCAATCGGTATGGCTATGAGGATGGCCGTCACGGTCATCGATTTCATCTTCTTTCCTTTCAAGCTGCGTTGCGAGAACGCATAGGTGGCACCCGCGGCCGTGGTCTGAAAATCCGCCTGATGCCCGATTGCCCGCTTATCGCATCCGCCGGATGGCGCAGATGTTGGTCTGCCGTGCTAGGATGGCCTTCCAGCAGAAAGGTCCCGTGATGCGCAGCCGCCTCGCGCTTTCAATTGCTACCATGGCCGCGGTCATCCTTGGGCTCATGGCTTTCGACTTGTCGCGCGAAATCGAGCCCCTCGATCTGGCCGAGGTTGCTGCGGATATCATCGAAAAGCTGATTCTTGTGATCGGGATGGCGGTCGTCGCGTGGACGGTCGTGGGTCTGCGAGATGTGCAAGGGGGGCAGGCAGCGCTGGCTAACAACCTTGCCCGAACGGCTGCGCAAGGCGAAGAGTGGCGTGTCGCGCGGAAGGCGGAAATAGATGCGCTGGGTCAGGCCATCGAGGCGCAGTTCAAGGCATGGCAGTTGAGCCCCGCGGAAATCGACATCGCCGGATTGATGCTGAAGGGCGCGAGTCTGAAGGAAATCGCGCTGGCACGTGACACGTCCGATGCTACGATCCGACAACAGGCGCAAGCGATCTATCGAAAGTCCGGCCTTTCGGGGCGCGTGGAACTGTCAGCCTATTTTCTGGAAAGCTTGTTCGAAACAGCAGAGGACCAGCGCAATGGTGCGAGTTTGACGCTGGTGACATAGGCCGGTGCGCCTTTCAGCGCGAAGCGATGCCTGACCCCTTCGGACGCTTGCGCTCGGGCCAGACCCCCAGAACGCCGGCCGCCACGACAAGCGCGCCGCCTGTTAGCTCCAGCGGTCCCAGATGTTCCCCCGCAAGGATGGCGGCGGAGGCGGCGCTGAACAGAACCTCAGCCATCAGGAGGATGCCGACGCGGGCGGGTTCGAGCCGCGCGGTCGCCCACATCAGCCCTGTCATCGATAGTCCCCACCAAAGCCCGCCCGCCGCCAAGGCCCAGAGGACCGCTTGTCCCGGATGGGACAATGCCGTCGGCAAAGGCTCCAAAAGGGGGGCAAGGATCAGGGTGCCCAGCGCGGCACCGGCGGCAAAGACAAAGGCAGTTTCGCCGGGGCCGGTATCCGACTTAGCCTTGATCCCGGTTGTGGCCACCGACCACAGGATGCCCGATATCAGCGCCAGCCATTCGCCAAGGCCACGCGGGAACGGCAATTCGCCGTCCGCGCCGAGGATCAGCAGCAGACCCGCCAAGCCCACGACTAGCGCCGCAATGCGTGTCTTCGAGATGGGCCACCCCATCCAAAAGCGGCCGATCAGGGTGCTCCATACCGGGGTCAGAAAGAACAGGATGACGATGATGGCAACACGGCCATAAAGA
>JBKJVF010000172.1:0-16488 GCA_046589965.1 Paracoccaceae bacterium
GGTCGAGCTGACGGAATGCGAAACAGTCAACCAGTTCAAGGGATCAAAAACCGAACCGCCGCAGTTCACGCGCGGATATGGGTTGGTCTTTGGACAGTCCGAACGCAAGGCCATCGCGATGAGCCTGGTGGACCGCGCCTTGCGTTGGGAAGAACTGGGCGAGGACTTCGTGGGTGCCCCCGCCCAGGACGAGGACTTCGTGCTGATGCATTGCGACAACATCCAGGCGACGGGGTTCCTCGAACATATCAAGCTGCCGCACTACGTGGATTTTCAGGCCGAACTGGAGCTGGTCCGGCGGTTGCGGGCCGAGGCGATGCAGATGCAAGAGGCCGCCGAATGACCGCCGTGGTGTTCGATATCGGGCAAGTGCTGGTCCGCTGGGATCCGCATCTGGCGTTTCTGCCTGATCTTGGCGATCGCGCGAGGGTGGACGATTTCCTGGCGCGTACCGATTTCTACGCTCGCAACCTACGCGCCGATGGTGGCGAACGATTTGCCGATCTGGCAGCCGAACTGGCTGATCCTGCTGACGCTGCGCTGTTGGTGCGCTATGTTGAGCGTTACGCGCTCGCCGTGCCGGGGGCGATCGAGGGCACCTGGGCGCTGATGGACGGCCTGCGCGCCAAGGGCCACGCGATTCATGCCATTACCAACTGGTCGGCGGAAACCTGGCCTGTCGGTGTCGCAGCTCATCCCCGGCTCGGCACCTCTTTTGGTGTGACCATCGTGTCGGGTGCCGAACGCATGCTCAAGCCCGAGGCGCGGATTTTCGCGCTTTTGTGCGAGCGCGCGGGGCTGGCACCGGCGGACTGCGTTTTCATCGACGACAGCGAAAAGAACATCGTGGGCGCCCGGGCTGCGGGGATGGATGCCATCCATTTCACGGGGGCGGATGCGCTTGCGGTCGCACTGACCGAACGGGGTCTGATATGAACGACTACAACTTTGCCTATCTTGACGAACAGACCAAACGGATGATCCGCCGCGCGATCCTGAAAGGCATCGCCGTGCCAGGGTATCAAGTGCCCTTCGCCAGCCGCGAGATGCCGATGCCCTATGGCTGGGGCACCGGCGGTGTGCAGGTGACAGCGGCCTGCCTGACGCCCGAGGACAAGCTCAAAGTCATCGACCAGGGGGCGGATGATACGACCAACGCTGTCTCGATCCGCCGGTTCTTTCAACGCACCGCCGACATCGCCGTGACCGAGGCGACGGCAGATGCCACAATCATCCAGACCCGACACCGCATCCCCGAAACCGCCCTGACCGAGGATCAGATCCTTGTTTATCAAGTGCCAATCCCCGAACCCCTGCGCTTTTTGGAACCGCGTGAGACCGAGACCCGCAAAATGCATGAGTTGGAGGAATACGGCCTGATGCATGTCAAGCTGTACGAAGACATCGCCCGCCATGGTGAGATCGCGACGGCCTATGACTATCCGGTCAAGGTCGAGGGACGATATGTCATGGACCCCTCGCCGATCCCGAAGTTCGACAACCCCAAGCTGGGCGGCAATGCTGCGATCCAGCTTTTCGGGGCAGGACGCGAACAGCGCATTTACGCGGTCCCACCCTATACCGAGGTTGTCAGCCTTGATTTCGACGACCACCCCTTTGTTGCGGGCAAGGCGCCGCATGACTGCGATCTGTGTGGTGCACCGGATACCTATCTGGACGAGGTCATTACCGATGACCGGGGGAGCCGGATGTATGTGTGCTCCGACACCGATCATTGCGCGGGACGGCGTGCGGCAGGTCACAAGGGCCGCCTTTCAGCAGAGGTGGTGGCGTAATGGGGTTGATCCAGACAAATATGCACACACCGGACCACCCGCTGTTGCAAGTCGACAGGCTGACGAAACGCTATGGCGCGCGGGTCGGCTGCGCGGACGTGTCATTTGATCTTTGGCCGGGCGAAGTGCTG
Source organism: Paracoccaceae bacterium (assembly GCA_046589965.1). GTDB lineage: Bacteria > Pseudomonadota > Alphaproteobacteria > Rhodobacterales > Rhodobacteraceae > JAJNPS01. The sequence continues at coordinate 1,928 of JBKJVF010000172.1, forward strand.
GGCATCGTCGGCGAAAGCGGGTCAGGAAAGTCGACCCTGTTGTCCTGCCTTGCGGGGCATCTTCGCCCCGATACCGGGCGGGTCATGTTCGACGTGGACGGCACCATGCGCGATACCGTCACCATGGCCGAAGCTGCACGGCGGCGTCTGATGCGCACCGACTGGGCCTATGTCCACCAGAACCCGCGCGACGGGTTGCGGATGGGGGTCAGCGCGGGCGGCAATGTCGGCGAGCGGCTGATGGCCGTGGGCGCGCGTCACTACGGCGATATCCGTGCCAAAGCTGTCGACTGGCTGGGCCGGGTCGAGATCGCCGCCGACCGCATCGACGACCGCCCCAGTGCATTCTCCGGCGGCATGCAGCAGCGCCTGCAGATCGCGCGCAATCTGGTGACCGGTCCGCGGCTGGTCTTGATGGACGAGCCGACCGGCGGTCTTGACGTGTCAGTTCAGGCGCGGCTTTTGGACTTGATGCGGGGACTGGTGCGGGATCTTGGTCTGTCGGTGATCATCGTGACCCATGATCTGGCGGTTGTGCGACTGCTGGCGGACCGGCTGATGGTGATGAAATCAGGCGGCGTTGTCGAACAGGGTCTGACAGATCAGGTGCTGGATGACCCCCAACACGGCTATACCCAACTTTTGGTCTCATCGGTTTTGCAGGTCTAAACAGTGATCACAATATCCAACCTTTCCAAGGCCTTCACGCTGCACAATCAGGGCGGTGCGGTCATCCCCGTGATGGCGGATGCCGAGTTTTCGGTGGATTGCGGCGAATGCGTCGGGCTGACTGGCCGGTCGGGCGCGGGCAAATCGACGCTGATGCGAATGATCTATGGCAACTACCTTGCCGCCACCGGCAGCATCATGGTGGCGGGCACCGACATCGCCCGCGCCACCCCGCGCGAGATCATCGCCCTTCGTCGCCGGACTTTGGGATATGTCAGCCAGTTCTTGCGCGTCGTGCCCCGCGTGCCGACGATCGATGTCGTGGCCGAACCCATGTTGCAACTGGGCGTGCCCCGGGATGTGGCGCGCGCGCGGGCCGCTGACCTGCTTGCGCGCCTCAATATCCCCGAACGTCTGTGGTCGCTGTCACCCACCACCTTTTCAGGCGGCGAACAGCAGCGCGTCAACATCGCGCGCGGCTTTGCACACGAATATCCCGCCATGCTGCTGGACGAGCCGACCGCCAGCCTGGACATTGCCAACCGTGAGGTCGTGCTGACCCTGATCGAAGAGGCCAAGGCGCGTGGTGTAGCCATCATCGGCATCTTCCACGACGAGGCGGCGCGCGCGCGGTTGTGTGACCGGTTGGTAGATGTGACCGCCTTCACTCCGGGCATGGCTGCATGACCCCGGACCTGATCGCGGTCGTCGGCCCTTCTGGCGCGGGCAAGGACACGCTGATGGCCGCTGCCGTAAAGACCCGTCCCGATCTTTTCATGGTGCGTCGGGTGATTACCCGGCCAGAGGAAGCGGGCGGCGAGGATTTCCAAGGTGTCAGCACTGCGGAATTCGAGGCGCGCAAGGCCAAAGGGCAATTCGCACTCGACTGGCAGGCGCATGGCCTGTGCTACGGTATTCCCAAGAATGACCTGCATCACCCCGGCCCGGTTCTGTTCAACGGCTCGCGCGCGATGCTGGGCGCAGCGCTGATGCAGTTTCCCGGCTTGCGCGTCATTCTGGTAACTGCCCCGATTGCGGTCCTTGCGGAACGACTAGCGGTTCGGGGTCGCGAAACCGCCGTCGATATCGCGGCACGCCTGGACAGGGCAGCGTTTGCCTTACCCGCAGGGATCACCGCGATTGAGGTCGTCAACGACGGCACGCTTGCAACTGGTGTCGCAAGGTTCCTTGCCGCACTTCAACCCGACATCGCGTAGCGGCGCATCAGATGAAATTGCCCCTGCATGTCCTCGCCGAACAGGCAGATCTCCCCGACCTCAAAAGGCTGGGGCAGCACGGGCGCAAAGTGGTCCTCCACGACGGGAAAAATCTCCATGGCTTCCGACGTGCTCAGCCGACCCGTCAGCTTCAGGTGGAACTGAAAGAACTCCATCACGTAGGGATAGCCCCAGCGTTGAAGATAGTCGCGCTGGCGGGGGGTCTGAGTCTCGGGCCTGCGCCGCGCAATGTCGTCATCCGTCAAGGGTGCGCGCAAGGGGTTTGTCGCCTCGACAATGCGCTGGGCAAGGGCGGCAAGGGCACGCATATCGCCCTTCGGCGTCAACGCCAGGAACCCGTCAAGGTTCTGCAGCGTCAGCCCGTAAAGTTCGACCCTGCGCAAGCCACCCGCCAAGGCGTGCAGACTTTGATCCAATGCAGCCGCGTCAAGGCCGTCGGCCAACCTGAAAGGCGCACGCAAGGTGCCGTGGAACCCGTATTTGCGTGGTTCGGCGGTCAACGCCCCGATTGGCATCGGCAGGCCCGGGACCGTGGGATGCGGCACGTCCCTGCCAAGGGCGGCATCCCAGCCAAGCCATGCATTTGCGCGTTCCGCAAAGGCACCGGGCGGTGGCGCATAATAGACGGCATATCGTTTCATCTGGCTCATCTCTTGCGACCTATGCCGCCTTTGTCACAACCCTGTGACACACCGACTGTAGTCCAAACGCCTCGTGCCGCCATGCCCCGTCAGGAATACCCAGAATGATCGACGTGATCCTTGCCAATGCCACGCTTGTGCTGCCCGACGACAGTCGTTGTGGTGGCATCCGGATGTCAAACGGCGTGATCGCAGAGATCTTTGATGGCGCGGACGTGCCCGCAGGCGCCATCGATTGCGACGGTGATCTGGTGATGCCCGGCCTGATAGAGCTGCATACCGACAATCTTGAACGCCATATCGAGCCACGTCCCCGCGTGAATTGGCCCCACGCCGCGGCCATCCTTGCGCATGACGCCGAACTTGTCAGCGTCGGCATCACCACGGTGTTCGATGCTTTGCGTGTAGGGTCCGTGCTGTCAGACCTGAAAACCGGTTACGGTGAATATGCGCGCGGCTTGGCGGACGAGATACTGGCCATGCGCGGCCAGGGCATCTTGCGCATTACCCACCTTTTGCACCTGCGCGCCGAGGTCTGTTCGGAAACCCTGGTGGAGGAACTGGCAAAGTTCGGCCCCGGCGACCAGATCGGCATCGTCAGTCTGATGGACCATACCCCCGGGGAACGGCAGTTTCGCGATCTGTCGAAACTGTGGGACTACATGTCAAAGAAACGCGGCCTGACCGACGCCGAATTCCAGGACCATGTTGCGGGTTTGAGGGCGCTGAAAGACCAGGTTGGCACGCGCCATGAGGCCGCAGCGGTGGCCGAGGCACGCCGCTTTGGCGCGGTGCTGGCGAGCCATGATGACACAACTGCGCCACAGGTTGCGGTATCCGCCACCTATGGCGCACATTTCGCAGAATTTCCGACAACGACCGAGGCCGCGCAGGCGTGCCATGACAACGGCATCAAGGTGATGATGGGTGCGCCGAACCTGATCCGGGGCGGGTCGCATTCGGGCAATGTCGCGGCCATGGCGCTGGCCGAGGCGGACCTGCTGGACATCGTGTCTTCGGATTATGTGCCGTCGTCGCTGCTGACGGCGGCCCTGATGCTGGGGGATGTCTGGGGCAACCTTGCACGCGGCATCGCAACGGTCACGGCCGCGCCGGCCGAGGCGACCGGTCTGGACGATCGCGGGCACCTTGCGATCGGATCGCGGGCGGACGTGATCCGTGTCAGGCGGCTCGAGGCCGCGGCGGCGGTGCGCGGCGTCTGGGTTCACGGACAGCGCGTCGGCTGAGGCGCGGCCCGGGATCAGGGCTTCTTGCCGTCCCAGAACCCCTTGACCTTGGAGAAGAAGCTTTCGCCTTCGGGGTTGTTTTCCTCGGACAGCTTTTCGAACTCGCGCAGCAGTTCCTTTTGCCGGCTGGTCAGGTTGACCGGGGTTTCCACCGCAAGTTCGATCACCATGTCGCCTGCGCCACCCCCGCGCAGGGCGGGCATGCCCTTCACCCGAAGGCGCATCTGCTTGCCGGTCTGGCTGCCTGGCTGGACACGCACGCGGCTTTTGCCGCCGTCGATGGTGGGCACGTCAACTTCGCCGCCAAGGGCTGCGGTCGCGAACGAGATCGGCACCTGACAGAACAGATGCACACCGTCGCGCTGAAAGATCGCGTGGTCTTTGACTTCGATAAAGATGTACAGATCGCCGTTCGGCCCGCCACGCAGGCCCGCCTCGCCTTCCTGGGCCAGACGAATGCGGGTGCCTGTCTCGACACCGGCGGGAATATTCACCGACAGGCTGCGTTCTTTTTCGACACGGCCTGCACCGCCGCACTTCTTGCAGGGGTTCTTGATCGTCTGGCCTGCACCGTTGCAGGTCGGACAGGTACGCTCGACAGTGAAAAAGCCTTGCTGCGCGCGGACTTTTCCCATGCCGGAACAGGTCGGACAGGTGACAGGTTCGGCGCCACCCTCGGCGCCCGATCCGGTGCACACGTCGCAAGTTGTCAAGGTCGGGACCGAGATGGTCTTTTGCACGCCGGAAAATGCCTCTTCCAGCGACACGCGCATGTTGTAGCGCAGATCTGACCCGCGCTGCACGCGTGACCGCGCCCCACCGCCGCCGCGGCCCCCCATGAAGTCGCCAAAAAGGTCCTCGAAGACGTCCGAAAATGCCGAAGCGAAATCACCTTGCCCGGCGTAGCCTTGTCCGCCCCGCCGCGCAGCCCCGCCCGCCCCGCCGTCAAAGGCCGCATGACCGACCCGGTCATAGGCGGCTTTCTTGTCGGCGTCTTTCAGGACCTCATAGGCCTCGTTCACTTCCTTGAACTGGGCCTCGGCATTCGGATCAGCGGTGTTGCGGTCGGGATGAAGTTCTTTGGCCTTGCCGCGATATGCTTTTTTCAGTTCTTCAGCATTTGCCCCGCGAGACACGCCCAGCACATCGTAATAGTCGCGTTTTGCCACAGCAAAACCCCTTCCCTAGAACCGGGAGGGGGCGGTCTGTTGCCAGACCGCCCCCTGTTTCGGTTCGCGCGGCGTCACTTCCGCTTGTTGTTTCCCAGATCCTCGAAGTCGGCGTCGACAATGTCGTCGTCCACCGGGCGCGCCTGATCATCATCATCGCCGCTGCCGCCTTCGGACTGCGACGACTTGTAGATCGCTTCGCCCAGCTTCATCGCGGCCTCGGTCAGGTTCTGGATCGCCGAACGGATCTTGCCGGTTTCTTCGCCTTTCAGCGCGTCTTCCAGCGGGCTCATCGCAAACTCGATGGCCTCGACCGTCGAAGGGTCGACCTTGTCGCCATGATCGGCCAGCGACTTCTTGGTCGAATGCAGCAAGCTTTCGCCCTGGTTCTTGGTTTCCACCAATTCGCGACGCTCTTTGTCGGCTTCGGCATTTTCCTCGGCGTCACGGACCATCTTGTCGATCTCGTCATCGGACAACCCGCCCGAAGCTTGGATCGTGATCTGCTGGGTCTTGCCCGTGCCCTTGTCCTTGGCACCGACCGACACAATGCCGTTGGCGTCGATATCGAAGGTTACCTCGATCTGGGGCACGCCACGCGGAGCAGGCGGGATCTGTTCCAGATTGAATTGGCCAAGTATCTTGTTGTCTGCGGCCATTTCCCGTTCACCCTGGAAGCAGCGGATGGTGACGGCATTCTGGTTGTCCTCGGCAGTCGAGAACACCTGCGACTTCTTGGTCGGAATGGTAGTGTTGCGGTCGATCAGACGGGTGAACACGCCACCCAGCGTTTCGATACCCAGCGACAACGGCGTCACGTCAAGCAGCACCACGTCCTTGACGTCGCCCTGAAGCACACCCGCCTGGATCGCGGCACCAAGAGCCACGACTTCGTCAGGGTTCACGCCCTTGTGGGGTTCCTTGCCAAAGAACTTGGTCACTTCTTCCACGACGCGCGGCATGCGGGTCATGCCGCCGACCAGCACGATCTCGTCGATGTCTTCCTTGCTGACGCCGGCATCCTTGATTGCCGCCTGGCAGGGCTTGATCGACTTCTTGATCAGATCTTCGACCAGGTTTTCCAACTTGGCGCGGGTCAGTTTCATGACCAAGTGCAATGGCTGCCCGGTGTTGCGGTCCATCGAGATGAAGGGTTGGTTGATATCGGTCTGGCTGGAGGACGACAGTTCGATCTTGGCCTTTTCCGCTGCCTCTTTCAGGCGCTGAAGCGCCATCTTATCAAGCGAAAGGTCGACGCCGTGTTCCTTTTTGAACTCGTCCGCGAGGTAGTTCACGATGCGCATGTCGAAGTCTTCGCCGCCGAGGAACGTGTCCCCGTTGGTCGATTTTACCTCGAAGAGGCCGTCGTCAATCTCCAGAATGGTGATATCGAACGTGCCGCCGCCAAGGTCATAAACCGCGATGGTCTTGGACTCTTTCTTGTCGAGGCCGTAGGCCAGCGCTGCCGCCGTCGGTTCGTTGATGATGCGCAGCACCTCCAACCCGGCGATCTTGCCTGCGTCTTTGGTCGCCTGTCGCTGGGCGTCGTTGAAGTAGGCCGGCACGGTGATCACGGCCTGCGTGACGCTTTCGCCAAGGTAGGATTCGGCGGTTTCCTTCATTTTTTGCAGGATGAATGCGGAAACCTGGCTGGGTGAATACTTTTCGCCGCGCGCCTGAACCCAGGCATCGCCATTGCCGCCATTCACGATGGTGTAAGGCATGTTCTTCTGGTCTTTGGTGATCACAGGATCATCAAAGCGGCGCCCGATCAGGCGCTTGACCGCGAAAATGGTGTTGGAGGCGTTGGTGACGGCCTGACGCTTCGCAGGTTGGCCGACCAGACGTTCGCTCTCGGTAAAACCCACGATGGATGGCGTCGTGCGCGCACCTTCCGAATTCTCGATCACCCGAGGCTGCGCGCCATCCATGATCGCGACGCAGGAGTTGGTGGTGCCGAGGTCGATTCCGATGACTTTGGCCATGGTCATATCCCTTTTCTACAGGCGATTGGCCGGGCGAGGGCCCTTGTCGTCGGCACCCTTGCCCGAATGGTGGTGATGGCGTCCCGTTCGGGTCACCGCGTTATGCTGGGGTATATAGGCAGGCGGGTTGGGGCCTGCAACCATCGCATGCTGATCCGTTGCGCAAATTTTCTGCGTGTCGCCAGACGGCTGTGGCGGCCAGAACACCTGCCCACACTTTCGCACCCCATCTACTTTCCGGCGCCCCAGCTGATCGAGGCATGTTTGCGCGTGTAGTATTCGCCCATCAGGCCGATCAGCACGCAGGCAACGGTGACAATGATGGGATATTCCCAATTGCTGTAGCGCGGATGGTAATTCAAAAAGATAAAGCCCCGCCCCTGATCAATTGTGTGGAACAGAGGGTTCCAGTCGAACATGGCAAGGATAGACGTTGGGGTCGCATTGGCGACCAGCATCTTGCCTGACGCGATCATGTTGGCACGCTGATAGACCATCGAGATAATCCCGACGACAGCAGGGCTCCACGGTCGCAGCGCCAGGAATATCGTTCCAATCGCAGCACCGGATCCCCAGGACAGCAAGAACATTCCCACCATTCCGACCGGTTCATGGATGGTGATCGGACTGAATGCGGCATGGTAGAAGTACAGCACGAACGACGCCGAAAGGACTTGCAGGTACAACTGGCCAAGTGCCGCCGACGTGATCGAGATGATGGAGTTCATCGGCGAATGCTTCATGATCGCCGAGGTTGGCCCGTCAGCCCCGGACACCGCACCCATCGTCTTGGAGTGGGTCATGTACATGAACACGCCCGACATCACGAACAGCATGAAGTCGCCCCGGACCTTGCTCCGGATGCCACCAAACAGGTTCATCACGAAGAACATGATGGCAATCAGCAGCACGGTCTGAAGGATGTTCAGCACAAGACCGATGATCGCATTTCCATGATTCTTTCGCACGCTGCGGACGGCGGCGTGAAAAACCAGTTCCAGCATTCCAAATGCCGAACGGGTTGGCGTCTTCTTGACCTGCGGGCGGAACATTGTGGTCCTTGACGATGACGGGCGGGCTGCGGCTTCGGGTGGCCTAGCAGGCAAATCTTGCCGTTCCGTTGAAGTCAAAGGATAAGGGCAGCGCAACATGAGATCAACCGCCGGAGGATCCGGCCGAATTTCGGGACCAACGCCATGGATTTCGCTGTATTGGTGCCGCTGATGCGACGTCTTGCTCTGGTCGCGGGCGACGCCATCATGGCCGTCTATGATGGGCCGGAATTCGACGTGAGGGCCAAGGACGATGCCAGTCCGGTAACTGCGGCGGATGAGGCCGCAGACAAGATCATCGCCGACGGATTGCGCGCGGCCTTCCCCGACGTCGTGCTCATCACCGAAGAACAGGCGGCCAGCCACGCGCAAACGGCTACAGACTTTCTGATCGTCGACCCGCTGGATGGCACCAAGGAGTTTATCCAGCGCCGCGGCGATTTCACCGTCAACATTGCCTATGTCGCCAGTGGCGTGCCGGTGCGTGGCGTGGTTTTTGCCCCGGCGCAGGGACGGCTGTTCTTGACACTCGCCGATGGGACGTCGGTCGAAGAGACAGGACCCTTTGCCAAGGACCACATCGGTCCGACAATACCGATCAAAGTTGCCACGCCCGATAACAGCGCGCTGCGGATCGTCGCGTCGAAATCCCATCGCGATGCCGCGACCGATGCCTATATCGCTGGGTTCACGGTCGCCGACATGAAAAGCGCAGGCTCCAGCCTGAAATTCTGCCTGGTCGCAACGGGCGAGGCCGATTTTTACCCCCGTCTGGGGCGCACGATGGAATGGGATACTGCCGCTGGCGACGCGGTCCTGCGGGGTGCGGGCGGGATGGTTCTGCGGCTGGATGACCACCAACGTCTGGCCTATGGCAAGTCTGGCTGGGACAACCCCTTCTTCCTGGCGTTGGCCCCGGGAGTGGTTCTAAAGCCATGAGCGTCCTGATCGTCGTTCCGGCGCGCTATGCCTCGACCCGCTATCCTGGCAAGCCACTGGTGAACCTGCGCGGGCAGGATGGCGACAAGACCCTGATTCGCCGCAGTTGGGAGGCGGCGATGCGCGTCTCAGGGGGGCACCGCGTCGTCGTGGCGACCGATGACGACCGCATTGCCACCCATGCGCGCGGCTTTGGTGCCGAAGTCGTGATGACATCCACGACTTGCCGAAACGGCACCGAACGCTGCGCCGAAGTGGCCGCCAAAACGCCCGAGGCTTCGCTGATCGTGAACCTGCAGGGGGATGCCCCGCTGACGCCCCCGCATTTCGTCGAGGCATTGATAGACGGCATCGAGAATGCCCCTTGGGCTGCGATGGCTACCCCGGTCCTGCGCTGTGATGGCCAGGCCCTTGCCGGGTTTCGCGCCGATCGGGCGGCGGGTCGTGTGGGGGGAACAACAGCAGTCTTCGGGCCGGACAACCAGGCCATATACTTCTCCAAAGAAGTTATTCCCTTTGTTTCAAGCACGTTTGATGCCCATGACCCGACGCCGGTCTTTCACCACGTCGGCGTCTACGCCTATCGTCGCGACGCCCTTCTGGCCTATGCCACATGGCCCGAAGGAACGCTGGAACGACTTGAAGGGTTGGAGCAGCTGCGCTTTGTCGATCAGCGCAAACCCGTGCTTTGCGTCGAAGTGACCGCCAAGCACCGGGCATTTTGGGAATTGAACAACCCGTCGGACGTCGCCTTGATCGAAAGCATCCTGATGGCGCGGCCCGATGACATCGACGGGTGACACGCGCCAAAATGCCAAGGTTTTGCCGGACTTCCCCTTCACAATTGCCTTGATGTCAGACTAATCGACCATATCGGCGCAGTTCCGTTTCGCCAATGGAATGTCTTGGATTGTCGGGTGTCGCGGCGTACTCTGTGGTGGGGTGTTTGAAGGTGCAAGCAAGAGTGAGTTCCATGAGACAGAAGAAAGTTACCAAAGCTGTTTTCCCCGTTGCAGGCCTGGGCACTCGTTTCCTACCCGCGACAAAATCCATCCCCAAAGAGATCATGACATTGGTTGATCGTCCGTTGATCCAATATGCGATCGACGAGGCGCGCGCTGCTGGCATCAAGGAGTTCATCTTTGTTACCTCGCGGGGCAAGTCAGCGCTGGAAGACTATTTCGATTATGCGCCTGAGCTGGAAGCCGAGCTGCGAAGGAAGGGCAAGACCGACCTTCTTGAGGTGCTGAAGGATACCAACATGGACAGTGGCGCGATCGCCTATGTCCGTCAGAACCGCCCCATGGGTCTGGGACATGCCGTCTGGTGCGCGCGGCGGCTGATTGGCGACGAGCCCTTTGCCGTCCTCTTGCCCGATGACGTGATCGCCGCGGAAAAGCCCTGCCTGCAGCAGATGGTCGAGGCCTATGATCAGACCGGCGGCTGCATGGTCGCCGCGATGGAAGTCGCCCCCGAAAAGGCCTCGCTTTACGGCGTGCTCGACATTGACGAGGATTTGGGGGCGATCGTTTCGGCCAAGGGTCTGGTCGAAAAGCCGAAAGCCGAAGACGCGCCATCAAACCTTGCCGTTATCGGGCGCTATATCCTTTCGCCCAAAGTCATGACGAACCTCAACAAGCTGAAACAGGGCGTTGGCGGCGAAATCCAGTTGACTGACGCCATCCACGAAGAAGCCAAGGCCGGAAAGGTCTTTGGCTACCGGTTCCGTGGTCATCGCTATGATTGCGGGTCGAAGGCAGGCTTTTTGCAGGCGACCGTCGCATTTGGCCTGTCGCGACCCGATTTGCGCGAAGAATTCGGGGCCTATCTGAATGACATGGTCGCGCTGCAAAAGGCTGCGCAGTGATCGGCGTGGCGGCCACGCTCTCTTTGGCGTGACTGCACGCCGACATCCTCGCTGATCCAACGCGGGCGCGAGGCCTGGCGCCTGCGATGGAAGCGCCGCCGCCTGTTGATCCGTGCATGGGCCGCGGGGCGAAATCTGATCACGGTTGCAGACCGCACGGACTTGATCGCTTCCGGTCAGATCTTGTTGACAGCGACCCTGCGCAACGAAGCGCTGCGCCTGCCACATTTCCTTGATCACTACCGCAAGCTTGGCGTCGACCACTTCTTGCTGGTGGACAATGCCAGCACCGATGGCACCGCCGACCTGCTGCGCGACCAGCCAGACGTATCGCTGTGGTCCGCCCCGGACAGCTACCGTGCGGCGCGTTTTGGGCTGGACTGGACCAACTTTTTGCTGATGCGGCATGGGCATGGCCACTGGACGCTGACGGTCGATGCGGACGAACTCCTTGTCTATCCCTACTGGGAAACGCGCGACCTACATGCCCTGACCCACTGGCTTCAGCGCATGGACAAGCTGGCCTTTGGGGCCATGATGCTTGACCTCTATCCAAAGGGGCGCCTGGACGCCGTGACCTACCAGCCGGGCGACGATCCGACAGACGTTCTGGGCTGGTTTGATGCTGGCAATTATCGGACGACCGTTCAGGCCCCCATGGGAAATCTTTGGATTCAGGGTGGCGTGCGGGCCCGTGCGTTTCTAGCCGATACACCGCGCCTTGCGCCGACACTGAACAAGGTGCCGCTTGTCAAATGGCACCGACGCTATGCTTACGTGAATTCGACCCACAGCCTGTTGCCGCGCCGCTTGAACCGGGTCTACGCAACTGATGGCGGCGAGATGACGTCGGGCCTGCTGCTGCACACAAAGTTTCTGCCCGATATTGCGGAAAAATCTGCCGATGAGCTGACCCGCCGCCAGCATTTCGCCAAGCCCGATGCCTACCGCGCCTACCACGAACTCATCGCGTCCAATCCGGTTCTCTGGAGCAGCGCATCGACCGCGCTGGGCAGCTGGCGACAGCTTGAGGCGCTGGGCTTGATGTCGCGTGGCGGCTGGGTGTGACGCAAGCAACCCGGGTCTCGTTGGCAGTACGGGCCACCTATACTTATGGCGTATTTACTTGTTGGAACGCCGATTCTAATATTCGAACGTGATGGGGTGGGGCAGCAACCAAGAAAAACAAGTGGAAAACACGCAAAAGTTGTTCGGCAACGAATTGTTCAACAAGTTTGCGTAGAATTTCCATGCTGTTCCCGATACTTGATACATAGGGCTTGCCTTTGGGGTTCGTTGACACGCTAAGACTGCGGTGGGAGCGAAAGCGCTTTCTGGCGCGTGCGCTGCTGCGTGGGCGTCAGCTGTCCGCCGTCCAGAACCGCACGCGACTGATCCGCCCGAGTGACACCCTTTTGTTCTGCACCTTGCGCAATGAACGCGTGCGACTGCCATATTTCCTGTCCTACTACCGCGAACTGGGGGTCGAACACTTTTTGTTTGTCGACAACGGCTCGGATGACGGTTCCCGCGAATATCTGGCCGACCAGCCTGACGTTTCAATCTGGACAACACCGCACAGCTATCGCAACGCCCGTTTTGGGATGGACTGGTTGACCTTTCTGCACCGCAAATATGGGCACGATCACTGGTGCCTGACCGTCGATGCGGACGAATTCTTTGTCTATCCCTTCTGCGAAACGCGTCCCCTGAAGGCATTGACCGATTGGTTGGAGGTGTCGTCGATCAGGTCTTTTTCGGCGTTGCTGCTGGATATGTATCCAAAGGGCGACCCGCGCAGCCAAACCTATGTCGAGGGTGACAATCCGTTCGATCTGGCGGGCTGGTTTGACAGCGGCAACTACGTGATCAACCGAAATCCGCTGTACGGAAATCTGTGGATCCAGGGCGGCCCCCGCGCCCGGTCGTTCTTTGGCGACAAGCCTGCCGGTGCGCCTGCGCTGAACAAGATCCCCTTGGTCAAATGGCATCGGCGCTATTCCTATGTAAACTCGACCCACATGCTGCTGCCGCGCGGACTGAACCTGGTTTACGACGACTGGGGCGGCGAAAAGGCGTCGGGTGTGCTGCTGCATGCAAAGTTCATCGACACCTTTGCCGCCAAGGCCGAAGAGGAGCTGTCGCGCAAACAGCATTTCTCTCACAGCGCCGAATACCGCGCCTATCGCGAAAGCATGAAGAGCGGCCCCGACATGTGGTGCCGCTGGAGCGAGAAATACATCAACTGGCGACAGCTGGAGATTCTGGGCCTGATGTCCAAGGGCAACTGGGCATGAGCGTCGGGTTTCTCATGTTGTGTCATACCGCGCTGCACCGGGCGGCGCAGGTCGCCCGGCATTGGGCAACCGCCGATTGTCCCGTCGTCATTCATGTCGATGCCCGCGTCCCACAGCGCGAAATGGACAAGCTGCGGGCCGATCTGGCCGACTTGCAGAATGTAAGTTTCAGCACCCGGCATCGTTGCGAATGGGGTACCTTTGGCATCGTTGCCGCAACCCAGTCCGCGGCAGAGTTGATGCTGGCCGAATATCCGCGCGTCGATCATGTCTTTCTGGCCTCGGGCGCCTGCCTCCCGTTGCGACCCGTGCCTGACCTGATCGAGTATTTGGCGGCCCGTCGCGATACCGATTTCATCGAAAGCGTCACCACGGCCGATGTGGGCTGGACAATCGGTGGACTGAACGTTGAACGGTTTACGCTGCGGTTTCCGTTTTCATGGCGCAGGCAGCGCCGGTTCTTTGATGCCTATGTCCGTCTGCAACGACGCCTTGGCCTGCAGCGCCGCATCCCGCAAAGCGTGCAGCCCCATTTGGGCAGCCAGTGGTGGTGCCTGACGCGGCGCACGCTGCAGGCCATCCTGCAAAGTCCCCGGCGCGCCGAACAGGACGCCTATTTCCGACACGTCTGGATCCCCGACGAAAGCTATTTCCAGACGTTGGTCAGGCAGGTGTCCGACCGCGTCGAAAGCCGGTCACTGACGCTGTCAAAGTTCGATTTCCAGGGCAAGCCGCACATCTTTTACGATGACCATCTGCAGCTTTTGCGCCGGTCCGACTGCTTTGTCGCCCGCAAGGCATGGCCAGCGGCAAACCGGCTTTACCGTGCCTTCCTAGAGCCTGAAGCAGTTGCTCACAGCGCAGTTGAGGTCAACCCGGCCAAGATCGACCGGTTGTTCGCCAAGGCGGTCGAACGGCGCGTCAAGGGTCGTCCGGGTCTGTATATGCAAAGCCGCTTTCCCACCGAACATCACGAAAACGGTCTGACGGCGGCGCCCTATTCGGTGTTTCAAGGCTTTGCCGACGTGTTCGATAATTTCGGACCTTGGCTGACTAAGGTCGCAGGCGTTCGGGTCCATGGGCATCTTTTCGCACCGGAGCGTGCAGAGTTCGCCGAAGGTGCCACCGTCTTTGACGGCGCTCTGTCTGACAGTGCGACCTTGCGTGATTACAGTCCCAACAGCTTTTTGACCAACCTGGTCTGGAATGCTCGGGGCGAACGTCAGTGCTTTCAGTTCGGGCCGCGCGACAACCATGCCATTGCCGAATTTCTGGCGCGCGATCCCAATGCCACGATTAACATCGTCACAGGTGGCTGGGCCGTGCCCCTTTTCAAGTCAAACCGCGAGGCGGCCGATCTGCGCACCATGATGGCCCGTTTTCAAAAGATTGAAACGGAACATGTTGCCTTGCTGCAGAAGCCTTGGGTCAAGGCACGCGTGCGATGCTGGTCACTG
>JBKJVF010000084.1:0-13568 GCA_046589965.1 Paracoccaceae bacterium
TCGGCTGACCGCATCCCAGATCACCGTGATGGGCGGTGGGTCGGGCATCAGCCTGCCTGCACCCGCCCTGGCCGCGCTGGGAGGCAAGGCCGCGCGTGAGGCCCTGATCTATTGGGCCGCCCTTGGTCTTGGCGTCGGGTGCCTGGCGCTGGTCTATGTTCTGTTGCGGTCGCGTGTGGGGCTGGCCTTGACGGCGATCCGCGATTCCGAGGTTGCCTCGGCCAGTCTTGGTGTCCGCATTCAGCGCATCAAATACGCGGTCTATATCGCCGTGGCAGCCGCGACCGCGATGATCGGCGCGCTGATCGCGTTGCAAAAGCTGCGCGTTTCGCCTGACGCGGCCTTTAGCGTCAACGACTGGACCGCCTTTGTCATCTTTATCGTGGTGATCGGTGGGATCGGGACCATCGAAGGGCCGATCATCGGCACCATCGTCTATTTCCTTTTGCGTGAATTTCTTGCCGATTTCGGCGCCATCTACCTGTTGCTGCTCGGCGCGCTGGCCATCGTGGTGATGCTGGCGGCGCCAAGGGGGCTTTGGGGATACGTCGCGGGGCGCTGGGGGCTATCGCTTTTCCCCACCGGCTACCGCGTGACATGGAAGGACTGACGCATGGCCAGACGCCCCAAGACGATCATCACCTGTGCCATCACCGGGGCGATCCACACGCCCACGATGTCGGACGCGCTTCCCTACACCGCCGATGACATTGCTGCAGAGGCGATCGCCGCGGCCGAGGCAGGGGCGTCGATCCTGCATCTGCATGCGCGCCGTCCGGATGACGGCGGCGTGTCGATCAACCCCGACCATTTCGCCGCCTTTCTGCCGCGGATCAAACAGGCGACGGGGGCAGTGATCAACCTGTCGACGGGCGGCAGCCTGACTAACACGATCGAGGACCGCATCGCCCCCGCGCTGCGGTTTTCGCCCGAGATGTGCAGCCTGAACATGGGGTCGATGAATTTCAGCTTTCACCCGCTGGCCAAGCGCTACGACACATGGAAATTCGACTGGGAAAAGGATTACGTCGCCAATTCCGACACCTACATCTTTCGCAACACATTCCGCGACATCGGCAATGTGGCCGCGACCCTTGGCCCCCATGACATCAAGTTCGAACATGAATGTTATGATGTGGGGCATCTGTACAACCTGCGGTTCTGCATGGATATCGGGCTGTTCAAGGCCCCGATCTTTATCCAGTTCATCTTTGGCATCCTGGGCGGCATCGGCCCCGAGGTGGACAACCTGATCTTTATGAAACGCACCGCTGACCGGCTTTTCGGCGACGACTACCGCTGGTCGGTGCTGGGGGCAGGCGGCGCGCAGATGGGTCTTGCGACCACCGCAGCCAGCATGGGCGGCAATGTCCGTGTCGGGCTGGAAGACAGCCTGCTGATCGCGCGCGGGCGGCTGGCCGAAAGCAATGCCCAACAGGTCAGCAAAATCCGCAGCATCATTGAAGATCTGGGTTGCGAGGTGGCAACCCCTGACGAGGCGCGCGAGATGCTGGGGCTGAAGGGTGGGGACCGGGTGGCGTTCTGACGTCGCAGGCATGGCGCGCGCGCGGCAGGGGTTTCCGATCACGATCAGGCAAGCTAGCCTCGACATCTACCGGCACGGGAGGCGCTGATGGATTTGGGTCTGGCGGAAAAGGTCGTAATTGTCACGGGCGGTGCGTCAGGCATTGGCGCTGCCATCTCTGACGCCTTGGCGGCCGAGGGGGCCGTGCCCGTCATTGTCGCGCGTCGCGCGCCCGATGCGGGTTTTCTGGACGCGCTGAAGGCAAAGTCGCCAAAAGCGGGTTGGGTGGCGGCCGAGTTGTCCGACGATGCCCAATGCGGCAAAGCCGTCGACGAGGTGCTCGCCAGATGGCGCCGCATCGACGCGCTGGTCAACAATGCAGGTGTCAACGATGGGATCGGACTGGAGGCGGGCTCTGCCGCGTTCCGGGCATCGCTCGACCGCAACCTAATCCACTATTATGCCATGGCGCATCATTGTCTTGACCAGATCAAGGCCAATGCGGGGGCAATCGTCAACATCTCGTCGAAGACCGCCGTCACCGGGCAGGGAACGACCTCGGCCTATGTCGCGGCCAAGGCGGCTCAGCTTGGCCTGACACGGGAATGGGCGGCGGCGCTGGCACCCTTTGGCGTGCGGGTGAACGCGGTCATCCCGGCGGAAGTCATGACGCCGTTGTACCGAAACTGGCTTGATACCTTTCCCGATCCGACCCGCAAATTGTCCGAGATCACGCACCGCATCCCGTTGGGACAACGCATGACCGAAGCCGCTGAAATCGCGGATATGGTGGTGTTTCTGCTGTCGGACCGGTCACGCCACACCACCGGTCAGTGGATCTTCGTCGACGGCGGATACACGCATCTTGATCGCGCGCTCGGCACCTGACTGATCGGCGAAAGCAGCATGCGGCCGACGAGCGGGAGTTCGTGCGTCACGCCCCCATTATGCGCAATTGGCACCATGTTTTCATGAATCCGCAGCCGCGAGGACGCCCCGCACAGGGGCGGGACCTTTGCCATCTCACGAATCCGTTGACAGGAAATCTGCCCGCAACGTAAATGCGGTTAAAGGCAAACTTGTCAGACAGGTTTGGGGGATTCGGTTTGAACAAGGTCGACAGTATCGGGTTGGTCGGGGATGCGATCGGGGCGATTTCCCGGCACATCCGTGAACACGACCTGATGCCCGGCGATCGGTTGCCATCCGAAGCGCTTTTGTCCAAAGAGCTCAATGTTTCTCGTACCGTCGTGCGCGAAGCGTTTCGCTCACTGGCCGCGATGCGCATCATCGAACTGGCCACAGGCAAGCGCGCGACGGTGGCGCAGATCGACCATGGCGCGATGTCGTTGATGATCGAACACGGCGTGCATACCGATCAGATCAACATCCAGCAGATCTACGACGTCCGCCGCACCATCGAGACGCGGATTGTGACATTGGCGGCAATCCGGCGCACCGACCTGGAAGCAACCGAAATCCTGGCGCTGGCGACCGCGATGCGGGCCGATCACGGCGATCCGGCCAGACTGATGGAACATGATCTGGCGTTTCACCTGGCGTTGGCGCGCGCCTCGCGCAACCCGGTCTATGCGCTGATTGTCGGGGCGTTTCAGGGGATCACCCGGCAAACCTGGCCCATCGGATGGAAAAGCCGCACCACGCAGGCCACGCGCGATCTGATGGTCGCCACACATATTGATATCGCGCGCGCGGTGGCCGCCAGCGATCCGCAAACAGCCGCAGCAGCGATGTCGCAGCACTTTGACGAAAGCGTGCGGGCGCTTTTGACCGCGGGAATGTCGTGAGCATCCCATGAAGATCAGCGCACTTGAAACCGTCCGGATCGCAGAACGCCCCAACCTTATCTGGTTGCTGGTGCATACGGATGCCGGCCTGACGGGCCTTGGCGAGACGTTCTTTGGGGCCTCGACGGTCGAGGCCCATGTGCATGACTACATCGCGCCTCGGGTGATCGGACGCGATCCGTTGCAGATCGACAGGCTTTCGGCGGACCTCGTGGGGTATCTTGGGTTTCGGTCCTCGGGCGCGGAAATGCGCGGAAATTCGGCCTTTGACATCGCGCTGTGGGATCTTTTCGGCAAGGCGGTGAACCAGCCGATCGCACAGCTTTTGGGTGGGTTCACGCGGCGCGAGATTCGCACCTACAATACCTGCGCCGGATCAACCTATGTCAGGGCGACCACAGGGCAGGTGACGTCGAATTATGGCGTCGGCGACATTCAGGATTACGATGACCTCAACGGGTTCTTGAACCACGCCGATGAACTGGCGCATGCCTTGCTGGAAGACGGCATCACTGCGATGAAAATCTGGCCGTTCGACCGCGCGGCAGAGGCGACCTGCGGCCAATACATCTCCATGCCAGACCTCCGCAAGGCGTTGGAACCGTTCGAAAAGATCCGTTCCGCGGTGGGCGACCGGATGGATATCATGGTCGAGTTCCATTCGATGTGGCAGCTTTTGCCCGCGATGCAGATCGCCCGTGCACTGGCCCCCTATCAGACATTCTGGCACGAAGACCCGATCAAAATGGACAGCCTGTCCAGCCTGAAACGCTATGCCGAGGTATCGCCCGCGCCGATTTCCGCGTCCGAGACGCTTGCCACCCGGTGGGGGTTCCGCGACCTTCTGGAAACCGGGGCTGCGGGGGTCGTGATGCTGGACCTGTCGTGGTGTGGCGGTCTGTCTGAGGCGCGCAAGATCGCGTCCATGGCCGAGGCTTGGCATCTGCCGATCGCCCCGCACGATTGCACCGGGCCGGTCGTTCTTTGCGCCAGCACGCATCTGTCGCTGAACGCGCCCAATGCACTGGTGCAGGAAAGCGTGCGCGCCTTTTATCGCACCTGGTACCGCGATTTGGTCACGGCACTGCCCGAGGTCAAGGGCGGCATGATCACCGTTCCACCCGGAGCGGGGCTTGGGATGGAGCTCCATCCCGACCTCGACCGGGCCTTTACGACGTCGAGACGGAAATCCGACGCAACCACGGTCTGAAAGGACCATAACAACTGCATGGGAGGAGAACATCATGACAAAACTCAAAGGGCTGGTCCTGGCGGCCTTGCTGTCTACAACCTCGACGGGGGCCTTTGCGCAGGACCCGCTCGATATCGTCTTTACCGTTCATTCGGGCGCGTCCAACACGTTCTGGCAAGCCGTACAAAAGGGCTATGAGGACGCCTGCAGCAAGATCGCCGCAACCTGCCAGATGGTCTATCTGCAGACCGACGGCTCGATCCCTGAGCAGGTCGCGAACATGGAGGCGGCCCTTGCCCGCAGCCCCGATGCGCTGATCACGTCCATCGTCGACAATACTGCCTTTGACGAGGTCATCCAGCGCGCACGCGACGCCGGTGTCATCGTGATCGCAGCCAATGTGGACGATCTGGAAGGTGCGGCCGGGAACGCGCGGCAGGCCTTTGTCGGTCAGGGCTTCAAACCGGCAGGCTATGGCCTGGCACGGGCGCAATGGGCCAACATGCCGGCCGAAGGGCCGATCCATGTGCTGGTTGGCGTCTCCGGTCCCGGTCAGAACTGGTCTGAAACCCGCGCGCTTGGCGTGACGACCTATCTGGACGAGATGATTGCGGCCAGTCCCGACCGCGCGATCACCTATGAAAAGATCGACTCGGGTCTTGATCTGGCAATCGTGGCGGACCGTGTGGGCGCGTATCTGTCCGCACGTCCAGAAACCAACGCCTATTTCGACACCGGTTTCTGGCATGCAGGCGTTGCGGGCGTGCTGCGCGACCGCGGGATCGAGCCGGGCAAGGTTCTGCTCGCAGGCTTTGACCTTGTGCCAATCGTGCTGGACGAGATGGACGCGGGCTATATCCAGGTCGAAGTCGACCAGCAGCCCTACATGCAAGGCTTCATGCCGGTGATGATGGTCTATCAGAACAAGACCGTGGGCCTGTCGCCCGTTGACATCAACACAGGCGAGGCTCTGGTCTATCCCAAGGACGTTGCGGCTGTGCGCGAATTGTCCGAGCAGGGACTGCGCTAACATCAGAAAAACCGGTCGGCGCGGGGGTAACCTTGCGCCGACCGCCTCTGCAACAAGGGAAAACACGCCACATGCGACGCCTTTTCAAACTTTCGCTGCAAAAGCCTGAACTGGCCAGCACGCTGTTGCTGCTGCTGTTGGTGATCGCGTTTCAGATCCGGTCCGACAATGTGTTCATGTCGACCAACAACATTCGCGGCATCTTGGGCATTCTGCCGGAAACCGCGCTGGTGGCGGTTGGTGTCACCCTTTTGATGATCTGTGGCGAGTTCGATCTGTCGGTCGGCTCGGTCTTTGCGCTGATGCCGATGACGATGGCGGTGCTCGTGGTGGGCGGCTGGCCGTTCTGGATCGCGGTGCTGGCGGGTCTTTCGTTAAGCGCGCTGATCGGGTTCCTGAACGGCTGGATCACCATCCGCTTTGACATCCCGTCCTTCATCACCACGCTGGGCATGCTGTTCATGGCGCGGTCGCTGACGGTGGTGATATCGGGCGGATTTCCCCCCCGCATCAAACCGGGCGAAGTGCCCAGCTGGATCTTTGTCGGCTTTGTCGATGACGGAAACCTGATCCGTGCCTCGGTCCTGTGGTTTGCAGGCATCGCCATCCTGATCAGCCTATTGCTGTCGCGCACGAACTTTGGCAACTGGGTCCGCGCGACGGGGGGCTTTCCTCCGGCAGCGGCTGCGATGGGTATTTCTACGGGCAAGGTCAAGATTGCCTGCTTCATGATCTGTTCGGTGCTGGCGGGCTTTGCGGGCATGATCCAGTCGCTGCGGCTGAACTCCTTCCTGCCGTCAATCGGGGAAGGCATCGAATTGCAAGCCGTGGCCTCTGCCGTCATCGGGGGCACGTCATTGTCGGGCGGTGTCGGGTCGATCTTGGGCGGGCTGATAGGCGCCACGCTGATCCGGGTCATCGACAACGGCATGGTTCTGTCGCAGATCGACGCCAACTGGTTCAAGTTTGCCATCGGGGCACTGACGATCTTTGCCGTCGTCGGCAACGCGTGGCTGCGTCGCAAAGGTCGGGCAATGAAGGTGGAGACCGACAAATGACGACACCCATCATCGAAACCCGCAACCTGCACAAATGGTATTCCGGGGTCCATGCACTGAAAGGCGTCAGCCTGAAGGTTGAACCCGGTCAAGCGCTGGGTCTGGTCGGCGACAACGGGGCCGGCAAATCGACGCTGATCAACATCCTCTCGGGCCTGCACCGGCAGGACGAGGGTGAGATCCTGATCGAAGGCCAGCCGGTGGAAATACGCAACCCCAAGGATGCGATGCGCTTGGGGCTCGAGACGATCTATCAGTACAATTCCATGGTCCCGCTGATGACCATTTCGCGCAATGTCTTTATCGGGCGCGAGCCGTTGAAGTGGTCCATCGGCGGCTTCGGCGTTCTGGACGAACGCCGCATGCGCGAGGAATCGGTCAAGGCGATTGCCGATGTGGACTTGCATCTGCGCAGCCCTGACGCGTTGGTGGGCGAATTGTCCGGTGGGCAGCGCCAAGGCGTGGCGATTGCGCGCGCGATGCATTTCAAGTCCAAGGTGATGATCCTGGACGAGCCGACCAACCATCTGTCGGTCAAGGAAACCGCCAAAGTGATCGGATTTGTGCAGGGGCTGAAGGCGCAAGGCGTGACCTCGATCTTCATCAGTCACAACATGCACCATGTCTTTGCCTGCTGCGACCGGATCGTTGCCATGGCGCTGGGGCAGATCGTGCTGGACAAGCCGGTTGGAGAAACCTCGATCGAGGAAGTGTCGGAGAAGCTTTAGGTTATGGCCATGATCGACCTTGGCGGACGACATGCACTGATCACCGGCGGGCTCGGCTCCATCGGGACAGCGCTTTCCGACGCCTTTGTCGGGGCGGGGGCCCGTGTCACCATCCTTGACCGGCCCGAAGCGGTCGCGACGCCTGGTCTTGGCTGGCTGGGCGTCGATCTGAACGATCCGGTCAGCGCACAGGACCGTGTGGAGCGGGCAGGGCCCTTTGATATCCTGATCAACAACGCTGCGCTGATCATCAACAAACCGTTCGAAGAATTCGGTCTGGACGAATATGAACGCCTGATCCGGGTCAACTCCTCGGCGGCCTTTGCGCTGGCACGGGCCTGTGCGCCCGGCATGAAGGCCAGGCGATGGGGGCGGATCATCGGTCTGACCTCGTTGACACTGAACGGCCAATGGGACGGGTTCGTGCCGTATCTGGCGTCCAAGGGCGCGATGCTGGGCCTAACCAAGGGCCTTGCGCGCGAACTTGGCCCCCACGGCATCACCGTCAACGCCATCGCACCGGGCGCTGTGGTGTCGGAAGCCGAAAACCGGGTCTTTGCAGAACGCCACGAAGAATACAGTCAATGGATATTGGAACACCAAAGCCTCAAGTCGCGCATATTGCCGCAGGACGTGGCGAACCTGGCGGTGTTTCTGGCATCTGATGCCGCGCGCATGATATCGGGACAGAATATCGGAATTGATGGTGGCTGGTAGATGATCACACTGCATGCAGGCGCATCCAGGGCAGAGATCCATCCCGGCATGGGCGGGGGTCTTGCGGGCTTGTGGGCCGGGGACAGGCCCGTGCTGCGGTCCTGGTCGGGTCGGGCCGAGGACGGCCCCTTTGCCTTGGCCTGCAATCTGCTGGTGCCCTTTTCCAACCGGATCTCGGGCGGAGGCTTTGCCTTTGAAGGGCAATGGCACCCCGTCGCGGCCAATCTGCCGGGCGAGGCCTGTCCGATACATGGCGACGGCTTTCAGCGCCCCTGGCAGGTTGTGGAATTGTCGCAGGAACGCGCCGAGTTGCACCTTGTCGGCGGCGAAATCGGCCCGTACCGCCATTCCGCGACGGTCCGCTACCAGCTGACCGATGGCGCGCTGGACACCCGGCTTGCGGTGACCAATACCGCCGATCTGGCGCTGCCCTTTGGCCTTGGCCTGCATCCGTGGTTTCCGCGCGATGGCGATACACGGCTGCAATTCGGCGCAACCGGCCTATGGCCCGAAACGCCTGACCATCTGCCCGCCACGAAAGCCCCGGTTGCGTTTGACGCGGGATGCCCTTGGGCGCAATCTGCGCCGCTGCCGCAAGGCTGGATCAATTGCGGGTTTTCCGGCTGGGATGGCAGGGCAGAGATCACTCAAGGCAAGGCCGGGATGTCGCTGCGGATCACCAGCGCGGGTCTTGGCACGGCCCTGCTTTTCTCGCCCTCGGCCAGTGCCGACTTTTTCTGCTTCGAGCCGGTCTCCCATCCGGTCGACGCCCACAACCTTCCCGGCCAGCCGGGACTTGTCCGGCTGCAGCCGGGCGATACCTTGAGCGCGTGCATGACCCTGATTTGGGGCCAGGCCGCATGACCCCGTTTCAGCCCACAAAGGTGCAGCCATGACGACAGCCTTCATCCCCGTCGGACAACGCGATTACAGTCTGGTCGGTGCCGACAGCCGCCGCGCCGTCGAGATCGGACTGGCCTCTGCGGAATGGTATCACTCCAACGTTCCGCGCGCCGCGATGAAGGACCTGATGAAGCGCACCGATGGCCCGGCGATCCGCGACACCATCCTGTGGTTCGCCCTCCTGTTCGGATCGGCGGCGGGCGGCATCTATTTCTGGGGCAGCTGGGCCGCCGTGCCGTTCTTTGTCGTCTACGGCGTCATATATGGGTCATCCTGCGACAGCCGCTGGCACGAATGCGGGCACGGCACCGCATTCCGGACCGCATGGATGAACGATGTCATCTATGAGATCGCGAGCTTCATGGTGATGCGCAATCCGGTAACCTGGCGCTGGAGCCATGCCCGCCATCACACCGATACCTATATCGTCGGGCGAGATGCCGAAATTGCCTGGATGCGGCCCCCGAAGGTGCTGCTGAACTTCCTCGCTTTCTTTGACATAATCGGAAGTTTCAGATCCTTGAAGATTCTGTTCCGCAACGCCATGGGCAGACTTTCGCCTGATGAGCGGGACTTCATCCCGCAAAGCGAACTGGGCAAGGCCGTGTATGCCGCCCGCGTCCATATGGCGATCTATGCCGCCGCTATTGCCGCCGCGCTGGCGATGGGATCATGGCTGCCTTTGATGCTGATCGGCTTGCCGCGGATTTATGGCTGCTGGCACATGGTAATGTGCGGGCATCTGCAGCATGCGGGGCTGGCCGAAAACGTGCTGGACCACCGGTTGAACAGTCGCACTGTCTATATGAACCCGGTCAGCCGCTACATTTATTGGAACATGAACTACCATATCGAACATCACATGTTCCCGATGGTGCCCTACCATGCCCTGCCGCGGCTGCATGCGCTGATCAAGGATGACCTGCCGCCGCCCAACACCTCGATAATCGATGGTTACCGCGAGATTCTGGCCTCGCTCCGCCGCCAGAAGATCGACCCGGAATACTATTTCCGCAAAGACCTGCCACCGACTGCCAAGCCCTACCGAGAAGAGTTCCACAATCTGAACATCGCCCGGTCCGGGACGTAAAGGATGACAAGATGACCCGCACAAAACCTACGATTGCCGATCTGCGTGCCAAAAAGGGCATGGGGCAATTGACCATGCTGCGCGTGATGTCGCTTGACGAGGCGGCAGCGGCGGAACAGGCGGGGATCGACGTCGTCTCGGTGCCTGCGGAACTGGTGACGCATCCGCAATACCGCGAAGTGGCTCCAACGCTATTTTCCATGACCGGCCAGACGCATCTGGAGGCGGGCACCCGCGACGACTATCTGCGCTGGGCCTGCAAGGTCATGCTGGCGGGGGCGGATGCGGTCTATTGTTCAGGTGGTCTTGGGACAGTGGAACACGTCGCGCGCGAGCATATTCCGGTCGTGGGGCATGTGGGTCTTGTGCCAAGTCGCGCCACCTGGACAGGGGGCATGAAGGCCGTGGCCAAGACGGCGGCAGGCGCGCTTGCCCTGTTGGAAGAGGTGCGCGCCTATGAGGCGGCGGGCGCCTTTGCGGTGGAGATCGAGGTGGTCCCGGTGGAGGTCGCGACCGAAATCAGCCGCCGGGTTGAGATCCTGTTGTGGTCGATGGGGGCCGGACCGGGCTGTGATGCGCAGTATCTGTTCGCCGAGGATATCCTTGGCACCAACCGCGGCCACATGCCGAGGCATTCCAAGGTCTATCGCAACTTTGCCGCCGAATATGACCGGCTGCAGGCCGAACGGGTGGCCGCGTTCCGGGAGTTCATTGCCGATGTCGCGGGAGGGGCCTATCCCGAAGACAAACACCTGGTCAAAATGACAGCCGAAGAACTTGGCCAGTTTCGCAGCGCCCTGACCACGCGCTAAGCCGGTTAAATCGCGCCTGCGCCAGGGTAGGGGCCTCGGCCTTTGATCACGATGCGGCTGCATCCTTGTCCCCGGGGGTCCGGGCCTCGCGCTTGAAGGGGTTGTCTTCGGGGACGTCATAGTCGGGCACCAGCGCCCCCTTGTCGCGTGCATCGGCCATGTAGCGAAACGCGTTGACCGTCATGCGCATCAGATGCTCGCCCGCTTTCATGGCCGGATATTTGGCTGCAGTCTCGGGCGTGCAAAATTTCTCCAGCGGTTCCACGATGGAATGATAGTCCAGCCCGAAAAACAGCGGGAAGGAAAAGCGTTCGCGCCCGATGTTGACGACGCGGTGCTGGGTCGATTTGAACTGCCCGCCCGACCACGTCTCGAAGATATCGCCGATGTTGACGATGAAACAGCCCGGGATCGGCGGGGCCTCGATCCAGTCATCGTCGGCGTTCATCACTTGCAGCCCGGGGCCACCCTGCAACAGGATGGTAAAGCATTCGAAATCCGAATGGGCCGCGATGCCGACGATGTCCTTGGTGGCAGGCAGATCGTTCGGCACATAGCGCAACAGGCGCAGTTGCGAGGTGGGATACGTGATGTGGCGGGTCAGCTCTTCCGTCTCGACCCCCAGTTCCAGCGCCAGGGCATCCAGCAGCCGCAGGCCAAGGCCAAAGACCGCGTCATAGTAGCTGGCGACGGTCTCTTTCCAGCCGGGCAGGTCGGGCCAGATGTTGGGGCCTGTCATCCGCCACTGGGCCAGATAGTCGGGGTGGTCGGCGGGGGCCTCGTAGGACATGTCCCAGGCTTCGTTCATGTTGATCGATTTGGGAAAGTTGGCACCGTTTTCCTCAAACGGGACATAGCCACGGTGATGGGTGGTAAAGCCTGACCACCAGCGCATCTTGTAAGACCGCGGCATGCCGTGAAAGGCACGCGAGGCCGCCATCACGCCGTCGATCAGTGCCTGAGGCACGCCGTGGCCGGTGATGTAGAAGAACCCTGATGTGCGCGCGGCCCGGCCAAGCTCGGCTGCAATGCGGGCCTTGTCGGCGGGATCCCCGCTGAAAAGGCCCCCCAGATCGATCACCGGAAGGGTCGCATCATCCACCGTCAGGGCGCGTTGGTCGTCCGATACGTCTGAACGCATGGTCTTCTCCTCAGAATCACCTTTGCCTGCGAACTTGGCCTGCGGATTTGCCACGACATACAGGGAACGTTCAGAAACGCGGATTGCGCGCGCCGGAATGGTTAATTCTTGTGCAGAAGCCGTACGCAGTGGCTGAATCGACCGCGAAACATTCCTCACCGGACATTTGCAACTCTTAACGTTTGGGCTGGGGCGATGGGATGCGCGGCTGGCTTGCTGGTCCGGTTTCCCGACAAAAACCTGAAATCAAAGGTCGGCACGCACAACGCCGACATGGGGAGACGATAGATATGACGTTGTTGAACAGACGGACCCTTTTGAAGCGCGGCGGCGCCTATGCTGCGATGACCGCCGCTTCCGGGGTCATCGGTACACCGCTGATCGCCCAGACCCGAACACTGCGGGTGGGATCTTATGGCGGGTATTTCGAAAACAGCTTCAAGGAACATGTGTTCCCGGCCTTTACCGCCGCAACCGGCATCACGGTTGAAAGCGTGACGCAGCCGAATTCGTCGGACTGGCTGGTGACCATGCAGCAGGCGACGGCTGCGGGATCGGTGCCGACGGACATCTCGCTTTATGCCCGCGACACGATGATCAAGGCCAGCCGCCTGGGCGGGCTTATCAAGACGCTGGATATCTCCAAGGTGCCGGCGTCATCGAACCTTGACCCCTATTTCGTATTTGATGCTGGCCAGGGACCGCTGGGCGTGGGCGCGATGTCGTGGTTCACGGCGATGGTCATCAACCCGACCGAAGTGACCGAAGCCCCGGCGAGCTGGGCCGAGTTCTGGGATACGTCAAAGTATGAATCCAGCCTTGGGCTGTCCAAGAATTTCAACGCGCTGTTTCTGGATATCACGGCGGCGACGTTCTTTGACGGCGAAGCAACCTTTGCAACCGACGAGGGCATTCTTGCGGTCATCGCCAAGGTGGCCGAGTTGAAGCCGAATGTGGCGCTCTGGTGGTCTGCCGAAAGCCAGATGGAGCAGGCAATGAAGAACGGCGATGTCATCGGCGGGCAGTATTATCTCGATGTGTCCAACCTGATGGCCTCGGAAGGTTTCCCGATCAAGCCGATCTTCCCGAAAGAGGGCAATCCGCAGGATTACGGATCGTGGTGCCTTGCCGCAATCTCTGACAAGGATGCCGAAGCCGCGGAATTCATGAACTTTTCGTCTGATCCTGCGACGCAGGCGCTGATGTCGCGCAAGATCGGCACGGCCCCCTTGGTTGCCAAGGATAAAACCGACCTGACGGATGAAGAGTTTGCCTTCGCCTCAGGCACGCCCACGATCAAGCCCGCCTATGAGGCCTATCTGGACAAGGAAACCTTCATCAAGGAAGCCTGGGACAAGATGGTCGCCGGGGTCTAGGTGTAGCCATGGGGGCGCTGTCGCTGGAGAACATCTGCAAGGACTTTGGCGAAGCGCGGGCGGTTGATGACATCACGCTCGACTTTCCCGAAGGCCAGCTGACGGCGCTCTTGGGGCCATCGGGCTGCGGCAAGACCACGCTGTTGCGGATGATCGCGGGCCTTGACGTGCCGACGAAGGGCACGATC
>JBKJVF010000023.1:0-3661 GCA_046589965.1 Paracoccaceae bacterium
CGACAATCTGGCGGCGCATTTTGCGGGGCGTGATCTGATCACGCCCGTGTTGTGAGGCGGCCATGAAAGCCATTGTTATCCATGCCGCCAGAGACTTGCGGGTCGAGGCTCATCCAGATGAGGCTGTCGGTCCAGGGCAGGTGCAGATCCGGATGGCTAGGGGCGGGATCTGCGGATCCGACCTGCATTACTTCAACCATGGCGGCTTTGGCACGATCCGCCTGCGCGAACCGATGGTTCTGGGGCACGAGGTTTCGGGCTATATCACGGCCCTCGGCGAAGGTGTCGCGGGGTTGAAGGT
The DNA here is from genome assembly GCA_046589965.1 of Paracoccaceae bacterium. GTDB lineage: Bacteria > Pseudomonadota > Alphaproteobacteria > Rhodobacterales > Rhodobacteraceae > JAJNPS01. The sequence continues at coordinate 302 of JBKJVF010000023.1, forward strand.
CGGTCAACTGGTGGCCGTGTCGCCGTCGCGTCCCTGCCACCGGTGCCAATATTGCCTGAAGGCTGAGTTCAATCATTGCCTGAACATGCGCTTTTACGGTTCAGCCATGCCCTTTCCGCATATTCAGGGCGCGTTTCGCGAGGTGCTGGTGGCCGATGCCGGCCAGTGCGCGCCGGCCGATGGCCTGACCCCGGGCGAGGCCGCAATGGCCGAACCCCTGGCGGTCTGTTTACATGCAGTCGGGCGCGCGGGGCCGATGCTGGGCAAGTCGGTTCTGGTCACTGGATGCGGCCCGATCGGCATTTTGTGCATCCTGGCCGCGCGCCGGGCGGGGGCGGACCTGATCGTGGCGACGGACCTTTCAGCCTTTACGCTGGGCATGGCGCAGCGTGCGGGCGCAGATGTTACTGTGAACATGGGCGACAATGCCGCGTCGCTGGACCGCTTTGCCAAAGACAAGGGCAGCTTTGACGTCCTCTTTGAATGCTCGGGTGCTGCATCCGCACTGGCCGCTGCCATTCCCGCGATGCTCCCACGCGGCACGATCGTGCAACTGGGTCTGGGCGGCGACATGACCTTGCCGGTCCAGACAATGACCGCCAAAGAGCTGTCACTGACCGGCTCGTTCCGGTTTCATGAAGAGTTTCAGACCGGCGTCAGCTTGATGCAAAAGAGACTGATCGACGTAAAGCCCCTGATCACCCAGACCTTCGCGCTGGATCAGGCGCTGGAGGCGTTTCGAACTGCGGGCGACCGCAGCCGGGCGGTCAAGGCGCAGATCGAATTTGGTTAGTTAACTGGCGGCCATTTGCCCATGGATTGACGTGGCCTATGCTGCCGAAGCCTAACCATTGGGCCACCCTATGCATGCAGGAGCGCCGTGATGTCTTTCTTTCAGATCATCGACCCCGCCTTTGGCCGCTATGTGCTGGGCAATGCCCCTGTCAAGCAACTGGCCACCGGTTTTGACTGGGTCGAAGGGCCGGTCTGGTTCGGCGATGCGGGCTGTCTTTTGTTCTCGGACATTCCCAGCAACCGCATCTTGCGCTGGTCCCCCGACACCGGGATTTCAACGTATCGCGCGCCCTCGAACTATGCCAATGGTCATACTCGCGACCGGCAGGGCAGGCTGATTTCCTGCGAACACGGGCTGCGGCGCGTGACGCGCACCGAACATGATGGGTCAATTGCCGTTCTGGCCGACAGCTATCAGGGGAACAGGCTGAACTCGCCCAATGATGTCGTGGTCAAGTCGGATGGGACAATCTGGTTTTCCGATCCCCATTACGGGATCATGTCGGATTACGAAGGATTTGCCGCGGCGCAGGAAAATCCTTGCGTGGTTTACCGGCTGACCCCGGACACAGGCGCGCTCGACGTTATGGTGGCCGATCTGAACTGCCCCAACGGGCTGGCCTTTTCACCTGACGAGCGGCGGCTTTACGTTGCCGATACCGGACGCATGCATTCCACCGATACCCAAGCGATCCATGTCTACGATTGCGCGCCCGATGGGCGTCTGTCAGGTGGCCGCCTTTTTCACACCATCTCGCCCGGCTGTGCGGACGGCATCCGGGTCGACAGCGATGGCAATCTGTGGTCATCGGCCGCGGACGGGGTGCACTGCATCTCTCCCGACGGGCAGTTGATGGGCAAGATCTTCGTGCCGGAACTGGTGTCCAACTTGTGTTTCGGCGGACGTGCCAAGCATGAGCTTTACATTACCGCCACGACCAGCCTGTATCGCGTGACGCTGAACCGGAAGGGTGCGCAATTCCCATGACATGTGACATCGGCTTGATCGGGCTTGGAACGATGGGGTCGGCGCTGGCCCTCAACATCGCGGAAAAGGGCTTTGACATCGCGGTCTTCAACCGCACGACGTCAGTGACGGACGAATTCGTCGCCGGGGCAGGGACCTTGAAACCAAGGATCACCGGGACGAAAACCCTGGCTGATTTCGTCGCCGCGATCACCCCGCCGCGCGCGATCATCCTGATGGTGCCTGCGGGCGATGTGGTCGATCAGCAGATTGCAGCGCTGACCCCGCTGATCGGGCCCGATGATCTGATCATCGATGCCGGCAACGCCAATTTTCACGACACCAACCGACGCATGCGCACCCTCAAGACGCCGTTCCTCGGGATTGGCGTCTCTGGTGGCGAGGAGGGCGCGCGCCACGGCCCCGCCATCATGGGCGGCGGTCCGCGCGCGCAGTGGGACCGGGTGGCCCCGATTCTGACGGCCATCGCCGCCAAGTTCGGCGACGTACCTTGCGCGGACTGGATGGGCGAGGAAGGAGCGGGCCATTTCGTCAAGGCGGTCCATAACGGCATCGAATACGCCGACATGCAGCTGATCGCCGAAACCTATGGCCTGATGCGCGACGGGCTGGGCTGGACGGCAGGGCAGGTGGCGGAAACGTTTGCCGCCTGGAACACCGGGCCGCTGCAGTCCTACCTGATCGAGATATCGGCCAAAGTCGCGGGCACCATGGATCAGGCGACCAGCAGACCATTGCTGGACGTGATCGTCGATGCCGCCGGGCAAAAGGGCACCGGGCGCTGGACGGTGATCGAGGCCCAGCATCTGGCGGCCCCGATCCCCGTCATCGAGGCGGCTGTGGTTGCGCGCAACCTGTCGTCGCGCCGCGACGAACGCGCGAAGATGCAATCGCTGTATGGCGCGGCCCCGCGCAGGATTTCGGACCTGCCCGTCGCGGCGATGGAACAGGCACTGATCTGCGGCAAGATCATGTGCTATGATCAAGGCTTTCGCATGATGAAGGCTGCCTCAAAGGAATTTGGCTGGAATCTGGCCCTGCCTGGGATCGCGCGCGTCTGGCGCGAAGGATGCATCATCCGTTCGGCCATGCTGGACGACATGGCCAATGCCTTTACCGAAGATGCCGACCGCAGCCTGATGGCAGCGCCCTTCTTTGCGACCAGGATCAAGGCAAGCCACGAGGCCTTGCGCCAGGTCGTCGCAACGGCAGCCATGCACGGCATCGCGGTGCCCGCCCATGCGGCGGCATTGGCCTATTTCGACGCGATGCGGACGGCGCGGGGGACCGCCAACATGATCCAGGGCCAGCGCGACTTTTTCGGTCTGCACGGCTTTGAACGGCTGGATAATGGGACTGTGGGCCAGCACGGTCCCTGGGCCGACTGACACGGGTCAGATCGTCGATCCCGGAACCAGACGGGTCTCGATGATGGTAACATCCTCGACCGGGTCCCCGCGCAGGCGGCTGACGATGGCCTCGGCCGCCAGTTTGCCCAGCCGCGCGGTCGGAATGGCCGTCGTCGTCAGCCGCTTTGGCAGGATCGAGGCCGCCTCCATCCCGCCCCAGCCCGCCAC
>JBKJVF010000060.1:0-4459 GCA_046589965.1 Paracoccaceae bacterium
GCAGGTAAAGGTTGCACATCGGCAGGCTGACAACATGGAGGCCCGCACGCGCCACCAGATCGAGGGTGGCCATCGCGTCATCGTTTGCCATGGCGGAAACCGAACAGCAGTGACCGACCACGACGGGGGCGGCGAAACCGGTGTCGATCACCGCTTGGGCGATGTCGCGCAGGGTGTTGCTGTCGGGATCAAGCGTTTCGTCGACATGGAAATCGACCGAAAGGCCCAGCTTTGCCGCCAGTCCAAGGAAGTCACGGATGCGGGTGGTGATATCGGGCACAGGATATGTGACCATCCCGAGCACGCCACCATGATCCGCCACCAGTTCGGCGGTATGGCGAAACGCGCCCTCGGTCGAAAAGCCTTCGCAGCCGATCAGGCAGGCAGCTTGCAGCTCAATTCGCCCCTCCCACGCGTCGCGCAGGTCCGAAAAGACCGGCCACGAGATGTCATCCTGCGGGGGCGCAGAATCCAGATGCGTGCGGATCGCGCGGGTGCCATGCGCATAGGCCGCCCTGAGCGAGAAATCGGCGCGTCGTCGGACGTCATGGGCCGTCCAGCGCGCGGCACTGTCACCACGGACCGCCATCAGCGCGCCCATGAAACTGCCATCGGGGTTGGGGCAGCGGGGCCAGATATGGCCTTTGTCGAGATGGGTATGCATGTCGACAAACGCGGGCAGCACCATCGCGCCGCCCATATCGATGGCCAGCGGCTTCGGCCCTGACATCGCACCGTCCGCGATGGAAATTTCGGTCTGGATCAGGTCCCCGTCGCGGCCCAAAAGGCAGGCGGGCATAGTGACATTTGTCAACGTCACGGGGCCGTGGGGAAGGTGCAGGAAATCGCTCATTGTTCGCGGCTTAGCGCACTTTCGTGCCATTTACGCAAAAAGAACCACGAGATGAATGTGGTCGCTGCAAAAATGATGACGCCGACAACGGCAATCATGATCAGGGCGGCAAACATGCGGGGATAGTTCAACCGATAGCTCGCCTCCAGAATGCGGTAGGCCAGGCCCGAGCCGGAGCCGCTGATTCCCGCCACATATTCCGCGACGATGGCGCCAATCAGGGCAAGGCCCCCCGCAATGCGCAGACCGCCCAGGAAATAGGGCGCCGCCGATGGCAGTTGCAGGAACAGCAGCTTTTGCCACCACGTCGCGCCATAGATCGCATAGAGATCGCGCAGGTTGCTGTCGGTCGATTTCAGGCCCAGCGTGGTGTTGGACAGGATCGGGAAAAAGGCCACGATCCAGGCGCAGATCAGCACACGGGCCAAGGGGTCCTGCACATAGATAAAGATCAGGGGCGCAATCGACACGATGGGCGTGACCTGCAAGATCACCGCATAGGGAAAAAAGATCAGTTCGGCCACGCGGCTTTGAGTGAACAGGATTGCCAAGAGGACGCCCCCCAGAATAGCAATCCCTAGTGCCATGAAGGTGATTTTCAGCGTCACCAGCAGCGAGGCAAACAGCATCTGGTAATCAGCCAAAAACCGCGCCCAGACCTTGGCGGGTTCGGGAAAGATCAGGCCGCGCGTCTGGCTGCTGTTGGAAAACCAGTTCCAGGCCAGAAGCGTCAGGATCACCACCGCCAGGGGCAGCGCCCAGCGCGCCACGCCTTCGATCCGGCGGTTGCGGGCGCGGCGTGCCTCGTCGGCGTCATAGGTAGGGTCGGCGCTGCGGGTCGCAGGCGTACCCAGATCAGAGATGGTCAATGGCGTGATCCCCCATGGCTTTGCGCAAGGCATCCGACACGACGTGGGTATGGGCAGCGTAATCTGGCGAGGTCCGAAATTCCATATCGCGCGGATAGGGCGCATCGACCGTCAGTTCCTGCACCACGCGACCGGGGCGTGCGGCCATGACCACGATGCGGTCCGACAGAAACACCGATTCAAAGACCGAATGGGTGACAAAGATCACGGTGCAGCCGATCTTGGATTTCAACGCCAGAAGGTCGTCATTCAGCTTTTGGCGGGTGATCTCGTCCAGTGCCGCGAAAGGCTCGTCCATCAGGATCAGGCGCGGATTGGTGACAAAGGCGCGCGCGATACTGACACGCATCTTCATGCCGCCCGACAATTCGCGCGGATAGGCATTGTGGAAATTCTCCAGCCCGACCAATTCCAGTGCTGTCGCGATGCGGTCGCGGACCGAGGCAAAGCTTTGCCCCCGCAGACGAAACGGCAGCCAGACGTTTTTCGCCACGGTCGCCCAGGGCATCAGGGTCGGCTCCTGAAAGACCACGCCGATATCGCCCCGGTCATGCGCGCCGGTCCAGCTGATGCGTCCCGTGGTCGGGCGCATCAGCCCGGCGATCAGGCGCAGGGCGGTCGACTTGCCGCAGCCCGATGGGCCAAGAAGCGACAGGAAATCGCCCTCGTTCACCGTCAGGTTCATCCCGTCGAGCGCCGTTACCGTGCCGTTGAACACCTTGGAAATGCCGGCCATGTCCAGCAGCCCGGGGCGCTGTCCCAATGCAGGGATCGGTCGCATGGAAAGATCGGTCATGGCATATCCAAAAGCGCGGGGGCCAATGGACGACCCCCGCGATGTGCAGTCAGCTTAACGCGTCACTCGGCGGGCTTGAGGTCGAGCCCGACGCCCTTGTTGACGAATTGCAGCGTGTAGGACGCTTTCCAATCCAGACCTTCGGGGGCGGCCCCGACGGCGAGCATCTTGTTGTAGAAATCCTCGACCTTGGCGTCGGTCATCGCCCCTGCCCCCATGGTGAGCGCGTCGCCCGAAAAGACGATGCCATGCTCTTTCATCGAGTTGATGCCATAAGCGATCGCCTCATCGGACATTTCGGGATTGTCTTTCTGGATCATTGCGTTGGCTGCAGTATTGTCGCCATACAGGTAGTTGGTCCAGCCGATGGCCGACCCGTCGACAAAGCATTGCACCACTTCGGGGCGGTTTGCGACGGTATCCGTCAGCGTCTCAACCGTCGTCGAATAGGCGGTGTAGCCTGCATCCGCGATCAACCAGGCATCCGGTTTGATCCCGGTTTCCTTTTCAAAGAAATAGGGCTCGGACGACAGATACCCCTGCATCCCCCAGGTCTTGTTGGCAATCAGCGGGGCGGCCGAAAAGGTATAGACCTCGCGCTGTTCGGGCTTGAAGCCGTAGGCTTGGACCATCCAGGCCCAGAACGAAAGCACGCCCCCATCCGAGATCAGCACCTTGTCCAGTTTGGCCAGATCGGCGAAGGACGCGGCCGCACCCGGATGGGTCACGATGACCTGCGGGTCTTTCTGAAACGCTGCCGACACGGTGATGATCGGCAGACCTTCGGCGACAGCGGAAAAGCCGTCCAACGTCGATCCGCCCATGTGGAAGTCCACCTGCCCCGCCAGCATCAGCGCGCGGTTATTGACCTGAGGCCCACCGGGAAGAATGGTCACGTCCAGACCACAGGCCGCATAGGTGCCATCGGCGACAGCCTGATAATAACCGCCGTGTTCGGCCTGGGCGACCCAGTTGGTGCCAAATGTAACGGCGGTGTTCTGCGCGAGCGCCGGAAGTGCTGCAAATCCGGTCAGGCAAATCGCGGTCGCGCCCAGAAAACGGACTGAAAGAGTCATTGGCAGGCTCCTGTTGGTTAAACGATTCTTTGGAGATCAGCCTAAGTCGCATGGGGCAACTGACCAGTCATGTGACATATGTTTCGCCGCTTTAATGGCGCCTGCCAACATATTCAGCGCCGGACACCTGACTTTAAGCCGATTATTGCACAATTATTGGGCGTTTGTATCGCACGGGGTTGCAGTTTGCCGTGCGCAAAGGAACCAAATGCAGACAGCCGATCACGGAGACGCCCCCTTTGAAATCGTTGGCCCCCAAGTCGATCCGACCGCCCTTTGCCGCCTATGCGCATGGGGTCGAAGTGCCGCCGGGCGCGCGGCTGGTGGTCACATCGGGCCAGCTGGGCTTGCGGCCCGATGAAACCTTGCCGGACGGCGCGCGCGCGCAAGCGGATCAATGCTTTGCCAATTGCGCGGCAATCCTCGCCGAGGCGGGGATGGGTCCGGCGGATGTGATCCGGATCAACGCCTTTGTCACTGACCGCACCCATATGGCGGGCTACATGGCCGCGCGGGATGCATGGCTGGCCGGGGTCGCGCGATTACCTGCTTCAACGCTGGTGATCGTCTCGGGCTTTACGCGTCCAGAATTTCTGGTGGAGGTCGAAGTGACTGCGGCCCGCGTCGACTAGTACCCCGTCATCTCCAGATAGCCGCGCCCGGGATGGGTTCCGGTCGCAAAGACCGGCCCCTCCCAGTAGGGCACTGAGGTCGCCATCCACGCCGCATCATTCAGCGGCGTTACCGTGATTGACAGGCCTTTGGAAGCCAGGTCGATCTGCCAGTCGACGGGGATATCGCGATCCGCCACGCGGGCCTGCCGCAGGGGCGTCATCACCAGCGCGTCGTTCGGCAGGACCTCGAC
>JBKJVF010000244.1:0-9433 GCA_046589965.1 Paracoccaceae bacterium
AAGTAGCTGTGGGCCAGAATGTTGTCGGGGTTCTGAACAAGTGCCGCCTCATAGGCCGCCATGCCGCCCTCGATGTCGCCAGACTTGCGCAACGCAAACCCGCGATAGGTCAGGACGCGGTCGGTGTCCCCCTCGGTCATCGTGGCAAGAACCACCAAAGCCTCGTCGGGGCGTCCGGCATAGGCCAGTTCGCGCACGGCCTTGAACCGCTGATCGTCGTTCAGGCTTTTCTTGACCGGCTCGACGCAGGTTGCGGTCTTTTCGTCCCAGATCAGACCTTTTTCGCAGACGGTGGTGGTCTCGGTCGGTTGTGGCGGTTCGGTGGTGCTGCTGCCCGCTGCAAAAGCGGCAAAGGGCATGAAGGCTGAAATCAAAAGAACGGTGTGCAAACGCATGGTTGTCATCCTTGGCTTGAAAAATAAGGTAGCACAGCAATAACGCCGTCAAGGCACGGAAAATTCCAAGCCTGCGCATCATGCCGGTCACGGTCGTGTGACTGGCGGGGTGCTGCCTATTTCTTGGGCTAAGCCCCGAAAACCCGCCGAAAGATCGTGTCGACATGCTTAGTGTGATAGCCAAGGTCGAATTTTTCGGCGATCTCCGCCGGTGTCAGGGCGGCGGTAACCTCAGCGTCGGCCAGCAGTTCGGTCTGGAAATCCGCGCCTTTTTCCCAAACTTTCATCGCATTGCGCTGCACCAGACGGTACGCATCCTCGCGGCTGACGCCGGCCTGGGTCAACGCCAGCAAGACGCGCTGGCTCATCACCAGACCACGGAACTTGTGCATGTTGGCCAACATGGTGTCGGGGTAGATCACCAGCTTTTCGACGACGCCCGCCAACCGGTGCAGCGCAAAATCCAGCGTGATCGTGGTGTCGGGGGCGATCGTGCGCTCCACCGATGAATGGCTGATATCGCGTTCATGCCACAGCGCCACGTTCTCCATCGCCGGGATCACGGCCATCCGCACAAGACGCGCCAGGCCGGTCAGGTTTTCGGTCAGCACCGGATTGCGCTTGTGCGGCATGGCGCTGGAGCCCTTTTGGCCGGGGGAAAAGAACTCCTCCGCCTCCAGAACTTCGGTGCGCTGCATGTGGCGGATTTCGGTCGCCACGTTTTCGATGCCCGACGCGATGACGCCAAGGGTCGCGAAATACATGGCGTGGCGATCACGCGGGATCACTTGCGTGCTGATGGGTTCCGGCGTCAGGCCCAGCATCTTGCAGACATGTTCCTCAACTGCCGGATCGATATTGGCAAATGTCCCGACCGCACCGGAGATGGCCCCCGTCGCAATTTCGGCCCGCGCCGCCACCAGCCGTGGCCGGTTGCGCGCCATTTCGGCATAAAACCGGGCGAAGGTCAGGCCCATCGTCGTCGGTTCGGCATGGATGCCGTGGCTGCGCCCGATGCGGGGGGTGTCCTTGTGTTCCAACGCGCGCGCCTTCAGCGCGGTCAGCACCCGGTCCAGCGCCACCAGCAACAGGTCGGTCGCGCGGACCAACTGGATGTTCAGCGTGGTGTCCAGCACGTCGGAACTGGTCATCCCCTGATGCACGAACCGTGCGGCATCGGAGCCTACGATTTCCGCCAGATGGGTCAGGAAGGCGATCACGTCATGCTTGGTCACCGCCTCGATGGCGTCGATCCGCGCGATGTCAAACGGTGTGTCCTTGGCGCGCCAGACCGCCGCAGCATTGTCCTTGGGGATCACCCCCAGCGCGGCCTGCGCGTCGCAGGCATGGGCCTCGATCTCGAACCAGATGCGGAACTTGGTCTCGGGCGTCCAGATGGCGACCATTTCGGGACGGGAATAACGCTCGATCATGGAAGGACCTTTGACTGGCAGGACGGGCAGCGCCCGCTTAGACCGGGATGGTTGGCACTGCAAGGCAAAGGGACATGGGAGGTGCGAACCGGCAATGATCCTGACGGGCAGACCCAACCATTGCATTCGCGCGTCTTTGGCATGAACGTGTCGCATGAACCCTGAAAGGAGATGGCGATGAATTTCATGCAGGCGGTGCAAAGTGTCTATCGCAACTATGTCACCTTCAACGGTCGTGCGATGCGGTCCGAATATTGGTGGTTCATCCTGTTCTCAATCATCGTCAGCATCTTGATCGCGGTGATCGAAGCTGGACTTGGCCTCGGGCAGGGCATGATGACCCGGGGCGACGGCATGTTCTCGGTAAACTATTCGGGCGGCATCATATCAAACATCTGGGCCTTGGGGAACTTTCTGCCCGCACTCGCGGTCGGCGTCCGCCGTTTGCATGACACAGACAGGTCCGGTTGGTGGCTTCTGATCGCGTTTATCCCGCTGATCGGCGCGATTGTCCTCTTGGTGTTCTTTTGCAGTCGCGGGACGTCCGGGCCGAACCGGTTCGGCCGCGATCCCCTGCGCGCCATAGATGCAGGCGAGACGTTTTCCTAATGGACACCGCCAAAAAGTGCGCGTCGTCGCGACAGATCGCGCCACCACCCAAGGTCGTCATGACTACCTGGCTTGGTGTCCCGTCAGATCGACAGGCGGATCGACGGGGTTGCCATGCCTTGTGAGCCACGTTCGCGGTACGGCGTCGTATTGTAATGCGACCGGTAGCATTTGGAAAAATGCGAAGGTGATGCGAACCCGCAAGCCAGTGCCACGTTGATCACACTCATATCCGTCTGCATCAACAGGTTGCGCGCCTTTTGCAGCCGGAGTTCCATATAATACCGTTTGGGACTGCGGTTGAGATAGCGGCGGAACAGCCGTTCAAGCTGGCGCGTCGACATGCCGACATCTTCGGCCAGATCGGCGGGCGACATCGGGTCCTCGATGGCACCTTCCATCATCTGGATGACCTGGCTCAGCTTGGGGTGGCGCACACCGATGCGGGTCGGGATCGACAGCCGCTGGGTGTCCTGATCCGTGCGGATGGTGGAATAGATCATCAGATCGGCGACCGTGTTGGCGACATCCTCGCCATGGTCGGCCGCGATAATCTTCAGCATCAGGTCGATGGAACTGATCCCCCCTGCGGTGGACCAGCGATTGCCGTCCATCACAAAGACGGATTTCGACAGGTTCACATCTTCGAATTCTTCAAGAAAGCCATCCTGGTTCTCCCAATGGATGGTGGCCTTCTTGCCGTCCAGCAGCCCGGCTTTGGCCAGCGCATAGGACCCGGTGCACAGACCCCCGATGGTGACCCCACGCCGCGCCTCGCGCCGGAGCCAGCCGATCACCGCGCGGGTGGTGGTCTTGTGGATGTCGATGCCGCCACAGACCAGAACTGTGTCGTCGCGCTCCACATCATCAAGGCCGATGTCCAGCCGGAATGTCGCCCCGTTGGAGCAAGTTTTTTCCCCGCCGCCTTCACCCGCCAGCAGCCACGAATACACTTCATGCCCAAGCGCATGGTTGGTCAGGCGCAAAGGCTCGATCGCGCCTGCGAAATTGATCATGGTGAACTTGTCCAAAAGCAGAAACACAAACCGTCTTGGCGTGGCCGCACGGGGCGACGGGGCGGCTCTGGTGGCGGGAATGGACATCAAGCGACCTGTTTATGTCGGTTACGGGCGACGGAACCAGTTTTTCAAGGCCGCCGCAAGCCATATTCGCCGCATACCCCTCGCCTTTCGGTCTTTGCATCTGCAGTGCGCGCGCGTATATCCAACCCCGAAATCGCTTGGACTTCGGAGAGACGCCATGACTAAGGGCTGGATTAAATCTGACTGGCGCAATAAACCGCGCGTGCAGATGCCGGACTATCCTGACCAGACCGCGCTGAAGGCGGTCGAGGCGCAGTTGGCGAAATATCCTCCGCTGGTCTTCGCGGGCGAAGCGCGGCGGTTGAAAAAGCAGCTGGCCCTCGCGGCCGAGGGCAAGGCGTTCCTGTTGCAGGGCGGCGATTGCGCGGAATCCTTTGCCGAGTTTTCGGCCGACAACATCCGCGATACGTTCCGCGTCATGCTGCAGATGGCGGTCGTGCTGACCTACGGCGCCAAGGTTCCGGTGATCAAGGTTGGTCGGATGGCCGGCCAGTTCGCCAAACCGCGTTCCGCCCCGACCGAGGTGATCGGCGGCGTCGAATATGCCAGCTACCGTGGCGACATCATCAACGGCTTTGACGCGACGCCCGAAAGCCGCACGCCAGACCCCGCGCGGATGCTGCAGGCCTATACCCAGGCCGCCGCCAGCTTGAACCTCTTGCGCGCGTTTTCAACGGGCGGTTTTGCCGACATCCACCGGGTGCATTCCTGGACCCTGGGCTTTGCCGAACATGACAAGGCGGAACGCTACCGCGAGTTGTCCAACCGCATCTCGGACGCGCTCGACTTCATGAATGCCGCCGGGGTGAATTCGGAAACCTCGCATCACCTCTCGACGGTCGATTTCTACACCAGCCACGAAGCACTATTGCTGGAATACGAAGAAGCCTTGTGCCGTGTGGACAGCATCACCGGCCAGAACGTCGCGGGATCGGGTCACATGATCTGGATCGGCGACCGAACCCGCCAGCCCGACGGCGCGCATGTCGAATTTGCGCGTGGTGTGCTGAACCCCATCGGGCTGAAATGCGGACCGTCCACGACTGTGGATGACCTCAAGGTGCTGATGGCCAAGCTGAACCCCGAGAACGAGGCCGGTCGCCTGACCCTGATCGCGCGCTTTGGTGCGGGCAAGGTGGCTGAAAACCTGCCGCGTCTGATCAAGGCGGTGAAGTCGGAAGGCGCCAATGTCGTGTGGTCGTGCGACCCGATGCATGGCAACACGATCAAATCCTCGACCGGGTACAAGACGCGTGCCTTTGATTCCGTGCTGCGCGAGGTTCGCGAATTCTTTGGCATCCACAAGGCCGAAGGGACCGTTCCGGGCGGCGTGCATTTCGAGATGACAGGCAGGGACGTGACCGAATGCACGGGCGGTCTGCGGGCCGTGACGGATGAAGATCTGAGCGACCGCTATCACACCGCCTGCGATCCGCGTCTGAATGCCAGCCAGTCGTTGGAGCTTGCGTTCCTGGTGGCCGAAGAACTTTCCACGCAGCGCGAGGCCGCCCGACGCGTGGCCCTGTAGGGTTGGGTTTCGACCATTCTTTCAAAGGCAAAGGGCGCGACGAAAGTCCCGCCCTTTTGCTTGGTTGGGACAAGGCCTCAATCGGCTGAATGCACCAGCCGCAGATAGGGACCTAGCGCCCTTGGCGGCCGCGGCATCGCAAATTCTGTCTGGGGTTCGGCAAATTCCAAAGCCACGGCGTCGGCCTTGCGCGCATCGGCGGCGAGCTTTTCGACATGGGCCCGGGCAATCGCAAACCGGCGGGGGGTGCGCCCGATGGGTGCGTCCAGCTCCAGGCATCCCAAGGCAAGGTCGACCTTGCCGCTTTGCGACACCAGTGGCAGCAGCATCAGATGCGCGCGCAGGGCCGGTTTGCCGATCGCCTGCTCTGCCTCCAGATCGACATGCAGGATTGCCGGGTCCAGAAACATGCCCTCCAGCAAGGCCCCGATCTTGCGCCGTCCATCCGGGTCGAAGAGAGAGGTAAAGGGCATGCCGCGCACCTCGCAGCCGAACAGGTCGGTGATCTGCGATCCGACAAGCCGGAACTGCGCCAGCCCCGGTGCGATCCGTTCGATCATGAATACCTGGTCCAACGCACCGGCAATGCCGCGCGGATCGATGGCATCACGGGCAGGGACACCACCGTTCTGGCGTAACCCTTCCCAGTAGGCGCGCACTTCGCGCATCGCCGGCGCCCGCGCTGCAAACTGGTATCCATCTTCTGCCACGCTGCGCGCGAAACTCTTGCCGATCAGCACGATCTTGTCTTTCATTGCCCCATCCCTTGCCCTGCGCATCTTGCGCCGATTGTCGCGTCGGGCGGGCTCTGCTATGCCGGGGTCCGGGTCGGGCTGCGGGCCGTGAACCGGGGGCAGGGCAGGATGCGTTAACCTTGCGACGACACATGTTACCAAGACCTTAAGTTACATGAGTTGGACGGCATTTGGCCTGAAATCTCGACAAATGGTAAATACTCGCCTTTGAGGCGAGGGGAAGGCTGGCAGCCATGGTCGTTTCCATGACGGGGTTCGCGGCGCGCAGAGGGGCGGCGCTGGGCTATGCCTGGGCCTGGGATTTGCGGTCGGTCAATGGCAAGGGGCTTGATCTGCGCCTGCGGCTGCCCGACTGGATCGACGGGCTGGAACCTGGCGTTCGTGCGGCGCTTTCGGCTTCGGTCACGCGGGGAAATGTCAGCCTGTCGCTGAAGGTCAGCCGCGATCCGGGGGCCGAGGCGGACACAATGCTGCGGCTGAACCGCCCGGCGCTGACCGCCGCCTTGCACGCGCTGGCCGAGGTGGAGGCCTGTGCCATGGCGTCGGGCCTGACGCTGGCCCAACCGAATGCGGCGGATGTCCTCGCCTTGCGCGGCATCGTGGAGACCGGGACGGCGGACGAGGATACCGCACCGCTTCGTGCGGTGCTGATCGCGGACGTTGCCCCGCTTTTGGCGGACTTCGCCGCCGCGCGGCAGGCAGAAGGTGCGGCACTTTCCGTTGTCCTGACGGGCCAGATCCAACGGATCACCGCCCTGACCGCAGCGGCAGCGGCCGAAATCGACGCCCACCCGGATCGCGTATCGACATCGCTCAAGGCGTCCGTGGCCAAACTGCTGGAGACGAGCGACGGACTGGACGAGACGCGCCTAGCGCAGGAACTGGCGCTGCTGGCCGTGAAGGCTGACGTCACCGAAGAACTCGACCGCCTTGCCGCGCATACCGACGCGGCGCGCGCGCTTTTGTCGACGGATGGCGCTGTCGGGCGCAAGTTCGACTTTCTGACGCAGGAATTCATGCGCGAGGCCAACACGTTCTGTTCCAAGTCGCCTTCATTGGCGATGACGCGCATTGGCCTTGACCTGAAAACGGTCATCGATCAGATGCGCGAACAGGTTCAGAACGTGGAATAGCCCATGGCGCGGCGCGGACTTCTCATCATCCTTTCCTCGCCCTCCGGGGCTGGCAAGTCGACGCTGGCGCATCGGCTGATGGGATGGGACGTCGATATCCGGTTTTCGGTCTCGGCCACCACCCGTCCCGCCCGTCCGGGAGAGGTCGATGGCCGCGACTATCAGTTCATCAGCCGCCCGGCCTTTGATGCCATGGCCGCCGACGGGCAGCTTTTGGAACATGCCGAGGTGTTCGGCAACATGTATGGCAGCCCGCGCGCGGCGGTAGAGGCCGCGATGCTAGACGGGCGCGACACGCTTTTCGACATCGACTGGCAGGGTGGCCAGCAGATCAAGCAGGCGATGCGTGACGATGTCGTGTCGATCTTCATCTTGCCGCCGTCCATTGCAGTCCTGGAACAGCGTCTGCGCCAGCGCGGTCAGGACAGTGCGGCAGTAATTGCCGACAGGATGTCCAAAAGCCAGGCCGAGATCAGCCATTGGGCCGAATATGACTATGTGCTGGTCAACAATGATCTTGAAACGACCTTTGCAGACCTTCTGACCATCGTGCAGGCCGAACGCATGCGTCGTGCCCGCCAACCCCAACTTGCCGATTTTGTGCGCGGCCTGAACGCGGAGTTTGCATCACGATGATCTATTCCCTCGACGGCATCAGCCCGCAGGTCCACCCCGATGCCTGGATCGCGCCTACCGCAGTCCTGATCGGACGGGTGGTGGTGGAGGCGGGCGCATCGATCTGGTTCGGTGCGATCTTGCGCGGTGACAACGAGGAAATCCGCGTAGGTCCGGGGTCGAACGTGCAGGAAAACTCCGTCCTGCATACCGATATGGGTTATCCGCTGACCATCGGGGCCAATTGCACCATCGGGCACAAGGCCATGCTGCATGGCTGCATCATCGGGGACCAGACCCTGATCGGCATGTCCGCAACCATCCTGAACGGCGCCAAGATCGGATCGCAATGCCTGATCGGTGCTGCGACTCTGGTGACCGAAGGCAAGGATATTGCCGATGGCAGCCTGGTGATGGGCAGCCCCGGCAAGGTGATCCGTGCGCTGGACGACGCGGCCCGTGCGCGTCTCTTGCAGTCGGCAATGGGCTACCAGCGCAATGCCCGCCGCTATGCTGGCGGACTGGCTTTGCACGAGCGGTGACGGTGGCGGTCCAACTTTGGTCAGGGGGCAGTCACCACCTCAACCGTGATGTCCTTTGACCCTGACGCCGAGCGGATTTCGCGCAAGACCAGCCCGGGGTTGGGCAAGGCGGGACCGACCACCCGCAAGGTACCGCGAAAACCCAGCTCGCCCAACCGTTCGGCGATCTGCATCGCATCCACGTGTTGCGATACCAAAGGTCCCATCACCAATGCGGCCTTGGTCTCGACCAGAAACGGCTTGGTCAGCGCACGGAACGGGATCTTGACGATCCGCGCGCCTGCGGGGACCGACGCAGGATCGCAGTCGACCGGTTCGATCGCGATGATGATCTGTTCGTCAGGTGTCGCGGCGTCGGTCGAAGTGGTCAGGTCTGGCGGCGGTGTTCGCTTGTGGACCAAGGCGCAGCTCCCCTTGCGAAGCAATCCTGTTGCGGCATAGTCTGACATGCCGCATCTGCTTACGTAAACAACAGTTGCACGTGTATCGGGAATTTTCCTTCTAAAATACACGCATAGATTATGATGCGGTATGTTTTCTCGATGCAACCGCTGCTTTGGACCCCGAAAGGGGTGACGTCTAAGGAGCCTGTCCTGTGCCACAACGTCTTGTCGCTTCGATCCTCGACGCGATGGGTCATCCTGTGGTCATCGTCGGCAGGGATGAGCGGATCCTTTTTGCAAATCAGGCCGCCAGAGACGTTCTGGGACCGTCCATCGAGGGGCGGCACCATGCGATGGCCCTGCGCACGCCCGCCGTGCTGTCGTCCATTGCGCGCTGCCTCTCCACCCGCGAACGGTCCGAGGCGCGCCACGCGGTCCCCTTGGGGTCGCGCGATCAGGTTTTCCGGGTCAGCGTCTCGTCGGTCGAGGGGGCAGATGTCGATGGCGTGATGTGTATCCTGCAAGACATCACCGCCGCCGAAGAGGCCAACCAGATGCGGCGCGATTTCGTCGCCAATGTCAGCCATGAACTGAAGACGCCGCTGACCGCGCTCATGGGGTTCATCGAGACGTTGCGCGGGCCTGCCCGCAACGATCCCGCCGCACAGGAGCGGTTCCTGGCCATCATGGACCGCGAAGCCGGCCGGATGAACCGGCTGGTGCGGGATCTGTTGCAACTCAGCCGGGTCGAGGCCGAGGAACGCGTCCGTCCATCCGATCCGGTGGACCTGGCCAGCCTGATCCAGATGACCATCGCCACATTGCGCCCGCAGGCCCAGGCCGCAGGCATCGACGTTCAGTTCGATGCGCCCGATGACAAGCCGGTCGTGCCCGGTGACGCCGACCAGTTGACGCAAGTGTTTCACAACCTGATCGA
>JBKJVF010000275.1:0-11817 GCA_046589965.1 Paracoccaceae bacterium
CGCCGTCGGATCAGCGCGCCAACCGTCCAGAACAGGATCATCGCATCCAGACCCGCGCTTTCGCGCAGGTGATAGATTATGTCCAGACGCGCCTTGCGCGGCACGCACCGCCGGGCATAGATCCGGTCGGTTTCGTCCGGCGTCTGGCAGTCATTGAGCAGCCGCCGTTCGTGCCGGTGAAAGACCAGTGTGGCAAGGCCCGTGATGCCCGGCGGCCGTTGCAAAACATGCGCATAAATGCCGGGAAAGCGTTCGACATATTGTCGTAGCGGCGGACGCGGGCCCACAAGGCGCATATCGCCGCGCAGGACATTCCAGAACTGCGGCAGTTCATCCAACCGGCTCGCCCGGAGGAACCTGCCCCAGCGCGGGATGCGCGCCGCCTTGTTGCCGCCGGAAACGCCTGCATCATCGCTGGCGGGATGCATGCTCCGCAGCTTCCACAAGACAAACGACTGCTGCGGGCTGCGCATCCGTTCGCTTGGGTGAAAGTAGGGGCGTCCCATCGCCAGCGCGTGCACTGTCAGGACCGCCACGAACGGGACGGCAACCACCGCAACCATTAGAAGCGCCAGCGCAAGATCAAGCGCCCGGTCGGCGCGCGTCATACCGGCACCTTGTGCATCAGGGTTTGGCGCAGGTCGGCCATCATCTCGACCGGGGAGGGGCTGGAAAGGCCAGGACAGCAGGCCGCCAGCCGCGCGGTATTCAGGGTCAACCTTGGCAAAATCTGATCGCTGTAGCGGCCGTAGTCCCAGGGAAGACCGGCGGCATCAAGAATGTCGCCCATCGACCACGCGCCGGGACTGGCGATGTTCAAAACATCCGGCAGGGTCATATCGCGCGCCGCAAGTCTGGCAAGCTGGCAGATCACTCGCGCCAGTTCGCCGGGCGCAATCCATGACCGCATTGGTCCGCCCGGACGTCCGGGAACAGGGTCAAGCCTGATCGGGCCATCGCCAAGCGCCGTTCCAATCAACGCCCCCGCCCCAATCACATTTCCGATCCGCAGCACTGTGACCGGGACTGATCCGGCCGCCTCGCGGCAGATCGTTTCGGCCAACTTCTTGGCATGGCCGTAGGCGTTTTGGGGCATGCAAGGCAATGTTTCATCAAGATCATGGTCTGCTGCCGCATAAACGGCAGCGGTGGAGGCAAAGAGGAAGTGTCGCGCCCGTCCCTGCCTTGCCGCGGTCGCCACGGTCCGGGCCATCAGGGCGGATCTTGCCGACGCGCCCTGTGCAGGGGACAAATCGGTGGCCAGGTGCAACACGACGGCCCCGGACGGCGCCGGATCCAGCGGCCCCGTCAAAAGATCCTGCCAATAGCCCGACTGCCGCGCGCACCAAAGCGGTGTCACGCCCTTGGGCTGCTGAAAGGCCCAGGCGGCCTGCAACAGGCGACCCACGCGCCCATTGGCGCCAGTCACCACAAGAGGAAAATCTTGCGAGCGTCGATGGGTCATGGGCCTTGTCCCCTTGGATGACTACACCGCCATCCCGTGGTCACAAGGTTAAGGCCGGATTCGGCAATATTTTCCTAATGGCGATCGCAGTTTGCGACGACCGGTCAGGTTTCTTCTTCGAACCGGACGCGGATCGTGCGCAAGACGGGCAGCAACATGCGAACCGTGTCGGCCCCGAGGCCCTGCACGACCTCGCCAATGATGGGCGCAACCGACTGGACTGCAGCATCGCGCGCCGACCGCCCGGACGGGCTGATCGACACGAACTTTTGTCGCGCGTCGTCCCAGTCGGGGCGAATATGCACATGCCCGGCCCATTCCAGCCGCGA
Source organism: Paracoccaceae bacterium (assembly GCA_046589965.1). Lineage (GTDB taxonomy): Bacteria > Pseudomonadota > Alphaproteobacteria > Rhodobacterales > Rhodobacteraceae > JAJNPS01. The sequence goes on from JBKJVF010000275.1 coordinate 1,795, forward strand.
CAAGGTGTTGGTCATCGCCCCGCGCGTGACGTGAAAAACACGGGCCAGCTGCGCGGGAGTCTTCTCGTCCCCTGCCCTTGCAAGATGGTTCAGCACGGAAAAATGCGACAGCTCCATCCCCTTGGGCAAAGCCTTGGAAATGCGGTTCCGCGCAAGCTGATCGGCCATGAACAGCTCGCTGAACAGGCTTATCGCCAGATCGTCGTTGCGTTCGGTCATGGCCCGGAAAACTCGCGGTCATGGTCAAGCGAGGGGATGCGGGCGCGGGCGCGGTCGACCTCGGCCAGGTCCAGATCGGCAAAGGTCACGCCGGGGTCGGTGCCACCGTCTGCGATCACCTCTCCCCAAGGGCTTATTACCAGCGAATGACCATGGGTGCGGCGGCCCTTGCCAGCAGTTTCGGGATGAAAACCAGTCTGTGCGGGTGCCAGGACATAGGCGCCCGTCTCGATCGCGCGGGCGCGCAGCAACGGTTCCCAATGCGCTGCACCGGTGATGTGATTGAAGGCGGCAGGGACCGTCAGGATCTGTGCCCCAGCTTGCGCCAGACGGCGGTAAAGCATTGGAAAGCGCACGTCGTAGCAGACAGTCATGCCCAAGGTGCCAAAGTCGGTGCGCGCCAGCACCGCGTGGCCGCCGGGACGGTAGCCCGCCGATTCGCGATAAACTTCCGTCTCGGAGACGTTCACGTCGAACATGTGGATCTTGTCATAGCGGGCAGCGACGTTGCCATCGGGCGCGATCAGATACGACCGGTTGGCAAAGCGGCCGTCGGCGTCGCCAGTCACGATTCCCAGCGAACCGATCAGCATCCAGATACCTGCCGATGCGGCCTCCGCGCGCAAGGCTGACAGGGTCTGATCCTGATCTTCGGTCTGCAGCACCTTGCGTTGGTGATCGCGGCTCGACGACAGCGCGTTTGTGCATTCGGGCGTCAGAATGAACCCCGCACCACCCGCCACCGCCTGACGGACCAGCGCCAACGTGACCGACAGGTTCGCACCGGGATCATCCGAAACGGTCAGCTGGATCAGGCCGACGCGCATCGCGGGTCAGGCCAGCATCGCGTCAAGTTTGCCTGCGTCGTCCAACGCGTGCAGATCATCGCATCCACCGACATGCACGCCACCGATGAAAATCTGCGGCACTGATCGCTTGCCGCCCGCGCGATCCGTCATGGCCAAGCGAAGGCCGGGGTTCGCGCCCACGTCAATCTCGGCGTAGGTTGCGCCCTTCTTTTTCAAAAGTCGCTTGGCTGCGACACAATAGGGGCAGGACTGGGTGGTGTAGATTTCGATCTGTTTCATCGCGCTTTCCCTTGATCGGGCAAGAGTATAGGCGTTTGCCACGCGGGCGCAATGAAGCCGCCGATCAGGATTTCGCGAATAGGATAGGCATCAAAGGTCGCGGGTCACACGCGCCAGCGCAAGGACCGAAACTGCGCGCGCGCCTGCGCCGAGGCACGCCTTGGTCGCCGCCGTAAACGTCGCACCCGAGGTCATCACATCGTCGACGATCAGCACATGACGGCCCAGCATCTGGCCTGCCCTGCCCGGATGCGCACGGATGGCCCCCGTCATGTTCGACATGCGGGTAACGCGGTCCTTGTGATCCTGACTGCCGGTATGACGGGACCGCTGCAAAAGGTCGGGGCAGTGCGGAAGGCCCGCTGATTTGGCCAGCGCGGCGGACAAAAGGGCCGCTTGATTGTATTTGCGGCGCAGCAGGCGAAACCAATGGAGCGGGACCGGCGCCACCAGCATGTCAGGTTCCAGGATCGGCGCCGCTGCCGTCATCAGCCAGGATGCGGCGGGTCGGGCAAGGTCAAGCCTGTCGCCGTGTTTCAGGGCCAGCACCATGTGCCGGGCATTGGCGTCATAGACAAGCGCCGCACGCCCGCGCGTCCATGGCCGGGGCGATGCAAGGCAGTCGTCGCAATGAGCAGCTTCGCCCGTATTATCGCCATGCAGGGGTGTGCCGCACTGATCGCACACCAACCCCGAAATGAAGGGCGTATCGCGCCAGCACGCGCCGCATAGACCAAAGTCCGTCGCAACGCGTTCGTCGCAAGACACGCATTGCGGCGGATAGACGACATGCAGCAGGCCTTGCATTCCCAACACGCGATCCTATCGTTCCGCCATGCAAAACCCGCCTCATTTGACAGATCGCACAGCTTTGCTGCGCAACCGCGCCCGCGCGACAGAGACATTCCTGCACGACGCGGCCCTTGCTGATGTCGAGGAAAGGCTGAAAGAGGTTAACAGAACCTTTACGCATCCCTTGGTGGCCAGCGGTTGTCCGGCCGTGTGGCAAAGCCTGGGCCCGGTGATCCCCGATGACGAGGTCCTGGCGGTCGAACCTGGCGCGCATGATCTGGTCATCCACGGCTTGGCGCTGCATTGGGCGAATGATCCGGTGGGCCAATTGGTGCAATGTCGGCGAGCGCTGAAACCCGACGGCATGTTCCTTGGCTTGATGTTCGGCGGACAGACACTGTCCGAGCTCAGGACCGCATTGGCCAAGGCAGAGATCGAGGTGACGGGGGGTCTGTCGCCGCGCGTGCTGCCGATGGGCGAGATCCGCGATCTTGGGGCGCTGTTGCAGCGCGCGGGCTTTGCGCTGCCGGTTGCCGACAGTTTTACCCTGACGGTGGCCTACCGGGATGCCTGGCATCTGATGCGCGACCTGCGCGCCATGGGCGAAGGCAACGCACTGGCGGCACGTCTGCGCCATCCGACGCGGCCTGACGTGCTGCGGCGCGCCGCGGCCTTGATGGCCCAGCGCACGCAAGGCCCCGACGGCCTGTTGCACGTCCCGTTCGAGATCATCTGCCTGACGGGCTGGGCCCCTGCGGACAACCAGCCGAAACCATTGCGGCCCGGATCCGCTATATCGCGACTGGCCGATGCGCTGGGTGGCATTGAAACGCCGCTGCCACGCCCCGCGCTTGACGGTTGACGCTGCCTCCGATCCGGTTATGTCCCCACTAACGTTTTCGCAAGGACCACGGGATGTTGGACGCCAAGCTTCGGTCGGGAAAGCTGAACCCGCCAGGACCGACTGCCCCCAAGCCGGATGATTTCGGGCCGGGCGAGGGTCGTCTTGCGCATGCGACACCGGATCACCCCCGCGTCAAGCGCGCGCGGATCGGTGTTCTGTTGGCCAATCTCGGGACGCCGGACAATTATGACTACTGGTCGATGCGGCGGTATCTGAACGAATTTCTGTCCGATAAGCGCGTCGTCGATTATTCCAGCTGGCTGTGGCAGCCGTTGTTGCAACTGGTGATCTTGTCGAAACGCCCCTTTTCATCTGGCGCGAATTACAAGTTGATCTGGAATCACGACAAAAACGAAAGCCCGCTGCTGACGATCACCAAAGACCAGACGGCCAAGATCGCGGCGAACCTGGCTGACCGCTATGGCGATGACGTGATGGTCGATTTCTGCATGCGCTATGGCAATCCGTCGACCAAATCGAAAGTGCGCGCGATGGTTGACGCGGGCTGCGAAAAGGTCCTGTTTTTCCCGCTGTACCCGCATTATGCCGGGGCCACCTCCGCGACGGCAAATGACGAATTCTTTCGTGCCATGCTTAAGGAAAAGCGCCAGCCTGCGGTGCGGACGGTGCCGGAATATTTCGAACATCCCGCCTATATCGATGCACTGGCACAGTCGGTGGAACGCGCCTATGCCGCGCTTGATCACCGCCCCGACGTGCTGGTCGCCAGTTATCACGGAATGCCGAAACGATATTTGATGGAAGGCGATCCCTATCACTGCCAATGCGCGAAAACCTCGCGTCTGCTCCGCGAACGGCTGGGCTGGGAGAAGGGGGCGATCGACACGACCTTTCAGTCGGTTTTCGGGCCTGAGGAATGGCTGAAGCCCTATACGGTCGAACATGTCGCCGAATTGGCCAAAGCGGGCAAAAAACGAATCGCCGTGATGGCTCCGGCCTTCTCCGCCGATTGCATCGAAACGCTGGAAGAGATCAACGGCGAGATCCGCGAAGCGTTCGAACATGCGGGGGGCGAGGTCTTTACCTACATCCCATGCCTGAACGACGATGCGCCCCATGTGGCGGCCCTGTCGCAGATCATCGCGGAAAATCTGTCGGGTTGGATCGCCTGACACTGCGGCCGATACCGGCCTTGCTCAGATCTTACCATAAACCCGTAAAGCACTGCCAATAAACGAAAAAAGGCGATGGTTTCCCATCGCCTTATCGTCATGCCTTGCGGCGTGAATTAGTTCGAAGCAGCCGCTGCGATCACGAGCAGGAGCAGCAGAGCAACAACAATGCCGCCCGACGAGGACGAGGTTTCAGCAGCAACAACTGCTTCTTCCATGATCGGCTCTTCCATGCCGCCAGCGAAAGCGGTGGTGGCAGCGAGGGACACGGTAGCGGCGAGTACGAGTTTCTTCATGATCTTCTCCAGTGTGAGCACAGCGTAAGTCTGTTAAGGATGAACGCTGCAGTGATTGCTTGTGTTCATGCCTTAGTGCTTACACGCCCTCGGACCGGAGTCGCAATGGCCGCCATCGATATAAAACCCTTTGCGATGACGGTATCGTCAAATAAGCAACACCTGCGTTCCAACTTTCGCCAGTTCATATAATTCCAAAATGTGTTCGTTGTACAATCCGACGCATCCATTGGATGACCGGCGCCCGATCTTGCGCGTGTCGTGGGTGCCGTGGATCCGGTAGTAGGTCCATGACAGATACAGCGCGCGGACACCCAGCGGGTTATCTGGCGAACCGCCCTCAACCAAATCCGGCCATTCGGGATGACGCTCTTTCATCGCGGCGGTGGGACGCCATGGCGGGTTCACCACCTTTTGCACAACCTCGGTCCGACCTCTGCGGGTCAGGTCCTCGGACAGGGGCACCGATGTCGGGTAAAGCTTGTAGATCGACTGGTCTTCGGACCAGTAATGCAAGGCGCGCGACGTGATATCGACCAGGACTGCACCGCCCCGGGTGTTGTCGAAATAGTCCTGCCAGTTCAGCATCCGAAAGCTGGAAAAGTTGTTTCGGGTGGGCCCGTTCAAGGGTGGCGTGAATTCGGTGGTGCCATCCTGCGCAAGAAGGGGTGTCGCCGCGGTGGCTGCGGCAAGGGCTGCGCCGCCCAACAGAACGTTGCGGCGCGTCGGCCGAAATGCGGTCATCTTGACTGCTCCTCGCATGTCATACATCGAGCGGTTGTTACAGCCATGCGCGGAATTGCGCAATTCACAGCAATGTCACACTGCAGAAACATGCTGGCGGGGATTTGATCATTTTGGCGGCCTTCGCTAGACATGGACCGAACGCCTGATGCGGATTTCCGCTAGGCACCCCATGAGACGCCCGCAAAAATGCCAATGAACCGAAGAACATTCGTCGCCCTTGCCCCAGTGGCCCTGCTTGCAGCATGCGCCTCGTCCGCGCCTTCACCTGTGCTGGATGCCAGCGGCAGGCCTGCGCCGCAAGTCTATCGCATCAATGGGCAAACGGCGGCGATCATTCCGTTCCGGATGCTGGATTCGGTCAATTCCCTGCGCGGCGCCAAACGTCTGCCACCATTGGCCTTCAACGCGCAGTTGAACGCTGCCGCTGCAACCCATGCGCGTGACATGTCGGTCCAGAACCGTCCGTGGCATTTCGGGTCGGATGGATCATCACCGCTGCAACGGGTGCAGCGTGTCGGCTATGGCGGGCGGCTGTTGGGCGAGTTGATCTCAGAAACCTACGAGACCGAACTGGAAACGCTTGCCGCCTGGTCGGGCCAGGCTGATACGCGCGCCGTGATCATGGATCCGGCCGCACGGGAGATGGGTTTTGCCTGGTTCCAGGAAAGCAATGGCAAGATCTGGTGGACGCTGGTCACCGGCGGATAAGCCGGACCCTTACGGCAGGATGTGGATCGGCGTTCCGTCGCGGATCATGGCATAGATCCATTCCATCTCTTTGTCGGTCACGGCGATACAGCCCAACGTCCAGTCGCGCACCGGAACACGTTTGTTGGGCGCGCCGTGGATGAAGATGTCGCCGCCCGGCTCCTTGTCGATGGACGCCGCATATTCGCGGTCGAGGTTGTTGGGATAGGAGATCCCCAATGACAGATGATATTCCGAATTCGGGTTGCGGCGATCGATGAAATAGCTGCCCTCGGGCGTCTTGCCGTCGCCTTCAAATTCCTTGTGCCCGCTGGGTGCGAAACCCAAACCGACGTCATAGGATTCCAGTACCTGAGTGCCGTGCAGCAAGTACATCTTGCGCGCGCCCTTGTGGACCTGAACCGATGTCACCTCTGGTCCATTGTAGGTTTTGAATTTGGTGGCACAGGCCGACAGCGCCAAAAACGCCGTGAGCACGAGGATAATCCGGATAAGACGCATGAAGCTGCTCGATATTTTTTTTCTGCTTAGCGGAACCCGTTGGGCCTGACCAGCGTTTGATGCGCCAGCCAGTTCAACTTGACGTCAATTTGCACGGGCAAACCGGGCGACCAGTTCGACATGTGCGGACCACCGGAACTGGTCGATCACCTGCACCCAGTCCAGACGATAGCCCCCGGCCAGCAGAATGCGGGCATCGCGGGCAAATGTCGCGGGATTGCACGATACCGATGCGATGACCGGCACCCGCGATGCGGCCAAAAGTTCGGCTTGCGCCTCGGCCCCGGCCCGCGGCGGGTCGATCACGACGGCGTCGAAACTTTTAAGCCCATCGGCATCAAGCGGGCGCCGGAACAGATCGCGGGTTTCGACTTGGACCTGATGCAGCCCGTCGGTCATGCGTGCAGCCTTGTCCAGCGCCTTGGTCATGGCGGGGTCCGCCTCCAGGGCGTGGATGTCGGCACGGTCAGCCAGAGCCAATGCAAAGGTGCCACAACCGGCAAACAGGTCCGCGATCCGGCGCGCAGGTCCGATGGCCAGCGACACGGCCTGCACCAAGGCGGCCTCGCCCTCGGCAGTGGCCTGCAGGAATGCCCCAGGCGGCATCGCGACCAGTGCGCGGCCAAATCGCTGCATCGGTTGCGCGCGCATGGCGACCGTCTCGTCGTTCCAGGTCAGGCGGGCGAAGCCATGCGCTTCGCACAGGCGGGCCATCTGCAACTGTGCCTCCGGGTCCAGCGGCTTGCCACCGATGACCGCCACGTCGGCCCCCCCGAGGGCGCGGGTCACAGTCAGTTGTACCTCTGTGCTGCGCGATCCGCCCAGATGCACCAGCGCCTCCAACCCCGGGAGCGTTGCCACGAGATCAGGATGCAAAAGCTGGCAATGCGGGATGGGGATCAGCACGTCCGAGGCGCGCGCATGAAACCCGACCAGTGCGCCTCCCTTGGTCTTGCGTCCCGTCAGCGTCGCACGGCGGCGTGAGCGGGGCGGCGAGGTGACCATCGGGCGAAAGGTCGCCGTCAGCCCCTGCCCCGCCAAAGCGCCCCGAACAATGCCCTCTTTCCAGTCCGCCACGAACGGATCGGCGGCGTGCTGCATCAGACACCCGCCGCAGGTGCGGGCATGGGGGCATGGCGGTTTGACCCGCAAGGCCGAGGGGGTTTCAATGCGGATGTTGGTCAGACGGTCGCCGTCCAGATCACCCGTCGCTACCTCACCGGGCAACAGGCCTGCCGCGTAGATCGGGCCAGAATCCCCCATGGCAATGCCGTCGCCGTGATGGCCCAGTCGGTCGATGGTGATCTTCACTCAGCCGCCTGCTGGTCTTCGACACCGATGAAACCCCCGGACTGACGGTTCCAGTAGCGGGCATAAAGACCGTTGCGCGCCAAAAGTTCCGCATGGCTGTCGGTTTCGACGATGCGGCCCTCTTCCATGACGATGATGCGGTCCATGGCGGCGATGGTCGACAAGCGGTGCGCGATGGCAAGGACCGTCTTGCCGACCATCACGCGCGACAAGGCGTCCTGGATGCTGGCCTCCACCTCGCTGTCGAGGGCACTTGTCGCCTCGTCCAAAACCAGGATCGGCGCGTCTTTCACGAAGGCGCGGGCCAAGGCGATGCGTTGGCGCTGTCCACCCGACAGCTTGACCCCGCGTTCGCCCAGATAGGCGTCGTAGCCCTTTCGCCCATTGTGGTCGATCATCTGACTGATGAACGTATCTGCCTCGGCGGCGCGGGCGGCGGCGATGATCTCATCTTCGCTGGCATCCGGACGACCATAGGCGATGTTGTCGCGGGCCGAGCGGTTGAACATCGCGGTTTCTTGCGTGACCATGCCGATCTGGCGGCGCAGGCTTTCCTGCGTCACATCCCGCACATCGTGGCCATCAATCAGAATGCGCCCCTTTTCGGTGTCATAGAGCCGCAACAACAACGAGACGAGCGACGATTTCCCCGCCCCCGACGCGCCCACGATGCCCAGCTTTTCGCCCGGTGCGATGGTCAGCGTGATGTCCGACACGCCACCCCGCTTGCGGCCATAGGCAAAGGTCGCGCCGTCAAATCGCACCTCGCCCTTGACCGGCGGCAGGGTGACGGCTGTGGCCGCATCGGCAAGCGTATGCGGCACGGACAGGGTTTTCATCCCGTCCTCGACCTCTCCAACCGATGTGTAGATCGACATCAAGGTAAAGCTGACCCAGCCCGACATTTGCGCGATCCGCATGGCGATGGCACCCGAAGCCGCAATGGCGCCGGCTGTCGCCAGCCCCTGTTGCCACAGCATCAGCGTACCCCCGATCAACAAGAGCGGCAGCACCCCCGCAAGCGCCATAAGCGACAGGCGGAACCAGGTCGAAATCTCGCCAAATTCGACACTGCGGAGGCGGAAAACTTCCATTGCCTTCAGCGCAACCTTGTCCTCGAACGCGGCATGGGCAAACAGCTTGACGGTCTTGATATTGGTGATTGTGTCGACGACCTGGCCTGTCACCATCGCCCGCGACGCGGCCCGCGCCGCCGAATTGACCCGCACCCGGGGCATGAAAAACCGGATCAGCCCGATATAGGCGACCAGCCAGACCAAAAGCGCCAAGGCGATACGCGCATCGATGGCCACCAGAAACACGATAGAGCCTATCACAGACGCCAGCGCAAAGCAGACGGTGTTGATGACCTCGGTCGCGACATCGGTCACGGCGCGGGCGGCTTGCATCTGTTTGGTCGCGATTCGTCCGGCAAAGTCATTGTCAAAGAAGGTGATCGCCTGCCCCAGTGTCCAGCGATGCAGGCGCGACAGAACCAGCGGCAACACGTTAGGCCCGATCACCACCGCGTTCGACGCCGAAGAGACACCGAACGCAAGCGGCCGAAGGATCACATAGAACACCGCGAACCAGATGAGCAGGCTCAGGTGATCGGCAAAGAACCGGTCCGGTCCTGACGACAGCGCCGCGTCGATCACCCAGCCCAAGATCACCGCTGACACGACCTCGGTCGCCCCCGCGATGGAAGAGATGATCCCGGCGATCCAGAGCATGACCCAGGACCCTTTCAGCGACCAGCGCATGAAGGGCCACAAGACTTGCGGCGGCGGGCCATCGGCCGGCCGAAAGGCATCGATCAGATTACCAAGACGCGTGAAAACCGTCATTCGGCGGCATCCTCCAGCCCAATGAACCCGCCCGATTGCCGCGACCAGAACCGGGCGTAAAGTCCGTCCTTCGCCAAAAGTTGGTTATGCGTGCCTTGCTCTGCGATCTGGCCATCTTCCAGGACGATAATGCGGTCCATTGCGGCAATGGTCGACAACCGGTGCGCAATCGCCATGACCGTCTTGCCCTTCATCACACCGTACAGTGCCTCCTGAATTAACGCCTCGGCTTCGCTGTCCAAAGCACTGGTTGCCTCGTCCAGGATCAGGATCGGTGCGTCCTTCAGGATCACCCGCGCAAGCCCGACCCTTTGGCGCTGGCCACCCGAAAGCTTGACGCCGCGTTCACCAACATGGGCGTCATAGCCCTGACGGCCTTCGGGGTCTGCCAGCGTCAGGATGAACTCATGCGCTTCGGCCTGCTGAGCGGCAACGATCATCTCGGCCTCGGTGGCGCCCGGACGACCGTAAAGGATG
>JBKJVF010000268.1:0-8820 GCA_046589965.1 Paracoccaceae bacterium
AGCCAGTCCTGCACATATTCGACATTCACCAGCCTGAGATCGCCCAGATCACCCGCCTCGACCATCGCCTTGGCCTGCCGGATCATCGGATAGCCGGTGTAGTTGTGGGTCAGTGCAAAAATCAGCCCGGACGCTTCAGCCGCTTTGGCGAGCTTTTTCGCCTCGGGCAGGGTGGCTGTCAGGGGCTTGTCGCAGATGACATGGATGCCACGGCGCAGGAACTGCAGGGCGACAGGTGCATGCATGTGGTTGGGCGTGACGATGGCCACAACGTCGATGCCATCCTTTTTGCGCGCCTCGCGGATGGCCATTTCGGAAAAGCTGTCATAGCACCGCGACGGGTCAACGCCGAGGTCCGCACCGGAGGCTTTCGATTTCTCCGGATTGGATGAAAAGCATCCCGCAACCAGTTCATATTGATCATCAATGCGCGACGCGATGCGATGGACCGCACCGATAAAGGCATCGCGGCCGCCGCCGACCATGCCAAGACGCAGGCGGGGCGGGCGGGCGGTATGGGCGGCGTCGATAGGCATGGTTTGCTCCTTTACGCGGCGACGCCCTGACGGATCAGGGCAATGGCCTCGGTGTAGACTTCGGTTTCGGATGTGAAAAGCGGCCGCCAAACCCTTGTGGCGGCAGCAATATCTGGCAGCGCATGGCCAAACGCCTCGACCGTCAACCAACCTGCGTAACCGGCGGCTTTCGCGGCGGCGATGGCGGGCAGGATCGGTGCGTGACCGCGTCCGGGGGTGCCGCGATCATTCTCGGAGATGTGGATATGGCGGACCTGGGGCATCGTGGCTTTGAGTGCCGCGATGGCATCGCGTTCTTCGATGTTGGAATGGAAGGTATCAAAGAGATAGCCGTAATTCGGCCGGTTGACCGCCTTCACCAGATCAGCGGCGCGCGCGCAGGTGTTGAGCGCATAGCATTCAAAGCGGTTCAGCGGTTCGACCGCGAGGGTGATGTCATTCCCGGCATGATCGGCCATCGCGGTCTGAGTGCGGATCATGCGCTGCCATTCGTCATCGCTGAGCGGATGGCCGGAAAAGACGCCAAGCGGCTGGTAAAAGGGGCCGGCCAGAACCTCGGCCCCCAGCGCGACTGAACAATCGACCAGCCATTTCAGGTAATCAACGCCGGCGGCTTCGTGTGACGAGGACAGGGGGTTGCGCGCCTCGTCCTGGACGATGCCGACGACGGTGGAGCGTAGCCCCTCGCCATCGAGCATCTTGCGTAGGTCAGTGTAATAGGCGGGGTCGCCGCCAAAGATCGGCACCTCGACCCCGTCATAACCTGCCGCCTTCAGGGCGCGCAGGGTGGGCAGCAACGTCGTATCCAGATGAGTGGTCCACAACAGCAGGTTGAACCCGATCTTCATGTCAGTCGAGCCCCAGCATCCGACGGTTGGCGGCGCGGTCGGTGCCAGCATCTGCAAAGTCGTCAAAGGCCTTTTCCGTCACGCGGATGATGTGGGCATCGACAAAGGCGGCGCCTTCGCGGGCACCATCCTCGGGGTGCTTGATGCAGCATTCCCATTCGACCACGGCCCAGCCGTCAAATCCATACTGCGTCAGTTTGGAAAAGATGCCGCCGAAATCGACCTGCCCATCACCGAGAGAGCGGAAGCGGCCCGCGCGGTTGATCCACGACTGAAACCCGCCATAGACGCCTTGCCGGCCCGTGGGGTTCAGTTCGGCATCCTTGACGTGGAACATCTTGATCCGGTCATGATAGATGTCGATATGATCAAGATAATCAAGGTGTTGCAGGACATAGTGCGAAGGGTCGTACAGCATGTTGGCGCGCTTGTGGCCTTTGACGCGGTCCAGGAACATCTCGAATGTCACGCCGTCATGCAGGTCTTCGCCGGGGTGGATTTCATAGCAGAGGTCAACGCCGCAATCTTCGGCATGGTTCAGGATCGGGGTCCAGCGTCGGGCCAATTCGTCGAACGCCTCTTCGACCAGTCCGGCGGGGCGCTGTGGCCAAGGGTATAGGTAGGGCCAGGCCAGCGCGCCGGAGAAAGTGGCCTGGGCAGAAAGGCCCAGGTTTTTCGAGGCCGTGAGGGCCTTTTTGACCTGATCGACCGCCCATTCTGCTCGCGCCTTTGGATTGCCGCGAACAGCAGGGGCGGCAAAGCCGTCAAATGCGGTATCGTAAGCCGGGTGGACGGCGACGAGCTGGCCTTGCAGGTGGGTGGAAAGCTCGGTGATCTGCAGCCCGGCATCCTTGGCGACGCCCTTCAGCTCATCACAATAGGCCATTGAAGTTGCGGCTTTTTCCAGATCGAACAGGCGCGCGTCCCAGCTTGGTATCTGCACCCCGTCATAGCCGCAATCGGCGGCCCATGCGGTGATGGACTTCCAGCTGTTGAACGGGGCTGCATCGCCTGCAAACTGCGCCAGAAACAGGGCTGGGCCCTTGATGGTCTTCATGTCTTTCCTCCCTCTGCATCCAAAGCCACTGGCCGGTCCACAAACTGCCAATCCGCCGGTGGCGCGCGATTGATCACCGCCATGACGGCCTTGGCAAGAAACGTGCCTGCCGCCCCGACATCTTCGAAGCCGACGATCAGTTCGTGCCGGAAACTGCGCAGGAAGGAAATGGCCTCCTTGCCGACCAGATCGAAGTCGCGGCCGATCACAAAGCCCATATGTTCGGCCGCCGCCACACTGGCCATCGCGGCGGTGGTGGAGCCGACCACGATGCCATCGGGCGGTGAGGCTGATGCATAGCGCGCACGCACTGCCGCCCCGATCGCCGTCGATCCGGAATCACTGGTTGCGGTTTCCAGCAACTCGAAGGTCAGACCCAGCATGGCCGCCTCGTCAGCGAACCCGGTGGTCATGTGGCGCGCATAGTTCTGGTTGCGCGGAGGGGCGATCAGCATCAGGCGCGTGCGCCCGCGTCGTTTCAGGGCCCGGACCGCAAGCCGGGAAAACGACTCGTTGTCATAGTCGAAATAGGCATGTTCGATGCCCATATCGCTGCGCCCATGAGAGGCAAAGGGAATGCCGCGTTCGGCCAGATAGCGGATGCGAGGATCGTCAGGCTTGGTCTGGTTCAGCAAGATACCATCCGCGCTGCCGGTCTCCACGATATAGCGCACCGGTTCCATCGGGTCCTGATCAGGGAAGTAGGGCATCACCACAAGATGATAGGCCGTCCCGCGCAAGCCGCTGGAAATGGAATAGATCAGGCGCGAGGTGTGGTTCATCACATCTGCCTCGGCTGACAAGACGAGGGCGATGACATTGGTCTTGCCCGTGCGCAGGCGCACCCCCGCGCGGTTCGGTCGATACCCAAGTCGGGCCGCTGTTTCGCGGACCCGCCGCTTGGTTTCCTCGCCGATATCGGGGGCATCGTTCAAAGCCCGGCTGACGGTGGCGATGGCCAGCCCTGTCGCGGCGGCGATGGTCTTGAGTGTCGGGCGCTCCTGCTCCGAATCATGGAGGACTATCTTGGCGGGATCGGGCGCGTCGGTCATGGCATGACCGCCTGGTCGCGTGCGCCGCGAGCGCCAAGCCCAGACCGGACGATCTGTGATTCGCGCAGTTGGACTTTGGCTGCACCTGCAGAAATCCCGGCGGCCATCGACCAATCGCAGACGTCCGAAAAAGCCATCGGTTCAACCAGTTCAATTGTCATATCGCACTGCAGCATCACGGGCTTCACTTGGGTCATCGGATTGCGTCACACACGCAATTCTTTGCCATAGAACGACTGTCAGGCGTTCCGCCACAAGGGAAAAGATTACTTGATTGCAAAATCTGTAACGATATAGAATTGTCCTATAACGATTTAGAAACCGGGAGGACTGAATGAAACTGATGAAAATGGCTGCCTTGCTCTGCGCGTCGGTGGCACTGCCAGTGACGGCCTATGCGACCGAATTGGAGGTCACACATTGGTGGACCTCGGGCGGGGAGGCCGCCGCCGTGGCAGAGCTTGCCAAGGCGTTCGACGCGAGCGGCGACAAATGGGTTGATGGCGCCATCGCGGGTGGCGGCGACACCGCACGTCCGGTAATGATCAGCCGGATCACCGGTGGCGATCCCATGGGTGCGACCCAGTTCAACCACGGCCAACAGGCGCTGGAACTGGTCGAAGCCGGGCTGATGCTCGACCTGACCGACGTGGCCGAAGCGAACAATTGGAAGGAAATCGTGTTTCCGCCGTCGCTTCTGGACAGCTGTACGGTCGACGGCAAGATTTACTGCGCACCTGTGAACATCCACTCGCCGGAATGGCTGTGGCTGTCCAACAAGGTCTATGAAGATATCGGCATCCCGGTTCCAACCAACTGGACCGAATTCGTCGCCTCCGCCCCCCAGGTCGAGGCTGCGGGCAAGATCCCTCTGGCTCTGGGCAACCAGAACTGGCAGTCGAACCTGGCATTCGGCGCCATCACGATCGGTGTTGGCGGCCTTGACCTTTGGAAGAAGGTGAACGTCGACAAGGACATGGACGCCGCTGGCGGACCCGAAATGCTGGCCGTGTTTCAGGCTGCCGCCGAGGCGCGCAAACTGGCCGCGAAGTCGACCGTTCAGGACTGGAACCAGGCAACTAACCTCGTCATCACCGATCAGGCCGCCGGCCAGATCATGGGTGACTGGGCACAGGGCGAGTTCCAGGTTGCGGGCGAAGTGGCCGGCAAGGATTATACCTGCCTGCCGGGTCTGGGTCTGAACAAGTACATCTCCACAGGCGGCGACGCCTTCTATTTCCCCAAGAACGACGACCCGGAAATCGAAGCGGCGCAAAAGCGTCTGGCGGCACAGCTCGTCAGCCCCGAAGTGCAGGTCGCGTTCAACCTGAAGAAAGGCTCACTGCCGATCCGTGGTGACGTGGACCTTGCAGCCGCCAACGACTGCATGAAGCAGGGTCTCGAAATCCTCGCCAGTGGCAACATCGTTCCGGCTGGCGACATGGTCTGGTCACCCGACGTCCAGACCCAGCTTGGCGACCTGCAGGCAGAATTCTGGAAAGGTCAGGAAATGACCCCGGAAGACGCCCAAGCCAAGTATGTCGAAATCCTGAAGTCCGGCCTCTGATCTGGCAGACATCCTGGGGGCCACCCTTTTCAGGGGTGGCCCCCGCATCTTTACATAAGCCAGACCGGGGGGTGTCGCAGTGGCGGAACGCAAAAGCCGAATGTTTCGGAATCTGAACGCAAAGATTGCGGCGCTGCCGATGGTGGCCACCACGCTGGTGGTGTTTCTGGGCGGCACGCTCTGGACGGTGCTGTACTCCTTCACCAGTTCCAAACTGTTGCCGCGGCTGGATTTCGTCGGCTTCGATCAATATGTCCGGCTTTGGGGAAGCAGCCGCTGGCTGACCTCAATCCAGAACCTGATGATCTACGGCGTGCTTGCCCTGGTCTTCACCATCGTCGTCGGCTTTCTGCTGGCAGTCCTGATGGACCA
This sequence comes from Paracoccaceae bacterium, assembly GCA_046589965.1. GTDB lineage: Bacteria > Pseudomonadota > Alphaproteobacteria > Rhodobacterales > Rhodobacteraceae > JAJNPS01. The sequence goes on from JBKJVF010000268.1 coordinate 5,433, forward strand.
GAAGATCCGTTATGAGGATACATTCCGGACCATCATGCTTTATCCCTTCGCGCTGTCCTTCATCGTGACGGGGCTGGTCTGGCAGTGGATCCTGAACCCGCAATTCGGCCTGCAGCAGGTGGTCCGCAATTGGGGTTTTGAGGGGTTCGCCTTTGACCCGCTGAACAGTCCTGACACGGTCCTTTACGGCCTGTTGATCGCCGGGCTCTGGCAGGGCACGGGCTTCGTGATGTGCCTGATGCTCGCCGGGCTTCGCGGCATCGACGAGGACATCTGGAAGGCCGCGCGCGTCGACGGCATTTCCACCTGGAAGACCTATCTCGTGGTCATCGTGCCGATGATGCGCCCGGTCTTCATCACCACGCTGGTGATCGTCGCCAGCGGGATCATCCGGCTTTACGATCTGGTCGTCGCGCAGACCTCGGGCGGACCCGGGACTGCCAGCCAGGTGCCGGCCATGTATGTCTATGACTACATGTTCCGCGCGCAGAATCTGGGGCAGGGCTTTGCCGCCTCGACGATGATGCTGCTGTCGGTCCTGATCGTGCTGATCCCTTGGGCCTATCTGGAATTCGGGGGGAAAAAGCATGGTTGACGCAACGCTTGCCATGTCGGGGCCGCGTGGGGCCAAGCCGCGCCGCCGGTTGTCGGGCCGCAACATCATGATTTACGGGACGCTGATCGTCGTGTCCCTGTACTATATCCTGCCGCTTTGGGTGATGGTGATGACCAGCCTCAAGGGCATGCCCGAAGTGCGCCTTGGCAACATCTTTGCGCCCCCGGTCGAGATCACGTTCGAGCCCTGGGTCAAGGCATGGTCGCAGGCCTGCACCGGCCTCAACTGCGATGGCCTGTCGCGCGGGTTCTGGAATTCGGTCATCATCACCGTGCCTTCCGTGATCCTGTCCATCGCGATCGCATCGGTGAACGGCTACGCACTGATCAACTGGAAGTTCAAGGGATCGGACATCTTCTTTACCATCCTGATCTTCGGCTCGTTCATTCCCTATCAGATCATGCTGTATCCGCTGGTGATCCTGCTGCGCGAGATGGGGATTTACGGCACGCTGTGGGGTCTGATCCTGGTCCACACGATCTTTGGCATGCCGATCCTGACGCTGCTCTTCCGCAACTATTTCAGCTCCATCCCGGAAGAGTTGTTCAAAGCGGCAAGGGTCGATGGGGCGGGATTCTGGGGCATCTATTTCCGCATCATGCTGCCGATGAGCCTGCCGATTTTTGTGGTGGCGCTGATCCTGCAGGTCACAGGCATCTGGAACGACTTTCTGTTTGGCGTAATCTACACCAAGCCCGACCTATACCCGATGACGGTGCAGCTGAACAACATCGTCAACTCGGTCCAGGGGGTCAAGGAATACAACGTCAACATGGCCGCGACCCTGCTGACGGGGCTTGTCCCGCTGATCATCTACTTCCTTTCCGGGAAGCTTTTCGTTCGCGGCATTGCCGCTGGTGCCGTGAAGGGCTGAAAGACATGACGCATTCGATCTCGGTCAAGGACCTGACGCTGAACTTTGGCGCGGTGTCGGTGTTGCAAAAGATGAACCTCGACGTGGCGGAGGGTGAGTTCATCGTGCTCTTGGGCCCGTCGGGCTGCGGGAAGTCGACGTTGCTGAACTGCCTTGCGGGGCTATTGGACATCACCGACGGGCAGATCTGGATCAAGGGCAAGAACGTGACTTGGGCGGAACCCAGCGAGCGCGGCATCGGCATGGTGTTCCAGTCTTATGCGCTTTACCCGCAGATGACGGTGCGGGGGAACCTGAGCTTCGGGTTGAAGAACGCCAAGATGCCGCCGGCCGAGATCGACAAGCGGGTGGCGCGGGCGGCCGAGATCCTGCAGATCGGACCGCTTCTCGACCGCAAGCCGGGGGCGCTGTCGGGCGGGCAGCGGCAGCGGGTGGCCATCGGTCGGGCTTTGGTGCGGGACGTGGAAGTGTTCCTGTTCGATGAACCCCTGTCGAACCTTGATGCCAAGCTGCGGTCCGAACTACGGGTCGAGATCAAGCGGCTGCATGCGCGGCTGAACAACACCATGGTCTATGTGACGCATGATCAGATCGAAGCACTGACGCTGGCCGACCGGATCGCCGTCATGAAAGGCGGCGTGATCCAGCAACTGGCCGCGCCACAAGAGGTGTATAACCGCCCGTCCAACCTGTTTGTGGCAGGCTTCATCGGCAGTCCGTCGATGAACTTTGTGCCCGGTGAAACTGTGGATGGCGGGCGTGCCTTTGACATCGCCGGGCTCAAGATCGATCTGACGGGCTACGAGGGTGGGGCGGTCGGGGCGCGTCCCAAGGCCATCCTTGGGCTGCGGCCGGAACATCTGGAGATCAGCCAAACCGCGGAACCCGGCCACACCATCCCCGCCGTCGTCGAAATCGACGAACCGATGGGGGCGGACAGCCTGGTCTGGCTGCAGGCCGCAGGCAAGCAGATGTCTGTGCGCGTGCCGGTGGAACAGCGCCTGGCCCCCGGCACCGAGGTGCACCTGAAGGTGGATATCTCCAAAGCCTCGATCTTTGACGCAACGACCGAACTCAGGGTCTGAACAATGCAGGATCTGTCAGGCGAGTGGACGCTTTCGGATGAAAGCGGTGCGCATCGCGTTCCTTTCTTGGTTCCGGGGGATGGCATCACGGCGCTGCATAAGGCAGGCGTGATCCCGGACCCCTATTGGGGGCGGAACGAATATGACTGCCGCTGGGTAAGTGAGCGGGACTGGGTGGCAGTGCGTGAGTTTCACCATGATGGCGGCGCTTGCGATCTGGTGATCGAAGGGCTTGATACGGTCGCTGAAATTCGGCTGAACGACGAGCCTGTGCTGGCTGCTGCCAATGCGCATCGCCGCTGGCGTGTAGATGTGACACCCGTTGCGGGTGCCAACCGGATCGAGATCACCTTTCGCTCGCCCGTTCGCGAGGCAGCAGCGTTGCAGGCAGGGATGCCGTTCCGCATTCCCTATCAAGAGGTCAACGGCCCCATCCCGAACGCCAACATGCTCCGCAAGCAGCAGTGCGATTTTGGCTGGGACTGGAACGTCGCATTGGGTCAGTTCGGCGTCTCTGGCGCGATCCAGCTGGAGGCGAAGGCCCCGCGCATCGGCGACGTGATCGTATCGCAACGCCACGTCCCCGGGCTGGCCGAGGTTGCGCTGCGCGTGCAGGCCGAGGGACCCATGGTGACGGCGTCGCTTTGCGGTGTCAGTCAGTCGGCCAGAGTGGTCGGTGGAGTGGCGGACCTTGTCCTTGCGATCCCCGAGCCCGTGCTGTGGTGGCCCGCAGGGCAGGGCGCGCAAGTGCTGCATGATCTGACGATCACGTCCGAGGCAGCAACCGCCACGCGTCGGATCGGGCTGCGGGCG
>JBKJVF010000273.1:0-15322 GCA_046589965.1 Paracoccaceae bacterium
TTTCAACCCGGGCAATTATTACAATGTCGGGGGCAATTCGAAATTCTACGGAGCGGTGCTGCTGCGCTATCGGGCCGAGGATTTCGCCCCGATCCAGCATCTGGAGGGCATGACGCCCGGCTGGCCGATCAGCTATGACGACCTGGAGCCGCATTACCAGCGCGCCGAGGCGATGTATCAGGTGCGCGGGCAGTTGGGCGAGGACCCGTCCGAACCGCCCCATTCCGGCACCTATCCGCATGTGCCCGTGCCCGACGAGCCGGCCATCGCGGATCTGCGGCGGCGTTTGCGGTCGGTCGGGCTGCATCCGGCGTCGCTGCCATTGGGGGTGGATATCGACCACTGGCTGCGGGGGGGGCAGACGACGTGGGATGCCTATCCCAACACGAGCGGTGGCAAGATGGATGCTGAAACCATCGGGATCGCCGAGGCGCTGAAGCATCCGAACGTGACCTTGCGCACTGATTGCCCAGTGACGCGGCTGATCGCGGATGCGGCGGGCCGGATCAGCGGGGTGGAGGTGGCGGGAGGGGTGCTGACCGCGCCGCTGGTGGTGCTGGCTGCGGGCGCAGTACAGTCGGCGGTGCTGCTGATGCGGTCGGGGCTGGCCAATTCATCCGATCAGGTCGGCCGAAACTTCATGAACCACAACACAAGTGCGGTGCTCGCGATCCATCCCTTTCGGCGTAATCCGTCGGTCTATCAAAAGACGCTGATGGTGAACGATTTCTATCTGTCGGGCGGGCCGGACAACGCGCCCCTTGGCAACATCCAGCTGTTGGGCAAGATCACCGGGCCAATCCTTGCCTCGCAGGTGGCGTTGCCTGCGTTCCTTGCGGGCATCATCGCGCGGCGGACGGTGGATCTTTATGCGATGTCCGAGGACCTGCCCGATCCCGAAAGCCGGATCATGCTGCAAGGCGACCGGATCGTGATGGACTGGCGGCAAAAGAACTGGGCCGCGCATCTGGCCTTTGTGGCCAAGCTGAAGGGGCTTTTGCGCCGGGCGGGGTTTCCCATCGTGCTGTCACGCCCGTTCGATGCGCGCACGCCGTCGCACCAGTGTGGCACCGCGCGGATGGGGCATGACGCTACGACCAGTGTGGTCGATACGTTCTGCCGAAGCCATGATCACCGCAACCTCTTTGTCACCGATGCATCGGTGCTGCCAACCTCGGCGGCGGTGAACCCGGCGCTGACCGTGGCGGCGCTGGCGCTGCGGGCGGCGGATCACATCAAGGCGACCGGCTTTGCAGGGTGAAGGGGGGCTTTGATGGCCGAAGGGTATGACTTCATCGTTGTGGGCGGGGGATCGGCGGGGGCGGTTGTCGCGGCCCGGCTGACCGAAAATCCGGCCGTCAAAGTCCTGCTGCTGGAGGCGGGGGGCAGCGACCGCCACCCCTTTTATCACATGCCCGTAGGCTTTGCCAAAATGACCAAGGGGATCGGCAGCTGGGGCTGGGATACGGTTCCGCAACGGCACATGCAGGACAAGGTGTTCCGCTATACCCAAGCACGCGTCATCGGCGGCGGATCGGCGATCAATGCGCAGATCTATACGCGCGGCAATGCGCAGGACTATGACGACTGGCGGCAGATGGGCTGCACCGGTTGGGGGTACGAGGACATCCTGCCCTATTTCCGCAAGGCAGAAGACAACGATACCTTCGACAACCGCTATCACGGCAAGGGCGGCCCATTGGGCGTCAGCCAGCCAATTGCCCCCCTGCCCGTCTGCGAGGCGTATTTCAAGGCCGCTGCCGAAGCCGGCATTCCCCGCAACATGGACATCAACGGCGAGCGGCAGGATGGCGTCTGCTATTACCAACTGACCCAGCGCAATGCGCGGCGGTCTTCGACGGCGATGGCCTATCTGGCGCCGAACCGGGGGCGGGCCAATCTGACGGTCCGGATGGGCGCACAAGTGCGGCGGCTGATCGTGGAACACGGGCGCGCGACGGGTGTGGAGATGATGGATGGCGCGCGGCTGATGGCGGCGTCAGAGGTGATCGTGTCATCTGGGGCGGTCGGCACGCCGCGACTGTTGCAACTGTCAGGAATCGGTCCGGCAGATCATCTGACGGGCCTTGGCATCAAGGTGGTGATGGACCAGCCGCAGGTCGGGGAAAACCTGCAAGATCACCTTGACCTTTATTGCATCGCCGAACTGAAAGGCCCCTACAGCTATGACCGCTATGCCAAGCCGTTCTGGGCGGCGCTGGCAGGGCTGCAATACCTTTTTCAGCGCAAGGGGCCGGTCGCCTCGTCGTTGTTTGAAACTGGCGGGTTCTGGTATGCCGATCCGTCGGCGCGGTCACCTGACCTGCAGTTGCATCTGGGCCTTGGGACCGGGATCGAACATGGCGTGGCGTCGATGCCGCAAGGCGGGATCACGCTGAATTCTTGCTATCTGCGGCCACGGTCACGCGGCACGATCCGCCTGCAAAGCGCCGATCCGGCCCGAGCGCCCTTGATCGATCCGAACTATCTGTCCGATCCCCTTGACCGCGAGATGTCGATCCGCGGGTTGAAGCTGACACAGAACATCCTGTCGCAGCCTGGGTTGAAGGATTTCATCCTGGCCCAGCGCCTGCCGGGACCAGAAGTGAAGACCGACGCGGAGTACTACAACTTCATCTGCCAGCATTCGAAAACCTCGCACCATTGCGCAGGCACCTGCCGGATGGGTCCGGACGCTGGGGCCGTGGTCGACATCCGCCTGCGGTTCAATGGCATCGCGGGCCTGCGTATCGTCGACAATTCGATCATGCCGACGGTCATTTCATCCAACACCAATGCGGCTGCGATCATGATCGGCGAAAAGGCTGCCGACATGATCAAGGCCGAACAAGGAGCCTGACGCCCATGATCCGCCATATCGTCCTGATCAAGTTCAAGCCCGGCCTTAGCCGCGACGACATCGCCGACATCTTTGACGAGTTGTACGCCATCAAGGCCAAGTTGCCGGGTGTGATCAGCATCACATCGGGGCAAAGCGAAAGTCCCGAAAAGATCGAACGCGGCTATCTGCACGGCTTTGTCGCGGACTTTGCGGACTGGGGCGCGCTGCAAGCCTATCAGGACCATCCTGACCACAAAAGACTGGGTGCGCGGCTGGTGGCAAATGCCATCGGGGGCATCGACGGTATTCTGGTCTTTGACCTTGAGGTTGCGGCATGAGGTGACGGGCCGCACAATGTGGTTACGCAAGTCCGAAAAAAACGCCAGACTGCGCCGGGCGGCATAGCGCCGTCGAAACTGAGATGGTTCTGCGCGCATGACTGCCGACCGAAGACCGACGATCATCGACGTGGCGCTGCGGGCTGGCGTGTCGAAATCGACTGTCAGCCTGGTATTGCAGAACAGCCCTGCCGTGCGAGAAGAAACGCGCGTTCAGGTGCGCGAGGCGATGGCGGACATCGGCTATGTCTACAACCGCGCCGCCGCCAATATGCGGATGTCGAATGCGGGGCTGATCGGCCTTGTCATCAACGACCTGCGCAACCCGTTCTTCACCGAGTTTGCCACCTCGCTGCAAATGGCGTTGTCGGATCGCGGTTATGCGGTCGTGATCGCCAACACCGACGAAGACCCCGAGGTACAGGCGAAAACCGTCGGCACGATGGTCGAGCATGGCGTGTCGGCCTTTATCATCTCGCCTGCTTACGGTGATGTGGCGGCGACGTTCGATGCCATCCTGCGGGCGGGGTTGCCCGCGATGCAGGTGCTGCGAAAGGTGGACGAGCGCACCGATCTGTTGCCATTTGCAGGACCCGACTACCGCAATGGCAGCAAGATCGCCACGCAGCATCTCTTGGATCAGGGCGCGCGGAGGATTGCGTTTGTCGGCGGGCTTGACGGGCGCGCGGTGACGCAGGAGCGCATGTCGGGTTATCTGGACGTGCTTGGCAAACAGGGTATGGTGCCGCTGGTGCTGAACGGCAAATCCAGCCGCGCCTTTGGCCGGGACATGGCACAGAAGCTGGCCCGGGAATATCCGGACTGCGACGCGGTGCTATGCTTCAACGATCTTGTGGCGCTGGGTATGATCGCGGGCTGCAATGCTGTGGGGCGCCAGGTGGGGGATGCGTTCAAGGTGGTGGGATTTGACGATATCGAGGATGCCATCGAGGCCTATCCGACCCTGACCACGGTGCGCTGCGACGTTGCAGGGTTTGGCCGCGCGGTGGCCGCAACGATCCTCGACTGGCTGGAGAACGGGACGCTGCCCGACCCGGAACGGCGGTCGCCGGTGGAACTGATCGTGCGGCAATCGAGCCGGCCCGGGGCCTGAAGGAAGGCGTCAGGACAAGATCGACGCCATCCCCCGAACCAAAACCTTGGGAGCGCGGGCGCCTGCGTGGCGCAGAACCTCGGCAGACAGTATCTGGCCTGCGAGGATGGAGCGCGCGGGCGTTTGGCCGACAAGTCGCGCCGACAGATAGCCCGCATTGAAGGCATCGCCCGCACCGGTCGTATCGCGGATGTCGGCCACGGGCGGTGTGGCGACGGTGCCGCCCTTTTCGCCCGCCTGATAGATCACGGCGCCGGGGCCGTTCTTGACGATCACCTCGGTCACCCCATGGGCCAGATATCGCGCGGCCGTCGCGTCCGGCGTCGCGTCGCCCCAAAGTGTTGCCTCATCATCAAAGCTGGGCAAGGCGATGTCGGTCAGGGCAAGCATCGCCTTGACCGCCGCGCGGGCGTCGTCCGGTGACGGCCAAAGCCGGGGTCGGATGTTGGGATCAAACGAGATCACTGCCCCCGCAGCCCGCGCATCAGTCAGGACCTGAAGCAGGACTTCCCGCGCTTCTGGTGCCAGGATCGCAAGGGTGATGCCTGACAGATGGATCAAGCCCGCGTCATGGACCGCCTTGGCCAGCGTCGCGCGATCATTCGCCAGCGCGCGTGCGGCAGAGACGCTGCGCCAATAGTGAAAACTACGCTCCACCCCGTCGAGCGTGATCAGGTAAAGCCCCATCGTGCGATCAGGATCGCGAGAGATGCCAGACGCGTCCAAGCCGTCGTCAGCAGTTTCGGCCACGAACGCATCCGATAGCTTGTCCTGGCCGATGCGGGTCACATAGCCGACTTGCGCACGGTCCCCGAGCAACTGCGCCATGTGCCAGACGGTGTTGAACGTGTCCCCGGCATAGCTGCGCGCGTAAAGTCCGTCCCCGACGGGGGCCAGTTCCAGCATCGCCTCGCCGATGGCGACGACCTTGTGGTTGGCGAAGGTCAGCACGGTTGTCCCCGATCATAAATCGCCCCGGTCAGCCAGTCCGGCCAGTCGCGTTCAAAGAAGGATTTGGCGGTCTGGTCGAATGGACGGTTGGGGCGCACCGATACCGCCATCACCCCATCCGTCATCCGCACCACAAGCTGTTCGGCCTTATGGCCAGGATTTTCCGCGCGGAACCGGAACTCTTCCAGCGGACCAGCCGCCGTTTCGGGCAAGGACGCGCCTTTGCGATCACAGATCGCCCGCGCACCCCGGCTGCCGCCGCCGCTACGGATGTAGTGATCGAGAGCTGTCAGAACCGCCTCGGACGCCAAGGCCATGTGATGGCGCTGGATGGCGCGGGCGGCATCGTTGGTGCGGCCAAGCGCAATTCCCTTGGCAGCAATGTCGGCGTTCAGTTGGCGCGCGTCATGCAGGGCCTGCGCAACGGCCTCCTGGGTGCACATGATGCCCGCGTGATCGCTCATCCGCGATTGCACAATGTCGCGCAGGGCTTGCGGGGTCAAAGGGCTGTCGGGTTGCAAAAGGGCAGTGATGTGGTCAATGGCCTGCGCCGCAGTGGTCGTATCCGCCTGCACCGTGGCGATGGGCAGGCTTGCGATATGTTCTGCCGCGCGCGTGCCGAACACCTGCCCCGCGTTCAGCGCGGCCCCGCCGGGTCGTGTGACGCCGTGGGTGCCCGCCGCCTCGCCGATGGCATAGCAGCCCGGCAACGAACTTTGTCCCCAGACATCGACAGCAATGCCGCCGTTCATGTGCTGATGGTTGACGGCGAATTCCAGCGGCTCGGTCGCGATGTCGACCTTGTAGCGGCGGTAAAGTTCGATGGCGAGCGGGTTCATGTGCCGCAGACGGTCGATGGGGTGGGCCTGAACCGCACCCGCATGCCCAAGGTAAGCCGCGACATCAAGATCAAGTCGATCAAGGCTGAAAGGCCGGTCGCCTGGCACGCCCACGGGATTGCGGTTGAAATCCATGAACACCCGCCGCCCTGCCGCCCCTTCGCGAAAGATCGCGAGGTCAACAAGGCTGGAGCCGAAACCCAGCATCCGTGTCGCGTGGAAGGGCCATTGATACCCCTTGCGAAAGACGTTCGAGGCCAGTTCCTGGGTGGTGCGATAGACGTCGGCCAGAAAATTGTGTTCGCGCCCCTTTGCATCGACCGAATAAACATGCGGGATCGCCTGAACATAAGTGCCCGACAGGTTCCACGGAAACCCTTCGCGCCGCGTGCCGATGCCGAACTGGCTTTCGGTCAGGTTCACGAGGTCGATCCCTGCCTCCAGCGCCAGACCGAGCGCGCCAAAGCACCCGTTGGGATAGACACTGTCGCGGTACAGCTCTCCCGGTCCGCCCGCCGCCAGAACGACGGTGTTGCAGTGATAGAGGGCCAGGCCATGCGGGTTGGCGTCCGACCGCGCGTCGGCCCGGATGGCCAACAGTCCCTGCACCGCGCGTGCCGCGCCCTGCCCCCGGGTCAGGATCCTGACGGCGGTTGTCTGGTTGTGAAACGGGATGTCCAGCCGCATCGCCTCGGCTGCCAACACCTTGACCATGAGGCGAGAGGTACGCGGCCCGCAACTGGTGGCGCGGCCGACCTCGTCATGGTCGGTCTGATAGCGCAACGTCCCGCCCAGCCGGTTCTGCGGCAAAGGCAGGCCCAGATATTGCAGACTTGCCATCGCGCGCGACGAGCCGACAGCCTCGACATAGGCGGTGTCTTCGTCCATGGCGCCACCTGCCCGGATGGCATGCGCCATGGCGGTATAGTTGTCACCCTGATCCGCGGTATTGGCTGTGTGCAGCGTCTGCTTGTCCGACCCCGAACAGGCCGAGGTGCCGCCCCAGGCGCTTTGGCTGAGGATGGTGACTTCCACCCCGCGTCGTTTCAGTTCAACGGCCGCACGCAGGCCCGCCGCGCCGCTGCCGACCACGAGGCAGCCGGTGATGAAGGTGGGAACCGAAATGCCAGCGATCCTGCTTTGCTCAATGGCGGCCTTGGCCGGTTTCAGCCGCGGCATGTCGACATCGGTCAGGGCGTCGAGGATTTCTTGCGGCACATCGATGCTCACCGGGGCATATCCTCTGGGCAGGCGGAAGATCAGTCCAATCTGGTCGACTGGAACGTTCCAGTTGTCATATTCCGTTTCGCGCGCCGGGTCAATTCGATCAGGATGTGCCAGCCATGGCGGGAAAGAAATTTCGCAGGCACGACTCCATTCGAGCCGTGAGGTGTCGCGGGCAGAACAGACCGTCGCGGATCAAGGCGTTCAGATGTGCCCATGGCTCTTTCGCGCACTCTGACCGGCATCTTGCTTGCCATCGGCGGCACCGTGATCTTTTCGGTCAACGATGTGTCGATAAAGTTCCTGTCCGGCGGCTATGCGCTGCATCAGGTGATCCTGATCCGCGCATTGATCGGGATCGCATTCCTCATGTGTTTCATCGCCATTTCGGGGATCGGGTTTGGGCAGCTGAGATCAAAGCGACCGGGCGCGCAGTTGGTGCGGGTGGCCATCGTCATGGTCTCGAACGTGGCATTCTTCCTTGGGCTTGCGGCGTTGCCGATCGCGGATGCCTCGGCTGTCGCTTATGTAAGCCCGCTGGCCATTACGCTTTTGTCTGTCGTCATCCTGGGCGAAACTGTCGGATGGCGGCGCTGGACTGCAGTCGTCGTCGGGCTGATCGGCGTGATCGTGATGCTGCGACCCGGCGCTGGCGTGATCCAGCCAGCGGCGTTGCTGGTGTTGTTTTCGGCGGTGCTTTACGCGACGGGAAACCTGATCACGCGGGCCATCGGCGGAACGGAGTCGGCGGTCAGTCTAAGCCTTTTCGTGCAAATCGGGTTCGTGATCGTCAGCACCATCATGGGCATATGGGTCGGCGACGGGCATCGGGCGACCGAGGATGCGCTGCTGGGATTCCTGTTCCGTCCGTGGATATGGCCACCGATGGCGGACTGGCCGATATTCATCGCCACCGGGCTGTCGGTCTGCGTCGGGGGGCTGATGATCGCGCAGGCTTACCGGACGCTTGAGGCGGGGCTGGTGGCACCGTTTGAATATGTCGGCATGCCGATGGCGATCTTTTGGGGCGCGGTGGTTTTTGGCACCTGGCCCGACTGGGTGGCGTGGATCGGCATCGCGCTGATCTGCGGGGCGGGGCTATACACGCTGTTGCGTGAAACCACGCGGCGCAAGGAAGCGGTGGGACCAGTGGGGATCGAGACCGGGCAATGAAGGTAGAGATGATCGGCGCAGAGGCCGCAGCGGTCCTTGAGTGGCACGGATTGATGGCAGCGATGGTTGCGGGGCACGCGCGCCCGCGGGCAGAGATTGCCGACCTGATCTTGCGGCGGGGGCCAGATACGCTTTTGGATCGGGCCGCCTGGATCGACGGGCTGGGGTCGCTGGTCAAGGTCGCGACCGTGGTTCCGGCAAACACGGCGCGGGGGATGGCATCGGTCAACGGGGCCGTGGCGTTGTTCGATGACACGACGGGTGTGCTGTCGGCGATGGTCGATTTCCATCTGGTGACAAAGTGGAAAACCGCAGGCGACAGCCTGCTGGCCGCCAGTCGTCTGGCACGCAAGGACAGTCGAAACATCCTGCTTGTCGGGGCGGGAACAGTGGCGCGGTCGATGGTGGAGGCCTATCTGTCGGTCTGGCCAGAGGCGCGCTTCACGGTATGGTCGCGACGCTCCGCTGCCGCGATGGGCCTGCCTGTGGCGGATGATCTGGAAGCGGCCGTGCGCGCGGCCGATATCATCTGCACCTGCACGATGACGACCGAGCCCTTGATCAAGGGTGAGTGGTTGCAACCGGGCCAGCATCTGGACCTGATCGGTGCCTACCGCCCGGACATGCGCGAGGTGGATGACACCGCCATGGCCCGCGCCCGGGTGTTTGTCGATGCGCGCGCAACCACGGTGCACCATATCGGCGAGTTGATCGCGCCGATCCAGTCCGGCGCGATCACCGAAGCCGACGTGCTGGCGGATTTCTATGACATCGCGGCGGGCAGTTTTGCGCGGCAGTCCAATGACGAGATCACAATCGCCAAAAACGGCGGCGGCGCCCATTTGGACCTGATGACGGCGACCTACATCATGGACCGCTGGCAGGCACGCTGAGGGGTGAGGTTATCGGGAAATGGTCGGAGCGAGAGGATTCGAACCTCCGACCCCCTGCTCCCGAAGCAGGTGCGCTACCAGGCTGCGCTACGCTCCGACCGTGGCGCGGGGGTTAAACGCAAAGTCGTGGTTTGGCAAGGGGTCTGGCCTTTGACCTGAGCCTCGCTGAGCCTTGCCACACGCTTGCGCTGGGCGACGGGGAAGCCTTCCTCGACGGCCAAGGCGGTGCGCGACATGTGGCTGGCGATGGCAATAGCGATTGCTGTTTGTTGACGTCGTTTGGGTTCAGCTCTCTGGGTGCAGCGAAAGGGTTTGATCGCTGATTGGCTTGAGGAAGGCCACGCCGTTCGGCCCCAGGGACAGGCGGCTGCCGCCGAGGTCGGTCGCAAGTCCGGGGCCGGTCAGTGCGGCCTGCCCCTCGACCTGCAAAACACAAGTGTCGGGGCACAGGTTGAAGACCGCAAGGATGGCGTCGGGGCCCGTCCCACGGGTAAAGGCCAGCACGGGTTCAGGCAGGTCCAGAAACCGGGTCTTGCCGGTGATCAGCGCGGGTTCGGCCCGGCGAAAGGCAAGCATGCGGCGGTAATGGGCCAGCACGCTGGTGTCATCGACGGACTGGTCAGCCACGTTGCGTTCGCGCTGGGCCGGTTTGATCGGCAGCCAGGGCGTCCCTGTGGTAAATCCTGCCAGTGCCGAGGCATCCCAGATCATCGGCGTGCGGCAGCCATCGCGGCCCTTGTAGTCCGGCCAGAAGCGAATGCCCGGAGGGTCGGTCAGTTCGTGAAACTCGATATCGGTTTCCAGCTGGCCCAGTTCCTCGCCCTGATAGAGGCAGATCGAGCCTTCGAAGCTGAGAAGAAGGGACGCGGATTGCCGGGCAATCGCGTCGGTGGTGCCGTGTTCGGTCCAGCGGGTCACATGGCGCGGCACGTCATGGTTGGAAAAGGCCCACATCGGCCAGCCATCCGGCGCACCCTTGAAGAACGCCTCGATCCGCCCGCGAAAATGTTTGGCCGAATATTCCGGCCCCAGCATGTCAAAGCTGTAGGCCATGTGAAGCCGTTTGCCGGTGGTGTAATCGGCCATGATCTGCACGGCGCGGTGCGGGGCATCACCGACCTCTCCCACCGTGGCGCGGGCGTCGTAGTCATCTAGCAACGCGCGGATGCGTTCCAGCCATTTCAGGTTTTCAGGACGCGATTTGGAATGGACGTGATCCTGCATTTCGTAAGGATTCACGGGGGGCAGGGCTTCGGTATAGGGGTGGGGGCCGTTGTTGCGCAGTTTGCCGTCGTGGAAAAAGTAGTTGACGGTGTCCAGACGGAACCCGTCGATGCCACGTTCCAGCCAGAACCGCAGGACCGACAGCGCCCAGTCCTGCACCGCGGGGTTGTGGTAGTTGAGGTCGGGCTGCGATGGCAGGAAATTGTGCAGGTAGTACTGCCGGCGCCGGGTGTCCCATTCCCATGCCGGGCCGCCAAAAACCGACAGCCAGTTGGTCGGGGCGCTGCCATCGGGATGCGCGTCCGCCCAGACGTACCAGTCGGCGCGCGGATTGTCGCGCGACCGCCTGCTTTCCTGAAAGAACGGGTGATCGGCCGACGAATGGCTTAGCACCTGATCGATGAACACCTTCAGCCCCAGGTGATGCGCCGACGCGATCAAGGTGTCGAAGTCGGCCAGGTTTCCGAAGAGCGGGTCGATGTCGGTGTAGTCCGAAATGTCATAGCCCATGTCGGCTTGCGGGCTGGTGAATATCGGGCTGAGCCAGATCGCATCGACGCCAAGACCGGCGATGTGCGGAAGGCGACGGGTGATGCCCTTCAAATCCCCGATGCCATCGCCATCGTCGTCCTGAAACGATCTCGGATAGACCTGATAGGTTACCGAGCCGCGCCACCAATCCTGCATGCTTGCCCCCAACGGACCATCCGTTGCCCGGATGGTTGATTCTTCAAAACGATACAAGCGGGCATTGGTATTTCAAAACGTTTTGGGCGTCCGCAGTTGGTCCGAGGCGACGGTTTAAGCCGTGCTAAAACCGTGGTGGCCCTTAGTCTTGTCGACAGGTCTGTGCGGCGCCTGAGCCATCGCAAATCGCGATTGTCATCCGCACAATTCGGCATTTGCAACTGACGCGGCCTGCGCGCAATTTGCGCGTCGCGACAGAGGAGTTGCCGATTTGACTGCCCGTCTTTTTACCCCCCTGCTGATCGCAGGCTCCTTGATGCTGATGGTCAGTTTTGCCGTCCGGGCAAGCTTTGGTGTATTCCAGATCCCCATCGCGACCGAATTTGGCTGGCTGCGGTCGGATTTCAGCCTTGCCATTGCGATCCAGAACCTGGCCTGGGGCTTTGGCCAGCCGATTTTCAGCAACATGGCCGAGCGGATCGGCGACCGCAAAACGCTGGTGATCGGGGCGATCCTTTATGCGGCGGGACTGCTTTTGTCGAGCTTGGCCGTTACGCCGGGCCAGCATCAGTTTCTGGAAATTCTGGTAGGCTTTGGCATTGCTGGCACCGGGTTCGGCCTGATCCTGGCGATGGTCGGGCGGGCGGCGTCGCCGGAAAACCGTTCCCTTGCGCTGGGGATCACCACAGCGGTGGGGTCGGTTGGTCAGGTCATCGGCGCGCCGATTGCCGAAGGGCTGCTGAGCTATTTCCCTTGGCAAACGGTGTTTGTGGTCTTTGCGGTCGCGATCCTTGCGTCACTGGCGCTGCTGCCGTTCATGCGCGCGCCTGCCAAGGTCGCCATGACCGAACGCGAGGAAACGCTGGACGCGTTGCTGAAGCGCGCCTTTGGCGATCCGTCCTTTACGCTCATCTTCCTTGGGTTCTTTTCCTGCGGCTATCAACTGGGGTTCATCACTGCTCATTTTCCGGCCTTTGTGACCGAGATGTGCGGACCGATCTCGCCCGGCGGGATCCTTGCGGGCATGGGCATCACCACGACATCGGCGCTGGGCGCAATTTCCATTTCGGTCATCGGGTTGTTGAACATCTTTGGCTCGTTGATGTCAGGCTGGCTCGGCAGCCGGTTTCCCAAGAAGTACCTGCTGTCGATGATCTATGTAGGGCGGACGCTTGCCTCGATTGCATTCATCCTGACACCGATGACGCCGACCACGGTGCTGATCTTTTCGGCCGCGATGGGGTCGCTGTGGCTGGCAACGGTGCCGCTGACCTCGGGGCTGGTCGGGCATATCTACGGGATGCGTTATATGGGCACGCTTTATGGGCTGGTGTTCTTCAGCCATCAGGTGGGGTCATTCCTGGGCGTCTGGCTGGGCGGCAAGATGTACGACATCACCGGTGACTACACGCTGGTCTGGTGGGTGGGCATTGGCGTCGGCGCGTTTTCGGCCATCGTGCATCTGCCGATCCGCGAGAGGCCGATGGTGGCGCGGGCCGCCTGATCGCCCCTTTCCCTGCGCATGGTGATCCGTTAAGGCATCACCGCTATCTTATGGAGAACCCTGATGGGCTATAAAGTCGTCGTTGCGGGCGCCACGGGCAATGTGGGCCGCGAAATGCTGAACATCCTCGCCGAGCGCGAGTTCCCGGTGGATGAAATCGTCGCACTGGCCAGCCGCAAATCGCTGGGCACGGAAATCAGCTTTGGCGACAAGACCGTCAAGACCCGCGACCTTGACACCTTTGATTTCACGGGCTGGGACATCGCGCTGTTCGCAGTCGGGTCGGAGGCCACCAAGATCTATGCCCCCAAGGCGGCGGCGGCGGGCTGCATCGTCATCGATAACTCCAGCCTTTACCGCTATGATCCGAAGGTCCCGCTGATCGTGCCGGAGGTGAATGCCGATGCGATCATGGGCTACAAGAACAAGATGATCATCGCCAACCCGAACTGTTCGACGGCGCAAATGGTGGTGGTGCTGAAGCCGCTGCATGACCGTGCGCGGATCAAGCGCGTGGTGGTGTCGACCTACCAGTCCGTCTCGGGTGCCGGCAAGGAAGGCATTGACGAGCTGTGGGACCAGACCAAGGGCATCTATGTCGTTGGTCAGGAAGTGGCCCCGAAGAAATTCCCCAAGCAGATTGCGTTCAACGTGATCCCGCAGATCGACGTGTTCCTGGATGACGGGTTCACCAAAGAAGAATGGAAGATGGTCGCCGAGACCAAGAAGATCCTTGATCCCAAGATCAAGGTGACCGCGACATGCGTCCGCGTGCCGGTGTTCGTGGGCCATTCCGAGGCCGTGAACATCGAGTTCGAGGACCCCATCGACTGGCAAGAGGCGCAAGACATCCTGCGCGAGGCGCCGGGCGTGATGGTCGTCGACAAACGCGAGCCCGGCGGCTACATCACGCCCATCGATTGCGTCGGTGACTATGCGACCTATGTCAGCCGCATCCGGCAGGACAGCACGATCGAGAACGGCCTCAGCATGTGGATCGTCAGTGACAACCTGCGCAAGGGCGCGGCACTGAACGCGGTGCAGATCGCGGAATTGCTGGGCAACAAGGTGCTGAAGAAGGCGTGAGGCGGATAGGGAAAAGGTCCGGTGGGCCTTTTCCCGTCCAGTGGCCGGGTACGCGAAACGTAGCCGTGCGGCAGCAAGGGGGTCAGGCCCGAACCGCCCTTGCGCCAAAGATCGCAGATCCCACGCGGATGTGGGTGGCCCCGTGGGCGATGGCGAGCTCAAAATCGCTGCTCATTCCCATCGACAGGCCCGTCAGCCCGTTGCGCGCGGCCATCGCGGCCAGCATCGCGAAATGGGGTGCAGGGTCGGCGTCTTCGGGGGGGATGCACATCAGTCCCTGCGGCGTCAGGTCCAGCGCACGGACCATGGCGACAAATCCGTCAAGGTCATCCGGCAGGATACCCGCCTTTTGTGGTTCAGCCCCGGTATTGACCTGGATGAACAGCTGCGGGCAGGTGCCCCGTGCCTGCGCCAGCGCGCCAAGCTTTTCGGCCAGCGAGGGGCGGTCGAGGGTGTGGATGGCGTCGAACAGGTCCACCGCGACCTTGGCCTTGTTGGATTGCAAGGGGCCGATCATATGCAGGGTGACGGGGCCGAACCTGTCGCGCAAGTCGGGCCATTTCGCGGCGGCCTCTTGCACGTAGTTTTCGCCGAACACACGATGACCCTGGGCCAGCACGGCGGTGACGCGGTCCAGCGGCTGAATCTTTGATACCGCGATCAGGGTCGCGGCATCGGGTGCGCGCCCGGCCTTGGCAAGGGCCGCCTGCATCCGCGTGGTGATGTCGTCCAGTCCCATCCGGTCCCCCTGATCGTGCCAGACACTAGCGGGCGGGCCGCAAAAGAAAAGAGCGGGCTTTCGCCCGCTCTTTCAAGATCATCCAATCCGGGAGGATTAGAACGAGAACTTCACACCAGCGTCGGCGAACATTTCGTCGTCTGCGGCGACGTTCATTTGCTGGACGATGCCACCAGCGAAGGTTGCGCCGCCACCGAGGTCATAGGAAGCGCCCAGACCAACGTGCACACGGCTGACGGCTTCGTCGAAGTCGGTGTAGAAGCCGGTGATCTTCAGAGCGCCGGTGACATAGTCAGCCGAAACCGAGAAGGGGGTCGTGTCAACGGCACCATCGATATCGGAGATGCGTGCCTTCAGCGTGATCGCGCCAAAGACAGCCGAAGCCGAGGCCGACAACTGGTCAACAGCGTCCGAGGTCTCGTAGCCGACGGCGAAGGTGTAGTCGCCCATCGCATACTTGACAGCGATGTTTGCGGTGTCGCGTGTGCCGACGTCGCCATCGACATTCCAAATCTGCCCAACGCCCAGACCAACGGTGAAGCCGCCGGTCGAGTATTCGTAGTAAGCAGCGGTCTTGTCGGTACCGACAAAGCCGATTTCCTGCAGGCCGTCATTCGGGCCGTAACCAACGCCAGAGGTCTGACCAACCAGTGCGTCAGCAGCACCGGAAACGTCGCCCATGGTCAGCTTGCCAAACGCGCCCGAGAT
>JBKJVF010000157.1:0-16602 GCA_046589965.1 Paracoccaceae bacterium
AGGGTTGGAAGGCTGGTCAACCTGGCATCGTGGTAGGTCCGGCTATGTTTCTGGCAACCGGCGGTCGGCCAATGATGTGGGCCAGACCTCCAGAGCGCCGGCCGCCACGACAAGCGCGCCGCCTGTCAGCTCCAGCGGTCCCAGATGTTCCCCTGCAAGGAGGGCGGCGGAGGCAGCGCTGACCAGAACTTCGGCCATCAAGAGTATGCCGACGCGGGCGGGTTCGAGCCGCGCGGTCGCCCACATCAGCCCGGTCATCGACAGTCCCCACCAAAGCCCTCCCGCCGCCACGGCCCAGAGGACCGCTTGTCCCGGATGGGGCAGTGCCGTCGGCAGAGGCTCCAAAATGGGGGCGAGGATCAGGGTGCCCAGCGCGGCACCGGCGGCAAAGACAAAGGCGGTCTCGCCCGGGCCGGTATCCGATTTTGCCTTGATCCCGGTTGTGGCCACCGACCACAGGACGCCCGATATCAGCGCCAGCCATTCGCCAAGGCCACGCGGGAACGGCAATTCGCCGTCCGCGCCGAGGATCAGCAGCAGACCCGCCAAGCCCACGACTAGCGCCGCAATGCGGGTCTTCGAGATGGGCCACCCCATCCAAAAGCGGCCGATCAGGGTGCTCCATACCGGGGTCAGAAAGAACAGGATGACGATGATCGCAACACGGCCATAAAGAAATCCGATGGAATAAAGCGCAAAGGCAAACCCGCCAAGCGCCACCGAAGCGAGGCCGACCCTGTTTGCGGTGGCCAGCCGGGCGCGGGCGCGCCAGGCAAAGGGGGCAAGCAACACCACAGCGAAGGTGACGATGGCCAGGGTGCCCCAGGCCCCTTGCAGTCCATGCATCCCCAACTGGCGGACCGGCAGCCAGTAGAGCCCCCACAGCGTCCCG
The DNA here is from genome assembly GCA_046589965.1 of Paracoccaceae bacterium. Classification (GTDB taxonomy): domain Bacteria; phylum Pseudomonadota; class Alphaproteobacteria; order Rhodobacterales; family Rhodobacteraceae; genus JAJNPS01. The sequence goes on from JBKJVF010000157.1 coordinate 893, forward strand.
GTCAAAAGGACGAAAATGGTCGCGAGCATGGTGGCCTGATCGGGTTTCATAGCATTGGGTCTAATGATCCTGCCTGCGGATGAAAAGGCTGCCCGACGCCGCGCCCCTTCACCCCTTGACCCTGCGGTTGGCGGGGTGCAGTCATGGCGCCCCAGCCTGCAAGGAGCAGCACTTGGCCCAATCCGACAACCTGCGCGGCAGCATCCTCATGACCGTGTCCATGGCCGGGTTCGCGGTGGAGGACGTGTTCATCAAGGCCGCGTCCAAGGTGATGCCGCTGGGGCAGATTTTGCTGATGATGGGGCTGGTGGGCGTTGTCACCTTTGGCCTGATGGCGCGGGCGCGGGGCGAGGAGCTTTTCCCGCGCGCGTTTGTCAGCCCGGCGATGCTGGTGCGGTCGGCCTTCGAGGTGGTGGGGCGGCTTTTCTATGGGTTGTCCATCGCGCTGACGGCGTTGTCGACCACGTCGGCCATTCTGCAGGCGACGCCCTTGCTGGTGGTGGCGGCTGCGGCGGTGATCTTTGGCGAAAAGGTCGGCTGGCAGCGCTGGATGGCGGTCATCGTCGGATTTGCCGGCGTGCTGATCATCCTGCGACCGGGGCTGGAGGGGTTTTCGACGCTGTCGCTGCTGGCCGTGATCGGGATGATCGGCTTTGCGGGCCGTGATCTGGCAACCAGGGCCGCGCCCAAGGGGCTGTCGAACCGCCAGCTTGGGACTCTTGGCTTTGCGATGCTGGGAGTGGCGGGGGCGATCTTGCTGGGGTGGAGCGGGGGCGCGCATCTGCCAGACCTGCGCGGGTTCGGGCTGCTCGCGGGGGCCTGCAGCTTTGGCATCCTTGGCTATCACGCACTGACTGGGGCAATGCGGACGGGCGAGGTGTCGGTGGTGACGCCGTTTCGCTACACGCGGCTGGTGTTTGCGATGATCCTGGCCATCGTAATTTTTGGTGAGCGGCCCGATGTGGCAACCTGGATCGGCGCCGCACTCGTGGTGGCGTCGGGCATCTTTACCCTCACCCGCAGCAGGGCGCGCGCATAGGGCCCGAATCAGCGGGACACTTGGCTTGCCTGTGCAAGGAAATGCTAAGATTTGAAGGGTTTGTTGGATAACGCCAGGTTAAGGCGGCTGCCTTTCGATGACGGTTTGCAACACCATGCCGGGTGTGTTTCCAGCCTCCGATCAATGCCGTGACCCGGCCCCAATCAAGGCACAAAAATGGCAAAATCCCGGTGCTTCTTTGTCAACAGCGCGGTGAAGCCCGCCACAACCATTAACGTCGTACCAGATCGGAGACATCCCATGTTCATGCAAGACGCCACCCGCTTTGCCTTTGACGATGCCATGCCCGTCACCATCATCGCATGCCAGAGCGGTCTGACAGCGGCCACGTTGGTTGACACCACCCAAGGCTGGATTGCGGCCGAAGGGCTGCGGATCGGCACCGGGGTTTATACCATCGAGGGCGGCGCACGCCCGGTTCTTGCGCTTGATCGCCATGTGCTGGCAGCAGGCAGGATGGTGGTACGCCTGCCAGGCGGCAGTTTTGGCAATTGCAGTTATCTCGACCTGATGCCCGATCAGGTGATCGTTCTCGATCAGCCCGACGGTAGCGATCTGCAATGTGCCGCCAGGTCCCTTGTCGGCAGACGCGGCGCGACATTCTTTCGGCTGGAGCGCGCCCTTGAATGCGTGACGCCGCTTTTTGCCGAGGACGAGGTGATCTGGACCAATTCCGGCACGCGACTATTTTGTGCAGGCATCGTGCAGGCCCCCGCTATGGCGCGCGAGACGGTCCGCTATTTGCCCGAAGCGTTGCGCCGGGTCTCCACCTGACCCAGCCGGACATGGCGCAGTGCCTCGACCAAAAGGGCGGTCAGCAAACCAAAGTTCAACAGACCGTTGGCTGCCGCCATCCCTGCCAGCAGCCGCCATTCCTTGGGCAAAAGGACATCGCCAAACCCAAGCGTGGTGTAGCTCACGATCGAGAAATACACCGATTCCTCAAGCGTCTGGAAAATCCCGAGCGCGTATAGTGCGCCCGCCCAAAGCCAGACGCCTGCGGTGACAATGCCAAGGATCCACAAGGATACACCAACAATCAGCGCCATGAGCTTGGGGCGATGGGGTTCGCGCATCAGCCAGTCGTGACCGCGCATAAACGCCAGTTCCATCACCCATGCGCTGATTGCGGCAATCAGGATTGAGGCCAGAAGCAAACCCGACCCGATCGCAATCTGGATGAGCATGGCAGGCATTCCCTTCGTGATCTGGACTTGCGTGCGTTGCTCGCCTATCTCGTGTCGATCATGGTGCAGAAATCCGATCCAAATTCCAAGCTGATTGCCGAAAACCGTCGGGCGCGGTTCGACTATTTTATCGAAAGCGACCTTGAGGCGGGGATCATGCTGTTGGGGTCCGAGGTGAAAAGCCTGCGCCAGGGTGGGTCCAATATCGGGGAAAGCTATGCCTCGGTCGAGGGTGGTGAGCTTTGGTTGATCAACGGCTACATCGCGCCCTATCTGCAGGCCAAGACCTTTGGCCATGAAGAGCGTCGCCGTCGCAAGCTCTTGGTATCGCGCAAAGAACTGTCGCGATTGTGGAACGCGGTCGGGCGCGAGGGAATGACCATCGTGCCGTTGAAGATGTATTTCAACGACCGCGGCGTGGTGAAGATCAAGCTGGGCGTCGCCAAGGGCAAGAACCAGTCGGACAAGCGCGAGACGTCCGCCAAACGTGACTGGGGCCGCCAAAAGGCGCGCATCATGAAAGAAGGCACCAAGGGCTGACTTCTGCGCCGCGATCCGGATAGGGGGCGTTCACTGTCGACCTGATGGGGTGCGTCTGACACACTCGTGCTGTCGAACTTCGGCGTTGCGAGGACGCCAAAAACATCTTTTGGCATGCTCCGGTCGGCACGGATTTTCAGGTTGAAATCTGCAACGCCGCAATTCTGATTTTGCCGATAAATCAAGCAATCGTTGCAAGAATTGAAACCCTCTGGCAGGTTTCCGCCTGTCTGGTCACGAATTGGTGTTGGTAACGACCAGACATCAACAGCCGGCACCTCCTCTGGGTGAACCGGCGAAAAGAGGGAAAGGTTGTACCATGGAATGGCTACCGTTAATTATCCAACTGATATCCGGCGCGCTGGGCGGGAACGTCGCGGGCGGATTGTTGAAGAATCTGAGCCTTGGCACGGCAGGTAACTCCATCGTTGGGGTTCTGGGCGGCGGGATTGGCGGCTATCTGTTGAATATGATGGGTGGCGCCGGGGCTGCCGATGCAGCGGCTGCGGCATCCAATCTGGACATCGGCTCGATCATCTCGTCTATCGCAGGCGGCGGCGTTGGCGGTGGCGTTCTGATGGCGATCATCGGTGTCATCAAGAACATGATGGCGAAAAACTGATCTGACACTCCCCCACGGCTGTATGCGTGCCGTCGTGGGGACCAACGGCTTGCCCTCATGCCGGGTGTCGGGGTATTCCCGGAACCAGCTTGCATGAGGCCACGCTATGACAACCGTCCTGACCGATGATCCGAAAACCCTTGTGTCGACCGGGTGGTTGTCCAAGCATTTGCAAGATCCCGATCTGCGCATCCTAGATGCAAGCTGGTACCTGCCGGATGCCGGGCGCGATGCAAAGACGGAATTCGCCGACGGGCACATCCCGGGCGCACGGTTCTTTGACATCGACGAAATCAGCGACCAGCGGTCCGTCTTGCCGCATATGGCACCCACTCCTGAGAAGTTCATCAGCCGCATGCGCGCAATGGGCGTCGGTGACGGGCATCAGGTCGTAATCTATGACGGCGCTGGCTTGTTCAGTGCGGCACGGGTCTGGTGGCTGTTCCGGCTGATGGGCAAGACGGATGTCGCGGTGCTGGACGGAGGCTTGCCGAAATGGCGCGCCGAGGGGCGCGAACTTGAGGACATGCCCCCGATCCTTCGAGACCGGCACATGACGGTCAGTCGCCAGAACCACCTGGTCAAGGACGTGACGCAAGTGGCCCATGCCGCCAAACTGCACGAAGCCGAGATCGTCGATGCGCGGGGGCCAGCGCGTTTTGCCGGAACAGCGCCAGAGCCGCGCCCGGGCCTGCGCGCGGGTCATATGCCGGGCGCGCGCAATGTGCATTATGCTACCCTGCTGAATGCCGATGGCACGTTGAAGCCGGTGCCTGCGTTGCGAGAGGTTTTTCAGGCCGCGGGGGTGGATCTGACCAAGCCGGTGATCACCACCTGCGGGTCGGGGATCACGGCCGCGATCCTGTCGCTGGCGCTGGAACGCATGGGCCACCGTGACCACGCGCTTTATGACGGATCCTGGGCGGAATGGGGCATGTATGACGATCTGGGCGTCGAGACCGGCCCTGCTTCGTAACCTCATACCTTCGGAGACAGTCCTATGCTTGACGCGCTGACCACCCAACCGCTGGACAATATCCTGAAGCTGATGGCGATGTTCCGCGACGACCCGAGGACGGACAAGATCGATCTTGGCGTGGGTGTGTACAAGGATGCAACCGGACTGACGCCAGTGATGCGGGCGGTGAAGGCCGCGGAAAAGAGGTTGTGGGAGGTCCAGACGACCAAGACCTATACCACATTGGCAGGCGATCCGGCATTCGCCGTGGCCCTGACCGCGATGATCCTGGGGGCTGGCCATGATGACCGGGCTGCCGCCATCGCCACACCGGGCGGCACAGGCGCGTTTCGCCAAGGGATCGAACTTGTCCGACTGGCCTCGCCCGGTGCGACGGTCTGGGTGTCGAACCCAAGCTGGCCCAACCACCCGTCGATCCTGCGCTATCTGGGCGTGCCGACGCGGGAGTATCGCTATTTCGACGCGGTGAGCGGCGGTATCGATTTCGAAGGCCTGGTCGCGGACCTTCAGGCGATCAAGCCAGGCGACGTCGTCTTGCTGCACGGTTGTTGCCACAACCCGACAGGTGCCAATCTGGACGCGGACCAATGGGGTGCCGTGGCCGACCTGATGGCATCAAAGGGCGCCGTGCCGTTCATTGACCTTGCTTATCAGGGGTTTGGCGACGGGCTGGAGGCGGATGCGGGTCCGACCCGCATGATCGCGGGGCGGTTCCCCGAAGTGCTGATCGCGGCAAGCTGTTCAAAGAATTTCGGCATCTACCGCGAACGGACAGGTTTGCTGATCGCGCTGGGGGATCCGTCGCGCAAGGGCATCGTGCAGGGCAATCTGAACTTTCTCAACCGTCAGAATTACAGCTTTCCACCCGATCATGGTGCGCGGCTGGTGACGATGATCCTGGGCGATGACGCCCTGCGTGCCGACTGGATGACCGAACTGGAAGAGGTGCGCCTGTCGATGCTGGACCTGCGTCGGTCGCTGGCCGATGCGCTGCGACTGGCCTCCAATTCCGACCGGTTCGATTTTGTTGCAGATCACCGGGGCATGTTCAGCCGCCTCGGTCTGACAGAAGCAGAGGTGAACACCCTGCGCGATGTCCACGGCATCTACATGGTTGGGGACAGCCGCATCAACATCGCAGGATTGAATGCACGCACCGTACCGATCCTGGCGGCAGCGGTAGCCAAAGTCGCGGGCTAGCGTCCCGCACGGACCGCCACCAGCACCCCGGACAGAATGATCATCGACATTCCCGTCAGCGCCCAGCCATCGGGCACGTGGTCAAACACCACCCAGCCCAGGATCGCCGCAAAGACGATCTGCATGTAGGTGACCGGTGCCAGCAAGGACGCAGATGCCTCGCGGTAGGCCGATGTGAACATCAGGTGCCCGGCTGCTGCAAGCGCCCCCAACGCCAGCATCAGACCCGCGTCGCGAAGGACGGGCACCCGACCGTCCAGCGAAAAGACCGCCAACAGCGAAAAGATGACCGCCCCGACCAGAGCGGTATGGAACAGCATCGACATCGTCGCCTCGGTGCGGGTCAGGATGCGCGTCAAGAGGATGTAACAGGTGGCGCAGGCCGCGTTCAACAGTGTCAGCGCAACACCCCATGGATCAAGGCCGGAACCGGGCCGAATGATCAGAAGAATGCCGATAAATCCCCCAATTGCCCCAAGCCAGCCAATCATGCTGACCTTTTCGCCCAGCAAACGGTCTGCCAGCAGCACGACTGCAAAAGGCGAGATGTAGATGATCGCGATTGCCTCACCCACTGGCATCACCCGCAGTGCCAGCAACAGCGAGATTGAGGCCAGCGCCAGGCAAAGTCCGCGCAGGATCATCAGCGCTGGGCGGTTTGCGTGCCAAAGTGCAGCGCCATGCCTGGGCCACATGATGACGGTGATCAGCGCAAGGTTGATGGTGTAGCGCACGGCCAGCACCAGGGTAACGGCGTAAAGCATGGCCAGATGCTTTCCCACCGTGTCCGCCAGCGCAAAAAGGAATATGGCGCCGACCGCCAGCGCAACACCGCGCAGGGCGCGTTCGGTGCGCGGGGCAGCGGTGTCGGCGTCGAATGTCACGCGGTCTCCTCTTCTTGTGCCAGCATAGCGTGTTGCATTCTGCGGCACAGGGTCAAAGCGACGCGAGTGGCTGGGTAAACCCCAAGCCCGGAAAGAAAATGGGCCCGCAGGGGGAGGACCTGCGGGCCACGCTAGTTTCGCCGATGGGGGGAGGATCCCGTCAGCGTCGAAACCGGGGCCAGGGAGGAGGGAGGCCCCGGGTAAACTCGTTACATGTTGTAGGCACGTTCACCATGCGAGGTGAGATCCAAACCTTCGCGCTCGGCATCTTCGGGGACGCGCAGGCCCATGACCGCCTTTACGACGAGGTAAAGGATGGTCGAGACGACGCCGCACCAGATGATCGTCACAAGAACCGCCTGGATCTGGATCATGACCTGAGCCCCCATGGCGAGGCCGCCATAGCCGATCCCACCAAGCGACGGATCATTCACGACGCCGGTGCCGATTGCACCGATGATGCCCGCGACGCCATGGATGCCAAAGACATCAAGCGTGTCGTCGTAGTTCATCTTGTGCTTGACCGTCGAGACGAAGAAGTAGGCCGCGCAGGATGCAATCGCGCCAAGGATGATGGCAGCCACCGGACCCGCAAAGCCTGCTGCGGGTGTGATCGCAACCAGCCCCGTGACGACGCCGGAAGCTGCCCCGAGCATCGATGCCTTGCCGCGCAGCATGATCTCCAGAAGGACCCATGCAAGCGCCGCACCGGCCGTCGCGGTAAAGGTGTTCATCATCGCAAGGCCCGCGCCGCCATTCGCCTCAAGGTTGGAACCGGCGTTGAAGCCGAACCAGCCCACCCAGAGGATCGAAGCCCCGACCATGGTCAAGGTCATGGAGTGCGGAGCAAGGTTATCCTTGCCATAGCCCACGCGTCTGCCGATCACGATTGCGCCGACAAGGGCCGCAATCCCAGCATTGATGTGGACAACCGTGCCACCGGCGAAGTCCAGCGCGCCCCAGCCGTAGATCAGACCGTCTGAATCCCACACCATGTGCGCAATCGGAAAGTAGACGAAGGTGACCCAAAGCGCGATGAAAACGAGAAGTGAGGTGAACTTGATCCGCTCGGCAAAGGCGCCGACGATCAGCACAGCGGTGATGCAGGCAAACGTCATCTGGAATGAGATGAAGACGAATTCCGGGATCACATAGCCGGCCGAGAATGTCGCGGACATCGATTCATAAGTCACTCCGGACAGAAACGCCTTTCCAAGGCCGCCCCAATAGGGCGATGCCGCATCGCCGAACGCCATCGAGTAGCCCCAGAGCGCGTATATCACGATGACAAGCGACGTGATCACGGTGGACTGCATCAGTACGGACAGCATGTTCTTGGTCCGGACAAGGCCGCCGTAGAACAGCGCGAGGCCCGGCAGGATCATGAAGAGCACAAGGATTGTGGAGACCATCATGAAGGCGGTGTCGCCCTTGTCCATAACCGGCACCACCTCTGCGGTGGCCTCGACCGTCGCGGTCGTCGCCTCCTGCGCCCAGGCAGGCAGTGCGGCCATTGAAGCCGCCAGCGCCGTCAGGCCTGAATATTTCATCAACTTTGTCATATTTAGGTTTTCCCCTTACCCCACACGTCTAAAGCGCATCGTCATCGGTTTCGCCGGTGCGCACCCGCACGGCATGTTGCACGTCGAGGACGAAAATCTTTCCGTCGCCGATCTTGTCGGTCTTGGCCGTCTTCTGGATGGTCGCCACGACCTGATCGGCGAGGCCATCGGCCACGACGATTTCCAGCCTGACTTTTGGCACGAAGTTCACGGCATATTCGGCACCCCGGTAGATTTCGGTATGGCCGGACTGGCTGCCGAAACCCTTGATCTCGGTCACCATCATGCCGCGCACGCCGATGGTGGTCAGCGCTTCGCGGACCTCCTCCAGCTTGAACGGCTTGATTGCGGCAATGATGAGTTTCACGTCTGTCCCCTTCCACTTGCACAGGCCCTGACGTCGGACCCCGGCTGATCATCGTGGACGCGCCGCTGCGGGGAGGGGCAAGGAACGGCAGGCTGAAACCTACCTAAAAGTGCAATATATGCATATAAATTAGGCAATAATCGCAAAAAGGCTTAAAAATAGTCAGCTTGCGAAGCCGAATCGGATGCTCTGCCTCTCCACATTCCGGGTCTGGCACGGTATGCTCTAGCACAACGAAAGACCGAAAAATGCGGCGCGAGGCAAAGCAGGAATGGCACTATCGGGCAAAGGACGGGGGCCTCTCGTCGCGGACCGGCGCGGCGGTTCGCAGCGTCGCGAAGCGGCGCCCGCCCCAAAGTCGCGCCGCGCGTCCCGCCGCGCTCCGCCACCCCGCCGGGGCGGCATAAGCGGGTTCATCCTTGAAATTTTTCGGCTGATTTGGCGACTGATCTGGGGCATTACCTGGCGCTCGACCGTCATCGTGGCGCTGATCGTGGCTGGCGCCGCCGGCTATTTCGCGGCGCAGTTGCCGCCGGTCGAAGCGTTGCTGGACGGTCGTGCACGTGGGTCGGTCACGTTTCTTGACCGCGAAGGCACTGTCTTTGCGTGGCGTGGCGAAACATTCGGCGGCCAGATCACGGCTGACACGGTGTCGCCCTTTCTGCACGACGCGGTCATCGCAACCGAGGACAAGCGGTACTATCGGCATTTCGGGATCAGCCCTCGGGGCATTGCCAGCGCCATCCGCATCAACCTGAGCGAGGGGCGCGGGCCACTGTCGGGCAATGGCGGATCGACCATCACGCAGCAAGTTGCCAAGCTGTTGTGCCTGGGCGTGCCTTACAGCGCGTCCCAATGGAAATCCGAAGCCGCCTATGAAGAGGACTGCCGCGCGGGGGGCATCTGGCGCAAGGTCAAAGAGATCCCCTTCGCGATCGCGATGGAGATGCGCTATTCCAAAGAGGAAATCCTGACGATCTATTTCAACCGCGCCTATATGGGGGCGGGCACACGCGGCTTCGAGGCAGCGGCACAGCGCTATTTCGGCGTGTCGGCGAACCAGGTCAACCCGGCCCAAGGGGCGATGCTTGCGGGTCTTTTGAAGGCGCCATCACGCTATGCGCCCACCAACAACCTGCAACGCGCCCAAGACCGCGCCGACCTGATCGTCGGTTTGATGCTGGATCAGGGGTATCTCACGAAAGACGAGGCCGACGCCGCGCGCGCCAAGCCGGCCACGCTGTCTTCTGCCGCAAAGGCCAATACCGGCGGCAATTTCGCCGACTGGGTGATGGATACGACCCCGGATTTTCTGGCCGGCGAGACGACCGAAGACGTGGTCATCAAGACGACACTGGACCAGCGCCTGCAGACCGCAGCCGAAGGGGCACTGACCTTTATCTTCGAAAACAAGGTGAAGGCGGGGTCGAAAGCGCAGGCCGCGATCATCGTGATGAGTGCCGATGGCGCGGTTCGGGCGATGGTGGGGGGGCGCGATCTGCCCAATGCGGGTGATTTCAACCGTGCGACACAGGCCTTGCGGCAAACCGGATCGGCGTTCAAGCCGTTTGTCTACGCGGCCGCGATGGATATGGGATTCAGTCCCGCAGACTATGTCGAGGACACGCCGCTGACCATCAACATTCCCGGATCGGGCCCTTGGTCGCCGCAGAATTACGACAGGGAATTCAAGGGGATGATCACGCTGACCCAAGCCCTTGCCGAAAGCCGCAACATCCCGGCTGTCCGCGTGGCCGAAGCAGTAGGGCGCGATGCGGTGCGCAAGGTCGCCAGCGATTTCGGCATCACTGCGGATCTTGCGGCGGGTCCGGCGCTGGCGTTGGGCGCGTCGGAGGCGACGCTGATCGACATGACGGGGGCCTATGCCGGCATCCTGAACGGCGGATCATCCGTGACCCCTTACGGGCTGGTTGAACTGCGGCTGAAAGGCGAGACAGAGCCCTTGTTCGGAGAGACAGGTGGCATGGGTGAGCGCGTGATTTCCGAAAAGGCCGCGCGCCTTTTGACCTATATGATGGCGCAAGTCGTGGAATCTGGCACGGGGACGCGTGCTCGGCTTGAAGGACATGAGGCCGCAGGCAAGACCGGCACCACGACCGCCGGGCGGGATGCCTGGTTCGTAGGCTTTACCGGCGATTACGTGACGGGTGTCTGGATGGGCTATGACGACAACACACCGCTTGTGGGCGTCACAGGTGGCGGTCTGCCCGCCGAGATCTGGCACGAGGTGATGGTCCGGGTCGAAGAGGGCCTGCCGCCAAAGCCTTTGCCCATGGACATTCCGGCGGCAAAGCTCCCGCCGGCGCCCGCGTCACCGACCTATCTGGACGATGGCTCGCAGGCCACGAACATCGCGCCATTGCCCGAAGGTGCGCTGCCGGTGTCGCCCGAACAGGTGTCAGAGGATGATCTGGTCGATCAGATCCTGCGCGATGTGCTGGGGACCATCAACAACTGACGCCGTCAGGCGCTGGCCAGCGCCGCCGACAACCGGTCGATATCGCCGCCCTGCTGGTCGAGAAGCGCGCCGATTTCCGCGCGTTCCGAGGCAAGCATGTTCACGCCTTCGATGATCAGGTTGAAGAACTTGTTCTTTCCCGATTTGTCCGAGACATGCCAGCGCACGTCGAATGGCGCCTCGCCCTGCAGATAGGCGACCGAGATCACCTCGAAATAGCTCTTGAGGGGGCGCGCATCGGTCACTTCGATCTTGCCGCCGATGAATTCGCGGAAACGGCGGCCATACTTGCGGCTGATGTAGCTTTGGAACGCCTTGGTAAAGGTCTTCATCTGACCTGCCGACGCGGTGCGGGCCGATGGTCCCAAGGCCGAACGTGCGATCACCGCAACATCGGCGAACTTCACGAACATCGCCTCGAAATCGCGGATCATCGCGGATTCGGATTTTCCGGAACTGATGATGCCGTTGACTGTGTCGACCGCGCGCCCAACCAGTTCGCGTGCTTGGTCAACCGTGAGCGCCGAGGCGGCGCGCGGCATCCCAAGGGCTGCCGACGCTGCCATGGCGGTCAGGGCAAACTGGCGACGGGTCAGGGGCTGGGGGCTACTGGGCATAGGGGTCCTCATAAGGGTCGACAAAATCATCATCTCCGGCGCCATCCGCAGTCTGGCCAAGTTCGAACCTGCGGTTCTGCAGGTAAAGAAGGCGCGCCTGCTGATAGCTGTCCGCGCTTTCATATAGGATCGATTCTACCGTATCTGAATAGCGATAGCGGTCACCAAGTCGTGCAAAGATGCCCGCGGCGGTGGCGGCGCGGGCCTCGCGGCCTTCGGTCAGCACGCGGACCGGATTGGCGACGGTGTCGACAACCAGACCCACAGCATCGCGCGTGGTCGACGGACCGAACACGGGCAGTTCCAGATAAGCGCCCTCGCCAGCGCCCCAGACATGCAGCGTTTCGCCGAAATCGGTCGGGCGTTGCGGCAGTCCAAGGGCGGTTGCCGCGTCAAAAATGCCAAACACGCCCATCGTCAGGTTGGCCGCAAGACGCAGGGCGTTGATGCCCGCATCTTCAGGATTGGCCTGCAGGACGTCGTTCACGATGTCCCCCGGCAGGTCCAATGTGCCGGCCACATTGCCCACGACGCGCCGCACAGGTTCTGGCACGACTGTCCCGTAGGCATTCGATCCGGGTCCGACGATGGCACGGTCCAGCGCCAGGTTGACCCCGTGCACGCCCCGATTGACCTGTTCGAGCGGATCATTGATGCCCTGCGGGGCTGGAGCCGTCGCACACCCCATCAGCGCCACAAGCGGCAGAACCCGCAAAAGACGGGAACGGCCCTCAAGTCGGACGGGCTGCAGGGGCCAAAGGTCACAAAGACGCATCGATAATGTCCATACTGGGGGGCCGAAGGTCGCACCCCGTGGAATTAGCGCAAGGGATATTAAGCGCAACCTACCAACACAACGCAGATTCGTGCTGGCGGGATCACTTTGGCAGAATTCGGCCATCAACCCCATGGTCTTGTCCAGATTATTGGCGCCCGCATGGTGGTGTGCTTGCCGGACCGGCCATGCACCGCTAGGGTCCGGGAAAAATCAGGAGAATACCATGCACGCCATCGATACGCGCCTGTCTGAGCTTGGGATCATGTTGCCAGCGGCACCCGCACCGGCCGCGAATTACGTGCCCTTTGTGGTGACTGGAACCCATGTCTACATCTCGGGGCAGATCAGCCAGACCGCAGACGGTCTGATCAAGGGGCGGCTCGGGGCAGATATGGATGTGGCGCAAGGCGCGCTGGCCGCAAAAACCTGCGCGATCAGCCTGTTGGCGCAGTTGCGCAACGCCTGTGGAGGTGATTTCGGGCGGGTCGTCCGGGCTGTGAAGCTGACCGGTTTCGTGAATTCCACGCCTGATTTCACTGATCAACCCAAGGTGATCAATGGCGCGTCAGACTTTCTGGTGGCAGTGATGGGCGATGCAGGACGTCATGCCCGGTCGGCGGTCAGTGCGGCGTCGCTCCCCTTGGGCGTCGCCGTTGAGATCGAGGCAATCTTCGAGATTTCGTGATGGTCGCGCAACTGCCGCAGGCCTTCCTGACCACTCCTTTCGCCCATCGCGGCTACCACGACGCGCCACGTGGACGCCCCGAAAACGCGTTGTCGGCCTTCAAGGCGGCAGTCGATGCCGGCTATGGCATCGAGCTGGATGTGCAGCTGACGGCCGACGGGCATGCGATGGTCTTCCACGATGACAACCTTGACCGTTTGACCGGGCAAAGCGGTCGCGTGGTCGATCTGACCGCGGTGGAGCTGGGCCGGATTGCCTTGCGCAACAGTGACGACAGGATCCCGACGCTGGCGCAGGTTCTGGCGCTGGTTGCGGGGCGCGTGCCGGTGCTGATCGAGATGAAGGACCGCCTTGACGACATGCGCCCGACGGATGGGCAACTGGCCAGTGCCGTGGCGGTGCTACTGACGGGGTACCCGGGGCCTGCGGCGGTGATGTCCTTCAATCCACATGCCGTGGCCGATATGGCCAGGTTCATTCCCCGCATTCCGCGCGGCCTCACGACCGAGGATTATGATCCCGCCAACAATGTGTCGATCCCCCCGGATGTCTGCGCCCGCCTGCGCGACATTCCGGACTATGAGCGCACCGGGTCCAGTTTCATCTCACACAAGGCTAGCGATCTTGGGCGGGTGCGCGTGGCGGAGTTGAAACGACAGGGGGCCGCGATCCTGTGCTGGACCATCCGGTCGCGCGAAGAAGAGGCCAAGGCGCGCAAGATCGCGCAAAACATCACCTTCGAGGGCTACGCGGCCGCGATCCCGGCTTGACGCGGCAGTGCCGCGAGCCAGTTGTACGGGCATGGCGCACCCGCCTTATGGTGGCGTTTGACAGCGGCCCCGATCCAGTTTTTGAAGCGAGTTCATGGCAGACCTGACCCTTCTCAACGGCATGGCAGAGGTGGCGGCAAAGGACTGGGATGGCCTGACGCCGGGGACCGGTCGCCCGCTGGACCCCTTTACGACGCATCGGTTTCTGAATGCGCTGGATGCGTCGGGCAGCACCGGCAAGGGCACCGGTTGGCAAACGCGGCCACTGGTGCTGCAAGACAGCGGCAAGGTCATAGGGGCCACGCCGATGTATGTGAAATCGCATAGTCAGGGCGAATACATCTTCGACCACGGCTGGGCGGATGGCTATGAACGGGCGGGGGGGCGCTACTATCCCAAACTGCAGATCGCGGTGCCTTTCACACCCGCAACCGGCGTCAGGTTTCTCGGTCAGGGACGGAATGAACTCGTCCAAGGCGCCATCGCGATCGCCGAACAGAACGGCCTGTCGTCGCTTCACATCACGTTCTGCACCGAAGAAGAGGCCGATGCGCTGGCGGGTCAGCACGGGCTTTTGCACCGCGTGACGCAACAGTTTCACTGGGTGAACAACGGCTATGCGAGTTTTGACGACTTTCTGGCCGACCTGTCGTCGCGCAAGCGCAAGAACATTCGCAAGGAACGGGAAACAGCCCAAGAACCGGTGGATATCCGCACGCTGACGGGCGATGCAATCGAGCCCGCGCATTGGGATGCGTTCTGGCGGTTCTACCAAGACACCGGCAACCGTAAATGGGGCACGCCCTACCTGACGCGTCAGGCGTTCGATCTGTTCCATACGACGATGCGCGACGACGTCCTGATGGTACTGGCATTCCGTGATGGCAAACCGGTCGCCGGGGCACTGAACTTCATCGGGCGCGAAACGCTGTACGGGCGATATTGGGGCTGCACCGAAGAACATCCCTGCCTGCATTTCGAACTGTGCTATTATCAGGCCATCGACTGGGCGATCCGGCACGGGTTGAAACGTGTCGAGGCGGGTGCGCAGGGCGAACACAAGCTGGCGCGGGGCTATTTGCCGGTGCCGGTCCATTCATTGCACTGGATCGCCGATCCAGGGTTCCGTGCGGCGGTGGCGCGCTATCTTGATGCCGAAAGACGCGCAGTAGACGAAGAGATCGAACTTTTAAGCGCTTATGGCCCGTTCCGGCGGGTCGATGCCGAAGACTGACCTGAAAGGACATGCCGTGGCAGACCTACTGACCGAAAGCGAGCGCAGCGCCGCCCTTCCCGCGTTGGGCGAGGCAGGCTGGGGTGCAGTGGATGGGCGCGACGCCATCCGCAAGGTGTGGAAGTTCCGCAATTTTTCCGAAGCCTGGGGCTTCATGTCGCGCGCCGCGCTGTCGGCGGAGGCGATGAACCATCATCCCGAATGGCGCAACGTCTATAACGTTGTGGATGTCACGCTGTCGACGCATGACTGCGATGGGCTGTCGGCACTCGACCTGAAACTGGCTGCCCGGCTGGACATCTTTGCCGGGGCGGCAGAGGTCCAGCGTGACCTTGCCGCCCCGATCATGTCACTTTGCCAAATCAAGGCGCTGAAAAGCTAAAGCTTTTCCAGCAGCGCCTCGCCGGTGGAGATGTTGCACTCACCCGGATTGTCGATGTTGGCTTGTGTAATCACGCCGTTTTCCAGCACCAGCGCATAGCGGTTTGACCGCCCGATCAGGCCCAGATGCGGGGCGGTGAACTCCATCCCCAGGGCGTGCGTCAGCTTGCCTTCGGCATCGCCCATATGGGTGATGCCGGCCTTGGTCGCGCCCGTCGCCTCACCCCAGGCTTTCAACACAAATGGGTCGTTGACGGAAATGCAGATGATTTCCTCCACACCCTTGGTGCGGAACCGTTCGGCGGTGCGGATGAAAGACGGGATATGCGCGGTCGTGCAGGGACCGGTGAACGCCCCCGGCAGAC
>JBKJVF010000109.1:0-23089 GCA_046589965.1 Paracoccaceae bacterium
GCATGGCAAGGCGGTGCGGCGGCCCGTGCAACTGGCACTGAGCTATGACGAGGAACTTGGATGCACCGGCACGCCGCCGATGATCGAGGCATTGAAGCAGATTTTCCCCGTGGGCAAGATCGCGCTGATCGGCGAGCCGTCGGACATGAAGGTGATCACCGGGCACAAGGGCGGCACCGGGTTTCATGTGCATGTGAAGGGGTTCGAGGTGCATTCGAGCCTGCTGCCCTACGGGGTCAGCGCCATCATGGAAGGCGCGCGGCTGATCTCGTGGGTAAACGACCAGAACGCAGCGATCCAGGCGGTGCCCCCGGGCCCGGTCGCCGCCATGTTCGACCCGCCTTTCACCACGATGCATGTTGGCATGATAGCGGGCGGGACGGCGCATAACATCACGGCGGCCGATTGCAGATTCGCGATCGAGACCCGGGTGCCGCCCGATGATGATCTGGAAGGACGGGCGGCGTCGATCGAGGCCGAGGCGATGCGGCTTGACGCGGCGTTGAAACTGCAGCGGCCTGAGGCTGGCGTTCTGCTGGAACGGTTCTTTGGTGTGCCGCCTTTGATGCCGGAAACGGCGGGTGAGGCCGAGGCGTTGGCGCGCGCACTGACCGGCGACAATGCAACAGGTGTTGTCAGCTACGGCACCGAGGCCGGGCATTTTCAGGCCGTTGGCTATTCGGCCGTGGTCTGTGGCCCGGGGTCCATTGCGCAGGCGCATCAACCCGATGAATTCATCGAGATCGCCCAGTTCGAGGCAGGTCATGCCTTCATGCGACGGCTGGTGGACACATTGACCTAAGACCGGCTGCGAACGGCGCCGGGCCTGTCAGAGGTCGCTTATGGGCGCGGTGTCGACAGCATCACGCACGGCCCTCGCCTGTGCACTTCATGCGGCAACGACGGTGATCCGGGCGGGTTCCTTGGCGCAAAGCCTTTACATGACAAGACGGGCGCGTTAGCCGCGCGGTCCTGCCACTTTGCAAGGGACGCACATGGCCTTGACCCGCAATCCGCCCACGTTGTGCGGCATCGACTTTGGCACATCGAATACCACCATTGCGGTCTTCGATGCGGCCGGCGCACGCCTTGTCCCCTTGGAAGATGGGTCGGTGACGTTGCCGTCGGCGGTTTTCTTCGATGCCGACACAGGCATGGCAGAATTCGGTCGCGCGGCCGTTGCGGCCTATATCCGGGGCGATGACGGGCGGCTGATGCGGGGGCTGAAAAGCACGCTCGGGTCGTCGCTGATCCACGAAAAAACCCGGGTGGGCGCGCGGGTGCTGTCCTTTCGCGACATCGTGGCGCGGTACTTTGGGCACCTGCGCCATTGTCTGGATGCCGAAACCGGGGGCGGGGTGACCCAAGCCGTGCTGGGTCGTCCGGTGCATTTCGTGGATGGCGACCCGGCGGGCGACCGCGCGGCGCAGGATGTGCTGGAAGACATTGCCCGCGCCCAAGGGTTCCGCGAAGTGGCCTTTCAGTATGAACCGATCGCGGCGGCGCTGCACTATGAACAGGGCATTTCGCATGAAGAACTGGTGCTGATCGTCGATATCGGTGGCGGCACGTCGGACTTTTCCATTGTGCGCGTGGGGCCCGCACAAGCCCGGGCGGCGGATCGCAGCGCCGATATCCTGGCCAATGACGGTATTCGCGTGGGGGGCACTGATTTCGACCGGCTTTTGTCGCTGGCCGAGGTGATGCCACATCTGGGGTTCGGATCAACCACGGGTCAGGGCAAGGCGGTGATGCCCAAGCACTACTATCTCGACCTTGCGACGTGGCACCGCATCAACATGCTTTATTCCAGCAGGACGGCCAGTGATTTCAAGGCGCTGGCGCAGATGTCCGACAGACCCGACCTGATCGCCCGCATGATCAATGTCGTGGCCGCGCGGAAAGGGCATGCGCTGGCGATGGCGGTGGAGGCGGCCAAGATCGGCCTGTCCGAACACGATGTCGCGCGGTTGCAGATATCGGCGTTGACGGGAGGGCCTAATCCTCTGGTCCGGCGGGACGGGTTCGAGGCGTCGATAGCACATGCACTGGCGCGGATATCGGGCATGCTGACGGGTGTTCTGATGCAGGCAGGCCTGTCGTCGGACCGGATCGGCACGGTCTTTCTGACCGGCGGGTCCGCCGGCTTGCCTGCCTTGCGGCAGGTGGTAGCTGCGGTGCTGCCGGGGGTGCCGGTGGCCACGGGGGACATGCTGGGATCGGTCGGGACCGGCCTTGCGCTGGAGGCGGCGCGTCGGTTTCGCTGAACGGTCGGCAGGGCAGGGCTTGCAGGTCGCACGCCGTTGGCTCAGGCTGACAGGCAAAGGAGACGTCCCATGCCCGTCAAGAACCGCTTTGCCGAAATGCTGCCCGAAATCACCGCGTGGCGGCAGGATTTCCACGCCCATCCGGAGCTTTTGTTCGACACCCATCGGACCTCGGCGCGGGTGGCTGAACTGCTGCGGTCGTTTGGCTGCGATGAGGTGACGACGGGCATCGGGCGCACCGGGGTCGTCGGTGTAATCAAGGGACGCACCGACAACAAGGGTCGCGTCATCGGCCTGCGCGCTGACATGGACGCGCTGCCCATCACCGAGGTGACCGGGCTGCCCTTCGCCTCCACCGCGCCCGGCAAGATGCATGCCTGCGGGCATGACGGACATACCGCGATGCTGCTGGGCGCGGCAAAGTATCTGGCTGAGACGCGGAATTTCGACGGTACCGCCGTGGTCATCTTTCAACCCGCCGAAGAGGGCGGTGGTGGCGGCCGCGAGATGGTGGCCGACGGCATGATGACGCGCTGGGGCATCAACGAGGTTTACGGGATGCACAACTGGCCGGGTCTGCCGGTGGGTGAGTTCGCGATCCGTCCGGGGGCCACGATGGCCGCCGCCGATCACATCGACATCACCATCACCGGCAAGGGCGGTCATGCGGCCAACCCGCATGACTGCATCGACACCACAATGGTGGCCGCCCAGATCATCGTGGCCCTGCAAACCATCGCATCGCGAAATGTCGACCCGCTGGCTTGTGTGGTGGTGTCGGTCTGCACCGTTGAAACCGACAGCACCGCTCGCAACGTCATCCCGCAGGTCGTCAAGATGTCAGGCACTGTGCGCACGATGGACCCCAAGGTTCAGGATCAGACGGAACGGCGGATTGGCGAAATCGTGACCGGCGTTGCACGTGCTTTTGGTGGCGAGGCCACATTGGTCTACACCCGCAACTATCCCGCAACCGTCAATGCCGATGCCAACACCGAATATGCGGTGGAGGTCGCACGCGCAGTGTCGGGCAAGGTCGATCCGATGTATCCGCCCAGCATGGGGGCGGAAGATTTCAGCTTCATGCTGAACGAAAGGCCTGGGGCCTATATCTTTCTGGGCAACGGCAATAGCGCCAATGTCCACCACCCGGCCTATACCTTTGATGACAACGCCATCCCGTACGGCGCAAGCTGGTATGCGGGAATGGTCGAGGCGCGGATGCCCGTGGCCTGAGCGCCGTCAGTCGGCAGTCAGCAGAGGTGCTGGATCGTACCGTCCGGCCAGGGCCGGCGGGGCGGCCAGCGCGAGGTCGGCCAGGGTCTGGCGGATGCGCGTGCGCTCGTGATGTTCAAGCATTTCAAAGGGTCCGCGCGGAAAGTTCAGACCCAATCTGATCGCCATGTCGATGTCAGACGTGGGTGGGCCACCTGATGCCAACAACCACGCCGCCTCATTCACCAGCGTCGCCTCGATGCGCAGCACAATCGTGTTGGCATCGGCGGGGGCCGGGTTTGCGGGGCTGGGGAACAGAAACCCGGTCCCCGACTTGCGGCCGAGGTGGCCCGCCAGCACCTGGCGGCGCAGGGCGGCAAAGGGGTAATAGCGCGGGTGCTGGTCAAAGGCCTGATAGATGACTTCGGTCGCGGCCAGATTGATGTCGCTGCCGATCAGGTCGATCAGCGCGAACGGCCCCAGCCGGTATCCTGCGGCCAGCATTGCACCGTCGATATCAGCGGCACTGCGCCCTTCTTCCAGCATCGCCAAGGCCTCGCCGTAATAGGGCCTCGCACAGCGGTTGACGATGAAACCTGGGCTGTCTGCGCAGGCAACGACCGTCTTTCCGGCGGCCTCGGTGATCTGGCGTGCCAGCGCCGCCGCCGCGGGATCGGTGTTCGGATGGCTGACCAGTTCCACCAGTCGCATGGCTGCGGGCGGATTGAAGAAATGCAGGCCGATCAGGCGTTCGGGATACTTCAGCCCGGCGCCAAGATCCCCGACGCCCAAGGATGACGTGTTGGTCGCCAGCACGGCGCGCGGCGACACGATGGTTTCCAACTGGCCAAGCAGTGCGGTTTTTGCGTCCCTCGCCTCGATGATCGCCTCGATCACAAGGTCGGCGGTGGCCAGATCGGCCAGTTCGGGCACGATAGCGACCCGGGCGAGGGTTGCTGCCTGATCGGCAAGCGTCATCTTGCCGGCGTTCACCCGATGGGTCAGAGTTTCGGACAGTCGGGCCGGGGCACTGGCACGGGCGCCCTCGCTGGCATCGGTCGCCAGGACCGAAAACCCTGCAGCTGCATAGACTTGCGTGATCCCAAGCCCCATTGCGCCAAGGCCGATCACAGCAATGGTTGTCATTGACCCCTGAACTCGGGCTTGCGGCGTTCGCGGTAGGCGCGGATGCCTTCGGCTTTGTCGGCGCTATCGAGCAGCGCCTCGAACCCGGCACGTTCGTCCTTGAAAGCCAACCGCGCCTCGGCCCCGTTCACCAATGCCCGTTTGGCGGCATTAAGCGCGAGGGGCGCGCGTGCAGCCAGGCGCGCGGCCAGGCTTTCCGCCTCGTCAACAGCGGAACCCGGCACGCGGTAGGCGCTGAGCCCCCAGGCTTCGGCCTGGGCCGCATCGATAATTTCCCCTGTCAGGACCATGCGCGCCGCCCGCGCCGGACCGATCCGCGCCATCAGCCGCTGGCCGCCGCCCGCACCGGGGATCAGGCCAAGGTTGCCTTCGGGCAGGCCCAGCCTTGCGGTGCCGCCGACCACCAGCAAATCGGCCATCAGCGCCAGTTCCAGACCACCACCGAGTGCGAACCCGTCCACCGCCGCAATCAGGGGTTTGGGAAAGGCACGGATCGACGACCAGGCCGCATTGCGCGGATCGTGGATCGCCTGGTCGCGGGTCTTGCCTTCGATTTCGTTGATATCCGCGCCTGCCGCAAAGTTGCCCGCCGCACCACAGATGACCACAGCGTGGCAAGACTGGTTCAATGCAAGCCAGTCCAGCGTTGCGGCGACAGCCGCCAAAAGTTCAGTGTTCAGCGCGTTCGTCGCGTCGGGGCGATTAAGCGTTAAACGGGACCAGGCCGCAAAATGATCAACCAAAAGGATTTCCATGCGTACATCTTGCGCCGAACGCGCATAATTTCAAGCCATAAATTTTAAACTTGAAATTGTTTTGTCCCGATGTCACGCTGATGCAAATACGGGAGCCATGGATGAATATTCTCTGCCTGGGGGGCGGTCCTGCCGGTCTTTACTTTGCGATCTCGATGAAGCTGCGGGACGCGGCACACCGGGTAACGGTGCTGGAGCGTAACCGCGCGAATGACACCTTTGGCTGGGGCGTGGTGCTGTCGGATGATGCGCTTGCCAAGATGCAGCGGAACGACCCTGTCAGCACGGACGCGATCCGTGCGGAATTTTCGTATTGGGACGATATCGCGGTTGTCCATAACGGCGTGCGCACGGTTTCGGGCGGACACGGTTTTGCCGGGATCGGGCGGAAAAAGCTGCTGATCCTGCTGCAGGCCCGGGCCCGCGAACTGGGGGTGGAGCTGCAATTCGAGACGGAGTTCAAGACGGCCGAGGAATACCGCGCCGAACACGATCTGGTGGTGGCGTGCGATGGCCTCAATTCCGGGATCCGGCGCGAATATGCCGACACTTTTCGCCCCGAAATCGACACCCGCAAATGCAAGTTCGTCTGGCTGGGTACAGAGGCCAAGTTCGACGACGCGTTCACCTTCATCTTCGAAAAGACGCCTCATGGCTGGGTCTGGGCGCATGCCTACCAGTTCGACGACAAGACCGCGACCTTCATCGTCGAAATGGCCCCCGACACCTGGGACCGATGGGGCTTTGCCGACATGTCCAAAGAGGACACGGTGGAAACCTGCCGGCGCATTTTTGCGGCCCATCTGGATAGTCATGCGCTGATCTCCAACGCCTCGCATCTGCGCGGATCGGCAGTGTGGATTCAGTTTCCGCGCCTGATCTGTGAGCAATGGTATCATGAAAACGTCGTGCTGATGGGCGATGCGGCGGCCACCAGCCATTTCTCGATCGGGTCTGGGACACGGCTTGCCGTCGACAGCGCGATTGCGCTGGCCGATTATCTGCAGTCCGAACCGACGCTGGAAGGGGCCTTCCGCCGCTATCAGGATGAGCGTCGGGTCGAGGTTCTGCGCACGCAATCGGCCGCGCGCAATTCGCTGGAGTGGTTCGAAGAGGTGGAGCGGTATCTGGACATGCCGCCCGTCCAGTTCGCCTATTCGCTGCTGACCCGCAGTCAACGGATTTCGCATGAAAACCTGCGCCTGCGCGATCCGGAATGGCTGGCCGACGCAGAGGCGTGGTTCCAGCGGCAGGCGGGTGGAAATGAGGGGCGTCGACCGATGTTCGCGCCCCTGACCTTGCGGGATATGCGGCTGGCAAACCGGGTCGTGGTCAGCCCGATGGCGCAATACAAGGCCGAAGGTGGCTGCCCGACGGATTGGCATTTCGTCCACTATGCCGAACGGGCCAAGGGTGGCGCGGGCCTTGTCTATACCGAAATGACTTGCGTCAGTGCCCAGGGTCGGATCACGCCGGGCTGTCCGGGTCTGTATGCCCCAGCGCATGAGGCGGCCTGGACCCGGCTGGTGGGGTTTGTGCATGCCGAGACAAGCGCCAAGATCTGCTGCCAGATCGGGCATTCCGGGCGCAAGGGATCGACGCGGGTCGGCTGGGAAGAGGACAACGCACCCCTGCCGCAAGGCAACTGGCCGGTGATGAGCGCGAGCGCCGTGCCGTGGTCGCCGCAGAACCAGCTGCCAAGGGCGATGGAGCGGGCCGATATGGACCGGGTGCGGGACGAGTTCGTCTCTGCCGTGCGGATGGCGGATCGTGCGGGGTTCGACATGATCGAACTGCATGCCGCACATGGCTATCTGATCTCCAGCTTCATCAGCCCGGTGTCCAATATCCGCACCGATGCCTATGGCGGATCGCTCGACAACCGGATGCGCTTTCCGTTGGAGGTCTTTGCCGCGATGCGTGCGGTCTGGCCTGCGCACAAGCCGATGTCGGTGCGAATTTCAGCATCAGACTGGCTGGGCGCCGACGGGGTGACAGGGTCCGAAGCGGTGGAGATTGCCCGGGCCTTTGCCGGGGCCGGGGCGGACATCATCGACGTCAGTGCCGGGCAGACCTCGACCGAGGCCAAACCGATCTACGGGCGGATGTTCCAAACTCCCTTCAGCGATCGTATCCGCAACGAGGCAGGGTTGGCCACGATGGCGGTTGGCAACATCACCGAGGCTGATCAGGTGAACCAGATCCTGCTGGCGGGGCGGGCTGATCTTGTCTGCCTGGCACGGCCACATCTGGCAGACCCTTACTGGACACTCCATGCGGCGGTTGCGACCGGCGATGAGGCGACGGACTGGCCGCTGCCTTACCTCGCAGGTCGTGATCAGGCCGTGCGGCTGGCGACCAAGGCGGGTGAGGTGATCCGTGCTTGACGGACACCGCGTCCTGATCACGGGCGGAGGGTCCGGGGCAGGGGCCGACCTAGCACGCGGCTTTGCGCAGGCAGGCGCCGGGGTGGTGATCGCCGGGCGCAGGCGCGACGCGCTGGAGGCGGTGGCGGCTGTCACAGGCGCACAGGTCGTGGTAGCGGATGTGACGGATGCCGCATCGGTCACGGCAATGTTCATCGAGGCCGGGCCGTGCGACATCGTGATCGCCAATGCAGGGGCGGCGGATTCTGCGCCCTTTGCCCGCACCACGCTGGATCAGTGGAACGCGATGATCGCGGTGAACTTGACGGGGGTGTTTCTGACCCTGCAGGCGGGGCTCGGGCAGATGCCGGGCTGGGGGCGGCTGATTTCGGTCGCGTCGACAGCGGGGCTGAAGGGATATGCCAAGATTGCGCCTTATGCGGCTGCCAAGCACGGGGTCGTGGGCCTGACGCGGTCACTGGCGCTGGAATTGGCGAAGGGGCAGGTGACAGTGAATGCCCTTTGCCCGGGGTTTCTCGACACGCCGATGACGGACCGGTCGGTCGCTGTGATCGCGCAAAAGACCGGGCGCAGCCTGACCGACGCCCGCGCGGCCCTGGAAGCAATAAATCCGCAAGGCCGACTGATCCAGCCAGCCGAGGTGACGGCGGCCGCGCTCTGGCTGTGCGGGCCGGGGTCGGAAGGGGTCAATGGGCAGGCGATCTCCATCTCGGGGGGCGAAGTGTGAGCGAGCTGTCCAAGCGACGCTTGAAGATGTGGATCAGGCTGTTGGGCGTGACCCGTGTGGCGGAAAGCCATCTGCGCGAACATCTGCGGGTCAGGCATGCCACGACGCTGCCCCGGTTCGACGTGATGGCGGCGCTGTGGCGGCGGCAGGGCGGGGTGACGATGTCAGAGCTGAGCCGGATGCTGCTGGTGTCCAACGGCAATGCGACCACGGTGGTGGACCGGCTGGAGGCGGACGGGTTGGTGCGCCGCACCCCGTCCGAAGAGGACCGGCGCACGGTGTTCGTGGCGCTGACGCCCGAGGGGCTGACCGAGTTCGAAGGGCTGGCCGCCGGGCATGAGGGAGAGGTGTCAAAGCTGTTTTCGGGCATCAGTGAGGCCGATCTGGAGACGATGACAGAAATCTTGAAACGCATGGGTGCGCGATGATCAGCATGGCAGAGCTGCAGCCGCAGCACTTTATCTGGCAGATGCACGGTCGGGTGGCGCTGATCCGTCTCAACCGCCCGGAGCGCAAGAACCCCCTGACCTTTGCAAGCTATGGCGAGTTGCGTGATTGCTTTCGCGCGCTGGCAGAGGCGTCAGATGTGGATGTCGTCGTCTTTGCGTCGAACGGGGGGAACTTCTCGTCCGGTGGCGATGTGCATGACATCATCGGGCCGCTGATTGGGCTGCCGATGGCAGAGTTGCTGGCCTTTACCCGTCTGACCGGGGACCTCGTCAAGGCGATGCTCAGCTGTGGCAAGCCGGTGATCGCGGCAGTGGATGGGGTGGCGGTGGGGGCGGGGGCGATCCTCGCCATGGCGGCGGACCTGCGGCTGGCGACACCGGAGGCGAAGGCTGCGTTCCTGTTCACCCGCGTGGGGCTTGCGGGATGTGACATGGGGGCGTGTGCCATGCTGCCGCGCATCATCGGACAGGGTCGCGCGGCGGAGCTTTTGTATACGGGCCGCGTGATGACGGCGGTGGAGGGTGAGCGCTGGGGGTTCTGGAACGCGTTGCACGAGTCCGATCGCCTTGAGGACGAGGCGCTGGCGCTGGCCCAGCGGCTGGCGGCGGGGCCGACCTTTGCGCATTCCGTGACCAAGACGCAGCTGGTGCAGGAATGGGACATGGGCCTGATGGCCGCGATCGAGGCTGAGGCTCAGGCCCAGGCGATCTGCATGCAGACCAAAGACTTTGAGCGCGCCTACCGGGCGTTTGTGGCAAAGGAAAAGCCGGTCTTTCAAGGCGACTGAGCGCCGGGGGCTTCGCGCCCCCGGACCCCTGCGGGATATTTGTGAAGAGAAGAAGCGGTGGCGGATCAAACCTTTCTCGACTGGCCATTTTTTGAGCCTCGGCACCGCGAACTTGCGGCCGCCCTGGAGGTGTGGTGCGCGGACCATTTGCCGGTCGATCACCATGACGTTGACGCCGCTTGTAAGGCGCTGGTCATAGCGCTGGGCGATGGGGGCTGGTTGCGCCATTCGGGCGGTGTGCTGGATGTGCGGACCCTTTGCCTGATCCGCGAGACGCTGGCACGTCATGACGGGTTGGCGGATTTTGCCTTTGCGATGCAGGGCCTGGGGATGGGGGCGGTGTCGCTGTTCGGGACAGTGGAGCAGCGGGCATGGCTGGACCGGACGCGGGCGGGGACGGCGATCGCGGGGTTTGCGCTGACGGAACCAGCCTCCGGATCGGATGTGGCGGCGACAGCGACGACGGCGGAACGGGTGCAAGGCGGCTGGGTTTTGAACGGCGAGAAAACCTGGATTTCCAACGGCGGGATTGCCGATATCTATGTAGTCTTTGCCCGGACCGGCGAGGCGCCGGGGGCAAAGGGGTTGTCGGCGTTCCTGATGCCTGCGGATGTGGCGGGCCTGGTCGTGGAAGAGCGGCTGGAGATGATGGCGCCGCACCCCTTGGCACGGTTGTCCTTGCGCGACGTGCATCTACCCGAGGGCGCGCTGATCGGCGCTGCAGGCGCGGGGTTCAAGATCGCCATGTCGGTGCTGGATGTGTTTCGCTCGACCGTTGGCGCGGCGGCGCTGGGCTTTGCGCGCCGTGCGCTGGACGAGGCTTTGGAGCGGGTCAGGGCGCGGCGGGTTCAAGGGGTGGCGCTGGCCGAAATGCAGATGGTGCAGGGCCATCTTGCGGACATGGCGCTGAAGATCGACGCGGCGGCGCTATTGGTCTACCGCGCCGCCTGGGTCAAGGATCAGGGTGCCGCGCGGGTCAGCCGTGAGGCCGCGATGGCGAAGCTTTACGCCACCGAAGCCGCGCAAGAGGTCATCGACATGGCGGTGCAGCTGCATGGTGGCGAGGGCGTGCGCGCAGGGTCGGTGGTGGAAAGCCTATACCGCGAGATCCGCGCGCTGCGCATCTATGAGGGGGCATCTGACGTCCAACGGATCGTCATCGCGAGGGCCATATTGTGATCTATACGCGCACGATCCCCATTGAGTTCAACCACTGCGATCCGGCGGGGATCGTGTTCTATCCGCGCTATTTCGAGATGACGAATTCGGTGGTGGAAAATTTCTTTCGCGAGGTCGTCGGCCACAGCTTTGCCGCGATGATGCAGGCAGGCGAGGGTGTGCCGACCGCGCGGGTGGACACGGACTTTCACGCGTCGAGCCGGTTGGGCGACGTACTGGATTGGCGGCTTTCGGTGACAAAAATGGGCCGCACTTCGGTGGCGTTCACCGTTGAGGCGTGGGCGGATGCGAATAAGCGCGTCACCGCCCGGCTGGTGCTGGTCTGGGTTGGATCAGACGGACGACCCCGTCCATGGACCGACAAGATGAGGGCGCAGATCATGGTCTATACGGAGGCGACAGATGCATGATGTCCTGCACCCTCGGGGCTGGAAACCAGCCATCGGGTATTCCAACGGGATGGCCGCAAGGGGCCGCATGATCTTTACCGGTGGCATGGTCGGCTGGAGCGGGGATTGCGAGTTCGAGACAGATGATTTCGTGGGCCAGGTCGAACAGACACTGCGCAACATCGTGGCCGTTCTGGCGGAAGGTGGGGCCAGGCCCGACCATATCGTGCGGCTGACCTGGTATGTGACGTCAAAAGCGGAGTATCTGAGCAACCTCAAGGAATTAGGGCGGGTATATAAGGCTGTGATCGGGCGCCATTACCCTGCCATGGCGCTTGTCCAGGTGGTCGCCCTGGTCGAAGACCGTGCCCGCGTGGAAATCGAGGCAACGGCCGTGGTGCCGGAGGAGGCATGATGCAATTGGGACCATCGGGCCATGTCGACACCTTTGCGCGCGACAACCTGCCGCCGGCGGACCAATGGCCAGAGATTGACACCAGCGCCTTTTCGTATCCGCCGATGCTGAACGCGGCGGTGGAATTGACCGACGCGATGGTGGCACGCGGGTTCGGCGACCACACGGCGCTGATCGGCAACGGGCGGCAGCGGACCTACAAGGAACTGTCTGACTGGACCAATCGGATCGCGCATGCACTGGTCGAAGATTATGGCGTAAAGCCCGGAAATCGTGTGCTGATCCGGTCGGCGAACAACCCCGCGATGGTCGCTGCATGGCTGGGCGCGACCAAGGCGGGGGCGGTGGTCGTGAATACCATGCCGATGCTCCGGCCGGGCGAGCTGACCAAGATCATCGACAAGGCAGAGGTCAGCCACGCCTTATGCGATACGCGCCTGATGGAAGATCTTGTGTCTGCGGCCAAGGGGTCGGCCTTTCTGACAACGGTCGTCGGGTTTGACGGCACCGCCAACCACGATGCCGAGCTTGACCGCGTCGCCTTGCGCAAATCGGTGCGGTTTCAGGCGCCGACTGTGGGACGGGACGATGTGGCGTTGCTGGGCTTCACCTCAGGCACCACTGGCGAGCCGAAAGCCACGATGCATTTTCACCGCGACCTTCTGATCATCGCGGATGGCTATGCGGCTGAAGTTCTGGGTGTCACGCCCAACGATGTGTTTGTGGGGTCTCCGCCGCTGGCTTTTACATTCGGGCTTGGTGGGTTGGCGATCTTTCCCTTGCGGTTCGGGGCTGCGGCGGCACTGCTGGAACAGGCGAGCCCGCCCAACATGATTGCCCTGATCCAGGAATATCGCGCCACGATTTGTTTCACTGCACCAACGGCTTATCGGGTGATGTTGAAAGCAATGGACGAGGGTGCAGACTTGTCGTCCTTGCGCGCGGCGGTCAGTGCCGGCGAGACGCTGCCCGCCCCGGTTTATGAAGACTGGATCGCCAAAACGGGCAAACCCATGCTCGACGGGATCGGTGCGACTGAGATGCTGCACATCTTTCTGACCAACCGCTTTACCGACCATCGACCGGGCTGTACCGGTCGGCCGGTCACGGGCTACCAAGCGCGGATCGTGGATGAGGCGGGAATTGAGGTTCCGCGCGGGGATGTGGGTCGACTGGCGGTGCGGGGGCCGACAGGGTGCCGCTACCTTGCCGATGACCGGCAACGGAAATATGTGCAGAACGGCTGGAACCTGACCGGCGACAGCTTTTGGCAAGATGACGAGGGGCGGTTCCACTTTGCCGCGCGGTCCGACGACATGATCATCAGTGCGGGCTACAACATCGCGGGGCCTGAGGTAGAAGCGGCGCTGCTGGCGCATTCGGCGGTGATGGAATGCGCTGTGATCGGTGCTGCGGATGACGAGCGCGGACAGATTGTCGAGGCGCATGTGGTCCTGATCGCAGGGCAGGCTGCGGACGCTATGCAGATCAAGGGCTTGCAAGATCATGTGAAAGCAATGATCGCGCCTTACAAGTACCCGCGCCGGATCGTTTTTGTTGACACCTTGCCCAAGACCCAAACCGGCAAGATTCAGCGCTTTCGCTTGCGTGACGCGGGGAAATGAACGGTGGAATTGGTCTGTTTGCTTTGGCAGGCCGCCTGCCTAAGGTGACGAGACCGAAGGTCAGGAGTCGTTGATGCAAGTCCAGTCCGTCCGTCTTGGCGTCGACATTGGCGGGACCTTTACCGATCTGGTGCTGGAGGTCGGCAGTGCGCGCCATTCGGTCAAGGTACTGACCACGCCAGCGGCCCCTGAAGAGGCGATCGTGGATGGGATGCACCGCGTCTGCGCCAAGGCGGGTCTGACGGCAGAGGCGATCACCCAGATCATCCATGGCACGACGCTGGCCACCAATGCGCTGATCGAACGGCGCGGCGCCAAAACAGCGCTGATTACCACGCAAGGTTTTCGCGACGTCATCGAAATGCGCACCGAAAGCCGGTTCGAACAGTACGATTTGAACCTGGTCCTGCCTGAACCCCTGTTGCCGCGCAACCGACGCTACACGGTTGCCGAACGGATGGATGCACGGGGCGACGTGCTGATTGCGCTTGACCGTGGGGAGGTGGAGCGTCTGGCCGACACCTTGCGCGACGCAGGGTATCAAAGCATCGCGGTGGGGTTGCTGCATTCCTATGTCAACGACGCGCATGAACGGCTGATTGGTGCGGTTCTGGCGGACCGGCTGCAGGGGGTGATGGTGTCACTGTCCTGCGACGTCAGCCCCCAGATGCGGGAGTATGAACGGTTCAATACCACGGTCGCGAACGCCTATATCAAGCCGCTGATGGCGTCCTATCTGCGCCGGCTTGCAGGGCGTTTGCGTGATGAAGGGTCCGATTGCCCGGTCTTTCTGATGCATTCGGGCGGCGGGATCATCGATATCGCCACGGCCGCAGAATTTCCGGTGCGGTTGGTGGAATCGGGACCCGCGGGGGGTGCGGTTTTTGCCGCCGACATCGCGGCGCGCCACGGGTTGGACAAGGTGCTGTCCTTTGACATGGGCGGCACGACCGCCAAGATCTGCCTCATCAGGGACCAGACGCCCAAGACCGCACGGGTGTTCGAGGTGGCGCGCAGCTACCGGTTCAAGAAGGGGTCGGGAATGCCAATCTCCATCCCCGTCATCGATATGGTGGAAATTGGTGCGGGGGGTGGGTCGCTGGCGCATGTCGACGGGATGAAACAGATCCGTGTCGGGCCGGAAAGTGCGGGCTCAGAACCTGGGCCTGCCTGCTATGGGCGGGGAGGTCTGCGGCCTGCGGTGACCGATGCCGACCTGATCCTGGGCAAACTTGACCCGGTGGGTTTTGCGGGCGGGACGATCCCGCTGGACTCCGACGCTTCCGCCCGCGCGCTGGAGGCAGCGCTTGGGCGACCGCTGTCGATGCCGGTCCTGGAGGCCGCCTGGGGTCTGGCCGAGGTGGTGGATGAAAACATGGCCAATGCCGCACGGGTTCATGCGGTGGAAAACGGCGAGGACCTGTCGGGCTATACCATGATCGCCTTTGGCGGGGCGGCCCCCCTGCATGCGGCGCGGTTGTGCGAAAAGCTGGGTATTGCGCGCTGTCTGATCCCGCCGGGGGCGGGCGTGGGGTCGGCCATCGGCTTCCTGCGCGCGCCCTTCAGTTTCGAAGCGACGCGGTCCGTGTTCATGAAGATGTCCCGCTTTACCCCTCAAATCGCTGCGCAAATCTTTCACGACCTGGAGGCGGAGGCCACGCGGTTCGTGCGGTCCTGCGATACGACAGCGCCCATCGCGGCGGAGTTCAAGGTCTATATGCGATACGCGGGGCAAGGCTGGGAGATCCCCTCCCACTGTCCGCAGTGGACGCACGGCAGGCTGATCCGGCGGTGTTTCTGGCGCGGTTTCAGTCCGATTATGCGCGGCTCTTTGGGCGCGTGGTCGATGGGATGGAGGTTGAGATCACCGTCTGGGCGGTGAACGCCGCGACCCCTGCGGCCAAGGCCGCGCGTGTCAAAGACGTGATGCGATCCGGTTCACCGGCAAATGCTGGGCACAGGATGCTCTTTGATGCGGCAAAAGGTCAAGAAGACCGTGCAACTGTTTATGAAAGAAGCAGTTTCGGACAAGGTGCCGAAGTCGCAGGTCCTGCGTTGATTACAGAAGACGAAACGACCATCGTGCTGTCCGCAAGCCGCCGATGCGTGGGCCTCGCCGATGGCTGCATCGAGATGATTGCCAAGGGGGACACGGCATGACGCCCTCGACCGTTGCTTATCAGGTGATGTGGAACCGGTTGATCTCGATCGTCGAAGAACAGGCGCAGGCGTTGGTGCGCACAGCGTTTTCGACCTCGGTCCGCGAGGCGGGCGATCTGTCGGCGGGCGCCTATAACACCAAGGGCGAAATGCTGGCGCAAGCTGTGACCGGCACGCCCGGCCATGTGAACGCAATGGCCGATGCGGTGCCGCATTTTATCCGCCGCATCGGGCGCGACAACATTGATGAGGGCGATGTCTACATCACCAACGACCCATGGGAGGGGACGGGGCATCTGCATGACATCACCGTTGTCACCCCGTCGTTCCACAAGGGCGCGCTGGTCGGGTTCTTTGCCTGCACGGCACATATCGTAGACATCGGGGGGCGCGGTTTTGGGGCGGATGCGAATTCCGTTTATGAGGAAGGGCTTTACATCCCGATCATGAAGCTGATTGCCAAGGGCACAGTCGATGCCACGCTGATCCGTATCATCCGTGGCAATGTGCGCGAGCCGGATCAGCTGGTCGGTGATGTCTATGCGCTTGCGACCTGCAACGAGATAGGCCATCGTCGCCTAATCGACATGATGAATGAATTTCAGCTGATTGATCTTGCAGGCATATCCGACTTTATCCTGACGAATTCGCGCGAGGCGACGATTGCCCGGATCGCAGCCCTGCCACAGGAAACGGCGCATGGGCAAATGCAGATCGACGGCTACGACCGGCCCATCGACCTTGTGGTCAAACTCACTATTTCGGGTGACCGGGTCATCAGCGACTGGACTGGGACATCTGGTCTGGACAAGAAAGGCATCAACGTGCCGCTGGTCTACACCAAGGCCTATACTTGCTATGCGTTGAAATGCGCCATCGCGCCGGAGATCCCCAACAACGCGGCCTCGCTGGCGCCGTTCGAGGTGGTGGCCCCCGAAAACTGCATTCTGAATGCGGTGCATCCCGCTCCGGTCGCCCTGCGTCATGTGATCGGGCACATGATCCCAGACACGATCTATGCCGCCCTTGACCAGATCCTGCCGGGCGTCGTGCCGGCCGAAGGGGCCGGGTCCTTGTGCAATTTTCAGGTCAGTCTTCGGCCCCGCACCGATGCTGCTGCCCCGCCGGATGCGCGGCGGACTGAGGTCCTGACCTTCAACTCCGGCGGGGCAGGCGCGCGCCCGACACTGGACGGGTTGAACGCCACGGCTTTCCCTTCTGGGGTCATGACAATGCCGGTCGAGGCGACCGAACAGACGGGCCCGGTGATCATCTGGCGCAAGGAGTTGCGGCCCGACAGTGGCGGGGCGGGCACGTTTCGCGGTGGCCTCGGACAGTTCATGGAAGTGGGCGCGCGCGAGGGGCACGAGTTTGACATCCAGGCGATGTTTGACCGGGTGGATCATCCCGCGCGGGGACGGCGCGGGGGCAGCCCAGGGCAGTCCACGACCATCGGACAGGACGATGGCACCACCATGAAGGGAAAGGGCAAGCAGTTCGTGCCTCATGGGCGGCGCGTGATGATGGCATTTCCGGGCGGGGCGGGCTACGGACCAGTCACGGCGCGTAACAGAGCGGCGATCCGGCGCGATCTGGCCTTAGGCTATATCTCGGCCAGTGCGGCGCGCGATATCTATGGCCTGACCGATGCCGATATTGCTGCCGTCGCGGATGCCGCCCGCAAAGGGGAGATTGGTTGAATGTCCAACGTGTTGCGCAACGATCCTCCACAAAAGTCGTCTTATGATGTGGTCATCATCGGCGGCGCGATTTTGGGGTCGTCGACCGCCTGGTTTCTGACCGAGAATCCTGATTTCAACGGATCGGTTCTGGTGGTCGAACGCGATCCCAGTTACGAACTTGCCGCGACCTCGCTGACCAATTCCTGCATTCGCCAGCAGTTTTCGACCGAATTGAACGTCCGCATCTCGCAGTTCGGGGCAGAGTTCGTGCAGAACCTGCCGCTCTACATGGGCGAGGCGTCCGGCGCGCCCAAGCTGAAGATCAACAATTTTGGCTATATGTATCTGGCCAATACGCCCGCCTTTGCCGACACCTTGCGCGCGAGCCACGTGGTGCAGACCGCTGCCGGGGCCGGGACGGTCTTGATGACGCCCGATCAGATCAAGGCGGCCTATCCGTTCTATCAGGTCGATGATCTGGTGCTGGGGTCCATCAACACGGTGGACGAAGGATATTTTGACGGGATCACGATGTTCGACTGGTTCCGGCGACAGGCACGGGCACGGGGCATCGAATATGTCGCGAACGAGGTCGTAGCGTTGGCGCGAAAGGGCGGCCGGATCGACAGCGTCACCCTAAAATCGGGTGAGGTCATCGCCTGCGGGCAGGTGGTGAATGCCAGCGGCACGCGTGGCGCTGTCACGGCACGTATGGCAGGGGTCGACATCCCGATCGAGCCGCGCAAGAGGTTCACCTGGATATTCACCGCCGAACAGCCGCTTGATCGACCGCTGCCGCTGACCATCGACCCGTCCGGTGTGCATTTCCGGCAAGACACCGCGACGACCTACATGGCGGGGGGCCATGCCGACCATGACCCGGCTGTCGACTTTGACGACTTCACAATGGACCACCAGATCTGGCAGGACCATATCTGGCCCACCATCGCGACCCGCATCCCGCAGTTCGAAGCGATCCGCGTCATCCGCGAATGGGCGGGGCAGTACGACTATAACACGCTGGATCAGAACGCCATTGCAGGGCCACATCCCGAGGTTGGCAACTTTCTGTTTCTGAATGGATTTTCCGGCCACGGCCTTCAGCAGTCGCCGGCGATGGGGCGCGGTACGGCGGAATGGCTGACCTATGGCGGCTACCGAACGCTGGACCTGTCGCCCTTTGGTTTTGATCGGATTGCGGCCGGGCGCCCTTATCTGGAAAAGGCGATCATCTAGAATGGCTTGGGGGATACAATGAAGCTGAAACGTCTTGTCTTGACCGGCGCGGCGGGGCGGCTTGGGTCATACCTTCGTGAACCGCTGACGCAACTGGCCGAAGAGCTGATCTCGTCGGACCTGCATGGAGACATCGGCAAGCTTTATCCCGGTGAGCGGTATCAGCGCGCCGATCTGGCGGTTTTCGATGAGGTGCACAATCTGATGCAAGGCGGTGATATGGTGGTGCATTTCGGTGCGCACCCCGATGAGGCGCCGTTTGAGCAGTTGTTGGGCCCGAATTTCGTCGGTGCCTATAATGTGTGGGAGGCTGCCTACCGCCACGGGGTGCGCCGTGTCATCTATGCCTCGTCCATCCATGCTGTCGGCATGCATGCGCGACAAGACCGCATCAGCATTGACGCCCCGCATCGCCCTGACAGCTTTTACGGCCTGGCCAAATGCTTTGCCGAGGATTTGGGCCGCATGTACTGGGACAAAGGCGGCTTGGAATCGGTCCATCTGCGCATTCTGTCCTGTGCCAAGGTCACCAGCGCGCGTGCTTTGGGGACATGGCTGAGCTATGACGATCTGGTCCAATTGGTGACGCGTGCCATTGATACGCCAACCACGGGTTTTTCGGTCGTCTATGGTCTGTCGAACAATGACCGCAGCCCCGTCGACAACAGCCAGGCAAACTTTTTGGGTTATCGCCCGAAGGATAATGCCGAGGTCTTTGCCGATACGATCCTGGCAGAGCAACCGATCCCTGATCCGACCGATCGCGCACAGATGTGCCACGGCGGGGTTTTTGCGAGCATCGATCTGGGTGAAAGTGGGATCGCACGGATGAACATCGTCAACGACGCGAAAAAGGCCTGACGCGGGTCAGGGCAGCGCGGTGTGGCGATTGGCATCACCGCTGCCGCCGGAGTTGCGATGCCGCTAGTCAGTTCTGCGTTTTATAAGTCGGGGGGATCTCTGCTCATGAGTACACCGATCACTGTTCCGGCCAGAACTACGCGTTCACCACCTTCAAGGTCTTTTTCAATTGGGCCGTCCGTAGACAGTACCTCAACGGAAACCCGCTCATTACCCTTGAGCGCCCATCGCTGGTTTGAAGTGGACGCGGACGCGCTCCGGTTGCCTGCTAACCGGACCAAGAACAAGCGGGCTCATCAGGTGCCGATTTGCGCTATAGCGGTCGTCTTTTAAACCTAACCGACACTTCCCTTGTGGGAGCGCGACTACATCGAGGCCCAAAGCAGTAAACGCAACAGTATCGCGGAGCCAGATCGATCACACCGCCGATGTTTTAGAGAGGTGGACGACCGGACAGGCGGCAGGTACAAGCAAAAGAAAGCACTGGCTCGGCGCGAACATCTCCATGTCGAGGATGTCGTCGATCATCGCTATGATCGATTAAGACTTGGTGTTCAGCATCTTTCCATAGTTGGCGTGGACTTTGTGTTGCCGTGGACGTCCGCGAAGAAGCAATAGGGTTGCAACCACGGCGCCGTCGTCTCTTCCATCGGGCTCGTCTCATAGAGGTTGATCGGAAGACGTTCCGGCCGGATCACGCGAGCACTGCTACGCAACGCAGAGGTTCTCCTGCAGAACCGGGTTGTCGCAACTGTCTGTGACCGAAACTCGCTGCCAGGCCTTTAGCCGTGTCATCACTTTCAGCGGCAAGGCATCGAACCGCTGCTTGCCGACAACATCCGCTAGTGCAAGCACCCAAGGGAAGATAGAAAATAGCCTTCGAAAACTTTCGTTTTGCTTCGTGGCGACGTCTTTTCCTAGCCAATATTACCTTAGGCACTATGTTTGTTTGGGAAAAATCGAAGACTTTTGGTTTCGTGAAATTTTCTTTGTTAGAATTCAATTAATTTAATATTGTATTTGAAACGCGGTTGCGTGATCATCTTAAGTAGGCCAAATGGGAGATCGAAAATGCTGTTGAGCCATTTTGCGCGCATGTCCGCGCTTTGTCTTGGAGTGATCGCCGCGTCGTCGGCATGGGCGCAGACCGGCCCTTCGCTGAATGGCGAGACCCTACCCAGTTATGAAGCCCCGAGTTCGGGTCTGCTCGGCGAAATCAAGGCGCGCGGCACCATCGTCAACGGCATCGAAGCCCAGAACCCGCCCTTCGAATACATCGATGCTGGACAGATCATCGGTTTCGACATCGACATCACCAACAAGTTCGCGGAATCGCTCGGCGTGAAGGCCGAGTTCATCGACACAGCGTGGTCAGGCGTCATTCCGTCGCTATACACGCGGAAGTTCGACATGATCTGGTCGGCCATGACCATCACCGAGCCACGCAAGCAGGCCGTCAGTTTCTCCAAGCCCTATGCCAGTGACCAGGTCGAGTTCATCGTGCGCGCCGGCAACACCGAGATCAAGGAATTGAAGGATCTGGAAGGCAAGGTGCTGGGCACGCAGCTAAACTCGGCCGCCGAGTTCCAAGCCCAGCAGATGATCAAGGAATACAATTTGAACATCGAGCTGAAATCGTTCGACAGCTTTCAAGGCGCCTATCTCGACCTCAGGAACGGCAATCTCGACGCTGTCACCAGCACGCAGCTGAACAACAAGGCATTGTTCGATGCCAACCCGGGGGTCTACGAGGTCGCCATCAAGCTGCCGATCTACAATTACGTTGGCGTCGCGATCCGTCAACAGGACCAAGACCTGTTGGAGGCCGTCAATGCCTTCCTCGACTCCATGATCGCCTCAGGCGAACTTGCCGCGTTGCAGACCAAGTGGTTCGGCTATGCGATGGACCTGCCGAAAGAGTAGTCGTTCTTCCGTGCAGGGATTAGATTTCAGCGTAGTCCTGAGCAGGTGGCCCGAGTTCCTGGCGGGAACTCAGGCCACCATCACCTATTCCGGTATTTCGTTGCTCCTTGCGAGCACGATCGGCCTTTTGGTCGCGCTGTCGCGGATGTCGCGGCTTCCACCGCTCCGCAGGCTTGCACGTGGCTATGTCGATTTCGTTCGGGGCACCCCGGCGCTGGTCCAGATATTCTTCATCTATTTCGGCCTGCCGGTCGTCGGCATCAACCTGTCCGCACCGGTGGCGGCCGTCATTGCGCTGTCCATCAACAGCGGCGGCTATCTCGCGGAGATCTTCCGCGGCGGCATCATGAGTGTGGACAAGGGGCAGGGCGAGGCCGCACGCTCACTTGGCATGAGCGCGAGCGAGGCGATGCGGCGCACCATCCTGCCGCAGGCGGTCTTGCGGGTTGTGCCGGCAACTGCCGGCGAGTTTACCAATCTGGTGAAAGGCACCTCCCTGCTTTCGACGATCTCGGTTATGGAACTGACCCGCGTCGCCCAGGTGATCGTCGGCGTGACGTTCAAGCCGATCGAGGCCTACATTGCGATCGCCGTAATCTATTTTATATTGAACGCCGTGATCGCGCAGGGCGCGATCTGGCTGGAACGGTACCTAATGCGGCAACAGGGCCTTACAGATGTCTGAGCCGATGGTCCGCATCACAGGTCTGCGCAAGCAGTTCGGCCAACATGAAGTCCTTTGCGGGATCGACATGGTAGTCGAGAAAGGCGAGACCGTCGCAGTCATCGGGCCGAGCGGCTCGGGCAAGTCTACGTTGCTGCGCTGTGTGAACTATCTCGAGATGCCCACCTCGGGAACAGTCGAGATCGACGGCGAACCCATGGTGCTTTCCCCCAAAGCCCCATACCGGCAGGCCGAGACGCGGCTAAATCGGATGCGCTCGCAGGTCGGCATGGTTTTCCAGCGATTCAACCTGTTTCCACACCGCACCGCGCTTGGGAATGTGATGGAGGGGCTTATAGTCGTGCGCAGGGTGGCTGAAGCGGAAGCACGCGCTCAGGCAGCGGCCATGCTTGATCGCGTCGGTCTTGGCGACAAGCTCGACAGCTTTCCCGCGCATCTAAGTGGTGGGCAGCAGCAGCGTGTCGCCATCGCACGGGCTTTGGTCATGCAGCCGAAGGTGATGTTGTTCGACGAGGTGACCTCTGCGCTCGACCCCGAACTTGTGGAGGAGGTCCTGAACGTCATGCGTCAATTGGCGACCGAGGGCCTGACGATGATCGTGGTCACGCACGAGATGGGCTTTGCCCGCGATGTGGCGCGGCATGTGGTCTTCATGGACCGCGGCACCATCATCGAACAGGGCGAGCCCGGAGACATCTTCGTCTCTCCTCGGCATGATCGTACCCAGCAATTCCTGAAGAAGGTTCTTCGCAGATGAGCAGCGACATCCTGATAAGAGGCGGGACGCTCGTCACGCCTGACGCCGTGTTCCGGGCCGACGTTCTGGTGCGCGAAGGTGTCATCACGGCCATCGGCGTCGATCTGCAGGCGCCGTCGGGTATCACGACGTTCGATGCGACCGGGCTTCATGTGCTGCCCGGCGTGATCGATCCGCATTCGCATCTGTGGGAAGCCGGCTTCATGTCTGGCCCCGACTTCGAAGATAGCACTGCGTCTGCGGTTGCGGGCGGCGTAACGACGATCGTGGAGATGCCGCTGACGACACCCGAGGTGCTTGACCTTGACACCTTCCGCGGCAAGGTGAAAAGCGGCGAAAGAACCTCGCATGTAGATTTCGCGCTGTATGGCGGCGTGCGACCGTCCAATATTGGCGACCTCAAGGCGATGTGGGACGCGGGCGCCGTGGCCTTCAAGATTTTC
>JBKJVF010000221.1:0-18138 GCA_046589965.1 Paracoccaceae bacterium
AAAGTTGCTGCCGTCAGAAATCAACGGCGTGCGGATCGTGGGCATCGACGTGCCGGGATTCGGTGTGCCGACCCATGCCGAGGCCAAGGACGTGCTGGCCGGTGCCATGCTGAAATATGCGCGGGCCGAGATTGAAGCGGGCCCCGTGGCTGCCCCTGCGGCCGGTCGTGGGGATCGCCCGACGGTCACCTTGCTGGGCGAGATGTTTCCGGCCGATCCGATGATGATCGGGGCGATGCTGGCGCCCATGGGTCTGGCGGTCGGGCCAGTGGTGCCGTGCCGCGAATGGCGCGAATTGTACTCGGCACTCGACAGCAAAGTCGTGGCGGCCATCCATCCCTTCTACACGGCGGCGATCCGCGAGTTTCAGGCGGCGGGCCGGGCGGTTGTCGGGTCTGCCCCGGTGGGCCATGACGGCACCATGGACTGGTTGAAGAGTATCGGCGAAGCCTATGGTGTGACTGGCGAAAAGATCGCGTCCGCGCAGAATGCCTTTGGTCCGGTGATGAAGGCGGCACTGGCAGCCACGCCGATCAAGGGGCGGATCACACTGTCGGGCTATGAAGGGTCCGAATTGTTGGTTGCGCGGCTGCTGATCGAAAGCGGCGCGGATCTGGCCTATGTCGGCACGGCCTGTGCGCGCAACGAATGGTCGGCGGCGGACCGCGACTGGCTGGAATCCAAGGGCGTCGCGGTGAAGTTCCGCGCCAGCCTCGAAGACGATGTCATGGCGATGGAGGCCTTCCGGCCCGACCTCGCCGTGGGGACGACTCCTGTGGTGCAGAAGGCCAAAGAGTTGGCAATTCCAGCACTTTACTTCACGAACCTCATCTCGGCCCGTCCGTTGATGGGGCCGGCCGGGGCAGGGTCCCTGGCGCAGGTCATCAATGCCGCCATCGCGGGCAAAGAACGCATGGAGGGAATGAAATCCTTCTTTGAAGGCGTCGGAACTGGTGACACGGCGGGTATCTGGGAAGGTGCCCCGAACCTTCGCCCCGATTTCCGTGCCGTGCACCAAAAGAAGCTCGACAAGGCCGCCAAGGCTGCCAAGGCCGAGGAAATGATCTGATGCTGATCCAGGATCATGATCGGGCCGGCGGGTATTGGGGCGCGATCTATGCCTTTTGCGCCGTCAAGGGTCTGCAGGTCGTCATTGATGGTCCCGTGGGCTGCGAAAACCTGCCGGTGACTTCTGTGCTGCACTACACCGACGCGCTGCCACCGCATGAACTGCCGATCGTGGTGACGGGGCTGGGCGAGGGTGAGATGACGTCGGGCACCGAAGCGTCGATGGCGCGGGCGTGGAAGACGCTGGACCCGGCGCTGCCTGCCGTGGTCGTCACAGGCTCGATTGCCGAGATGATCGGCGGCGGTGTGACGCCCGCTGGCACCAATATCCAGCGGTTCCTGCCGCGCACGATCGATGAAGACCAGTGGCAGTGTGCTGACCGCGCGATGACGTGGATCTTTACCGAATTCGGGATGACCAAGGGCCGCATGCCGCCCGAAAAGCCGCGTGAAGAAGGCGATGCACCGCGCGTCAACATTCTGGGGCCGATGTACGGCACGTTCAACATGCCGTCGGACCTGCACGAGATCCGACGTCTGGTCGAAGGGCTCGGCGCAAAGGTCAACATGGTGATGCCGCTTGGCGCGCATCTGGCCGAAATGCGCAATCTGGTGAATGCGGACGTCAATGTCGTGATGTACCGCGAGTTTGGCCGGGGATTGGCCGAATGTCTGGGCAAACCCTATCTGCAGGCGCCGATGGGTCTGGAATCGACCACGCTTTTCCTGCGCAAGCTGGGCGAGTTGCTGGGTCTGGACCCCGAGCCGTTCATCGAGCGCGAAAAGCATTCGACCCTGAAACCGGTCTGGGACCTGTGGCGGTCGGTCACGCAGGACTTCTTTGCGACGGCCAGCTTCGGGATCGTCGCGAACGAGACCTATGCGCGCGGCGTGCGGGCCTATCTTGAGGGTGATCTCGGTCTGCCTTGCGCCTTTGCGGTCGCCCGCAAGGCCGGGACCAAGACCAACAACGAACAGGTCCGCGCGATGCTGAAACAGCACCGCCCCTTGGTCGTGATGGGCTCGATCAACGAAAAGATGTACTTGGCTGAACTGAAGGGCGGGCATGGCCCCGCGCCTCATTTCATCGCCGCAAGCTTTCCGGGCGCTGCGATCCGCCGCCATATCGGTACGCCCTTCATGGGCTATGCGGGTTGCGTGTGGATGCTGCAAGAGGTGTGCAACGGCCTTTTCGAGGCGCTGTTTCATATCCTGCCTCTGGGCACCGACATGGATGCGGCGGCAGCGACGCCGACCACGCTCCGGCGCGACTTTCCATGGGATGTCGATGCGCAGATCGCCCTGGACCGCATTGTCAGCGAACACCCCATTCTGACCCGCATTTCCGCCGCAAAATCCTTGCGCGATGCGGCCGAAAAATCCGCGCTCGATCAAGGGGCCGAGCGTGTCGTCGTCGAATTCGTCGAGGCCCTTCGGGGCAGCGGCGCCACAAAAACGGGAGGGACAGCATGAGCGATCATACCGCCGGTGAGCATGGGATGACAGAGGGGCCGTCACATGCCCATCGCACGCCCCATGCCGAGTTTTACGTCTATTTCGCGCTGATCTTTGTGGTCGCGATCCCAATCGCGCTGGTCGCATGGGTCGTGGCTCTGGTCACGCAGCGTCGTCTGCCGGTGCATGGGCCGCTGGCCCGCGCCTGGCGCGAAGCCGGGGCGATCACGCCCGCGATTTTCCGCCCGTAAGGGCCGGACACGAATTTTCCGCGACCCGGGATGACCGGGGCCGGAAATTGCAGTCGATCCGAGGCCGGACCCTGACACAGGGAAACCCCGGAAGGCTCGTCAAACCGTTCCGATGGTGTGCGCCCACCCAACGGAACACTGCCTTCACTGCGTCCCGGGGCAATCCGGGGGCAGAGAAACTCGGGACAGGCATTCCGCTTGCCCCGTGAACCCAGCCGCAGGGTATGCGGCGTCAGTCTGCCGATCCGGAGGATAACATGGCTGATAGAAGTGACCTGAGTTTCACAGGTCTAACCGACGAGCAGGCGCAAGAACTGCACTCCGTCTACATGAGCGGGCTTTGGTTGTTCACAACCGTTGCCGTCGTCGCTCATTTGGCGGTGTACATCTGGCGTCCGTGGTTCTGAGGAGGAACAAGACATGTCAAAGTTCTATAAAATCTGGCTTATCTTCGATCCCCGCCGCGTCTTTGTGGCCCAGGGTGTCTTCCTCTTCTTGCTGGCGGCGATGATCCATCTCGTCCTGCTCAGCACCCCCAGCTACAACTGGTTCAACATTGCCGACGCGAAGTACTCGCGCGTGGGCGAAGCGACCGAATAGCCGGGACGACCCATGTTGCGGGCGGCCGTCTGGTACGGTCGCCCGCCACGACTAAGGAATTCATATCCAGGCAAGGTCGCGCTATCGCGCGCTGACCGGCCAACATGACTGGAGAGGGAAGCATGGCACTGCTCAGCTTCGAACGGAAATATCGCGTGCCGGGGGGCACGCTCGTCGGCGGGAACCTGTTCGACTTTTGGGTCGGCCCTTTCTATGTCGGCTTCTTCGGCGTCACATCGTTCTTTTTCGCCGCACTTGGGACCATCCTGATCTTTTATGGCACTGCGATGGAGGGGGTTTGGAACCCTTGGCTCATCTCGATCGATCCGCCGCCGGTGTCCGAGGGGCTGGCCTTTGCGCCCTTGCTTGAAGGTGGGCTCTGGCAGCTGATCACGATCTGCGCCGTCGGGGCGTTTGTATCCTGGGCCCTGCGCGAGGTCGAAATCTGCCGCAAGCTTGGGATGGGGTATCACGTGCCCTTTGCCTTTGGCGTGGCAATCTTTGCCTATGTGACGCTGGTCGTCATCCGGCCGCTGCTCATGGGGGCCTGGGGCTATGCCTTTCCTTATGGCATCTTCAGCCACCTCGATTGGGTGTCTAACACCGGCTACACCTACGGCAACTTTCACTACAATCCGGCACATATGATCGCGGTGAGTTTCTTTTTCACCACGTCGCTGGCGCTGGCCTTGCATGGCGGATTGGTGCTGTCGGCGGCAAACCCCGAAAAGGGCAAGCTGATGCGCACGGCGGACCATGAAGACACCTTCTTTCGTGACTTCATCGGCTATTCGGTCGGCACCCTTGGTATCCACCGTCTGGGCCTGCTCTTGGCGCTGAACGCCGGGTTCTGGAGCGCGATCTGCATCGTGATTTCCGGAACGATCTGGTTCGACCAGTGGTCGGCTT
This sequence comes from Paracoccaceae bacterium, assembly GCA_046589965.1. GTDB lineage: Bacteria > Pseudomonadota > Alphaproteobacteria > Rhodobacterales > Rhodobacteraceae > JAJNPS01. The sequence continues at coordinate 4,284 of JBKJVF010000221.1, forward strand.
GGTGGGATTGGTGGCTGCAATTGCCGTGGTGGGCAAATATTCCGGGAGGCGTCAATGGCTGAGTACCAGAACATATTCAACCAGGTGCAGGTCAGAGGCGCGCCCGAAATGGGAATGCTGGAAGGCGTGGATCTGGCCAACCGGGGCAACGGGGCGAGTTTCTCAAACCTTGCGGGCTGGTTCGGAAATGCGCAGCTCGGGCCCATCTATCTGGGCACCATGGGGACGATCTCGCTTTTCTCGGGGCTGGTCTGGTTCACCATGGTGGGCGGCTGGTTCTGGTCCCAGGCGGGTTTCAACCCGGCCGTCTTCCTGCGCGACCTCTTTTGGTTTTCACTGGATCCACCGGCCCCGGAATACGGGCTGTCGATCCCGCCGATGGCCGAAGGGGGCTACTTCCTGATCGCGTCGTTCTTCCTGCTGATCTCGGTGCTGTCATGGTGGGTGAGGACCTACCTTCGGGCCGAGGCTTTGGGGATGGGCAAACATGTCTCTTGGGCCTTTGCGTCGGCGATATGGCTTTTCCTGGTGCTGGGCCTGTTCCGGCCGATACTGATGGGAAGCTGGTCCGAGGCTGTGCCATACGGCATCTTTTCGCACCTCGACTGGACCAACAACTTCAGCCTGACTTACGGAAACCTGTTCTACAATCCGTTCCACGCGCTCAGCATCGTGTTCCTTTACGGCTCGGCGCTGCTGTTCGCGATGCATGGGGCCACGATTCTGGCGGTCAGCCGGTTCGGCGGCGACCGCGAGTTGGAGCAGATCGCGGACCGGGGAACCGCATCGGAGCGTGCCGCCTTGTTCTGGCGCTGGACGATGGGGTTCAATGCCACAATGGAAGGCATCCATCGTTGGGCCTGGTGGTTCGCGATCTTGGTCACGCTGACCGGGGGGATCGGGATCCTGTTGACTGGCACTGTGGTCGACAACTGGTTCGTCTGGGCACAGGTACACGGCTATGCGCCGCTTGATTGAACGGGGAGTATGACAATGGCTGACGACTACTTTCAGATAAGCCGCCGCGCGAACCTGACCACCTGGGTGACGGGTGAGATGCTGCGCGGTGCGGGCTGGGCCGCCCTTTTCCTCATCGTGATCGGGGTGACGCTTTGGGCGATCTACGGCGTGGGGCTGCTGTTGCCGGCCGAAAGCCGCGAGACGCCCGACCCGATGGCGTCACTGCACAGCCTTCGGGCAGCCTTGACCGCCTTTGTCTGACATGACGGGACCGGGGCGGCTTGACTGCCCCGGGCCCACAACGTTCGGGCCCGTGTGCCGGCCCGGATCCGGGGCGCAACCATGACTGCCCGGTTCCCTTCCTGTTGGCGACAGGAACCTGGTGCCGTGCGGGGTCGACCCACACGGCACTTTTTTGCTTGTTCCATCTGCGGAGGCTGACATGACCTTGACCCCAAAGCCGATGCTGGACCGCGCGCCCGTTCCTGCCGATCTGAAAAAGCTGACCGATGCCGAGCTTGGCGTGCTGGCCGATGAGTTGCGCCGCGAGGTGGTGGAGGTGGTGGCCCAGACCGGCGGGCATCTGGGGTCATCGCTGGGCGTGGTGGAACTGACGGTGGCGATCCATGCCGTGTTCGACACGCCGAAGGACAAGCTGATCTGGGATGTCGGTCACCAGTGCTATCCCCACAAGATTTTGACCGGCAGGCGTGACCGGATGCTGACGCTGCGACAGGCGGGCGGGCTCAGCGGGTTCACCAAGCGGTCCGAAAGCGAATACGACGCCTTTGGGGCCGCACATTCCTCGACCTCGATTTCTGCCGCGCTCGGATATGCGGTGGGGCGCGAATGCGGGATGCCGGTGGGTGACACGATCGCCGTGATCGGCGATGGGGCTATCACCGCAGGCATGGCCTATGAGGCGATGAACCATGCGGGCCATCTGAAAGAACGCGTGTTCGTCATTCTGAACGACAATGACATGTCGATTGCCCCGCCGGTGGGGGCGATGTCGAGTTACCTCAACTCCATTGCCGAAAAGGGACCGTTGGCAGCACTGAAGGCCGTGGCCGAGGGGCTGGAGGCTGCGTTGCCTGGCGCGATCCGTGATGGTGCGCGGCGGGCAAGGGCGCTGGTCACGGGCATGCCCGGGGGCGGGACGTTGTTCGAGGAATTCGGGTTTGAATATATCGGGCCGATTGATGGCCACGATATGGGGCAGCTGCTGGCGACCCTGCGCGCGGCCAAGATGCGGGCAACGGGCCCGGTGCTGATCCATTGCGTCACGGTCAAGGGCAAGGGCTATGCCCCCGCTGAGGGTGCGGATGACAAGTACCACGGGGTCGCCAAATTTGATGTGGCGACCGGCGTGCAGGCCAAGGGAAAAAGCAATGCGCCAAGCTATACGCAGGTTTTCGGTGAAGCGCTGACCGCGGAGGCCGCGCGCGATCCGCGCATCGTGGCGATCACCGCCGCCATGCCCGGGGGCACCGGTCTGGACATTCTGCAGCGGCGGTTCCCCGCCCGGGTTTTCGATGTGGGGATCGCCGAACAGCATGGCGTGACCTTTGCGGCAGGGCTGGCGGCATCGGGCATGCGCCCCTTCTGCGCGATCTATTCCAGCTTTCTGCAGCGCGGCTATGACCAGATCGTGCACGACGTGGCGCTGCAAAACCTGCCGGTGCGCTTTGCCATCGACCGGGCCGGGTTGGTCGGGCAGGACGGGGCCACGCATGCCGGGGCGTTCGATATCGGATTTCTGGCCAATCTGCCCAACATGACGGTGATGGCGGCAGGTGACGAGGCAGAACTCGTCCACATGATCGCCACGGCAGTGGCGCATGATGCAGGCCCCATCGCGTTTCGCTATCCGCGCGGCGAAGGTGCGGGGGTCGAAATGCCCGAGCGCGGGACGCCGCTGGAGATCGGCCGCGGCCGCGTGGTCCGCGAAGGGTCCGATGTCGCGATTCTGTCATTTGGCGCGCATCTGTCCGAGGCACTGGCAGCGGCGGACTTGTTGGAGGCCGAAGGCGTCAAGATCACCGTGGCCGATGCGCGGTTCGCCAAGCCTCTGGATACGGCCCTGATCGACCAGTTGATGCGCCACCATGGCGCGTTAGTCACGATTGAACAGGGGGCAACCGGGGGATTCGGCGCGCTGGTGCTGCATTATCTGGCAAACTCCGGCGGGCTAGAATTGGGGCGCGCCATTCGCACCCTGACTTTGCCCGACCGGTTCATCGATCAGGCCAGTCCCGCCCAGATGTATGCCGAAGCCGGCCTCAGGGCCGCAGATATTGTGGCGACCATCAAGGCGCTGCCCAACCGTGCGGCGTCGTCCGGTCAGACGCCTGCGGTGGCCGCACCCCTGCCACGAATGAACTAGGCCAGCCTGCCGGTGCGGGCATTTGTCAATTCTTGTCAGCCGTCGCAGGTTCGGCCCATAAGCCGTTGCCCGGCGGTATTATCTGTGGCAAGACGGTTTGGTCCCTAACTAGACTAAAGAGTTCACCCATGAGCGATTTCGCAGCGCGCCGCGTGATGATGGTCGACACTCAGGTGCGCCCGTCCGATGTCACAAAGTTCCCGATCATCGACGCCATGCTGTCGGTGCCGCGCGAATTGTACGTGCCGTCGGACCTGCGCGAGGCCGCCTATATGGGCGAGAATCTGGTGCTGACCACGGGGCGCGTGATGCTGGAGGCCCGCACGCTGGCCAAGCTTCTGGACGCGCTGAACATCCAGCCGGGGGAACTGGTACTGGATGTCGGGGCTGGGCTTGGTTATTCGACCGCTGTCATTGCGCGGCTGGCCGAAGCGGTGATTGCGGTCGAAGACGATGCGGGCCTTGCGGCCGAGGCCGCGCGGCTTTTGTCCGCCGAGGGCGTCGACAACGCGCATATCCTGCAAGGGCCTTTGGTGTCCGGCAGCGCCAAGCACGGACCCTATGACGTGATTTTGCTGCAAGGGGCGGTCGAGATCGTTCCTGACACCCTTCTGGATCAGCTGAAGGACGGCGGTCGGATCGGCTGTCTGTTCATGGAAGGCGCGCTTGGCGTGGCGCGGATCGGGTTCAAACGCGATGGTGGCATCAGCTGGCGCTTCTTGTTTAATGCGTCTGCGCCGGTGCTGCCGGGTTTTGCAGCGGAACGGCGTTTCGCGCTTTAGGTGATGTGTGGTTGGGCGAGTGCGGGCGGTTTGCCGCAAGGGGTCGTGTCTGGCCGATGATGGAGTGTTGCTGAATGAAAGCCTGGATCGTAGCAATCGTCATGGGACTGTCGACGGGTCTTGGCCCAGTGTCGGCGATGGCCGAAAGCCTGGGTGACGCGCTGACGGCGGCCTATCGCAATTCCAATCTTCTGGACCAGAACCGCGCGCTGCTCCGTGCCGGCGACGAGGATGTTGCCACTGCGGTTGCATCCTTGCGCCCGGTGATCGCATTCGCCAGCAATGCGAGCTGGAGCAAGGCCGACACGACGCAAGGCGGCGTGCCGGTTACGGTCGAAGGGCTGTCGGCTTCGGCCACGCTGTCGGCGGAAATGACGCTGTTTGATTTTGGTCGCAACAAGCTGGGCGTTGAAATCGCGCGAGAGACGGTTCTGGCAACGCGCGAGGCCTTGGTCGCGGTAGAACAGGACGTGTTCTTTGCCGCCGTCGACGCCTATGTCAGCGTCCTTTTGGCGCAAGAGGTCGTGGCGCTGCGCAACAACAACGTGCGTGTGATCACCGAGGAACTGCGCGGGTCGAGGGACCGTTTCGATGTGGGCGAGGCGACACGGACTGATGTGGCGCTGGCCGAATCAAGTCTGGCGGGGGCGCGGTCGAACCTGGCTGCCGCAGAGGGCAACCTGATGGTGGCGCGCGAAAGCTACCGCGCGGCGACGGGGGCCTATCCTGGGCGTCTGAGCCCGCTGCCGCGATTGCCCAAACTGCCCGCTGGCCTGGACGAAGCGGAAACGGTGGCGATGCGCAATCATCCGTCGGTCAAGCAGGCGCAGCGCGAGGTGACTGTGGCGGCGTTGAACGTCGATCTGGCGCGAGCGGGCTATGGGCCGTCGCTGACCGGGCGTGCGGCGATCGGCGTTCAGGATGGCGGCGACAAGACGCAGTCGCTGAGCCTGAACCTGAACCAGACGATTTATGCCGGTGGGGCGGTGTCGTCCGCCCTGCGGCGCGCCCTAGCCAATCAGGATGCGTCCCGGGCAGGCTTGCGACAAACCGCTGTTATCGTGGCGCAAAACCTTGGAAATGCCTGGGCACGGCTGGCCGTCAACAATGCCTCCATCGAGGCCAGCGAGCGGCAGATCCGTGCGGCCCAAACCGCGTTTGACGGTGTCCGCGAAGAGGCGGCACTGGGCGCGCGGACGACGCTGGACGTGCTGGATGCCGAGCAGGAACTGCTGGACGCGCGTAACCAGCGCCTGCAGGCCGAGGCTGACCGCTACCGTGAGGTGTATAACGTGCTGCGCGCGGTGGGCCTTCTGACGGCGGACCACCTGAAGCTCGGGATCGCCACCTATGATCCGTCGGCCTATTTCAACGCCGTCCGCAATGCGCCTTCGCATTCGCCGCAGGGCAAAAAACTCGACCGGATATTGGACAAGATCGGCAACTGACCGCGGGTCGATGGGCATGGTCATGCCGGGGGGCGACACGCCCTCTTGCCCCCGGCAGCGCTTTGGCGCAATCCAAGATTCCCGGACGGCAGGTTTTGGCTTTTTGTTAAGGCAAAATGTGGTTCAATCTGGTGAAATAGGAATCGCTCTACTACAGTTTGTGGGGTGCACCGCAGAACAGGTTACAGGTAGGGCGCAATGTCGGAGCCGATGAGTTCCCACGAAATCGAAGATGTGCTCGCCTCGATCCGGCGTTTGGTGTCGGATGATCTGCGTCCCGCCAACCGTCCGCACCCCATCGGCAAGCTGATGCTGACACCCGCGCTGCGGGTCGTGCCGCAGGCCGGTGTCATCGACGATGCGACCGCACCCCTTGACCGGGTGCCCGACAATACCGGGGTCGCATTGCCCAACGATTGGGTGCCCGACCAGACCACATTGTCGGCCGTCTCCGACCAGGAGGCGGACCACCTCGATTTCGGGGGACCTGCGGCCATGGCAGCTGCGGCCCCCTCGACCCGTTCCGCGATGCAGACGGCGGCGGAGGCGTTCCATGCCCAGACGGACGAATTCATCCTGTCCTATTCCGATACCGGCGCCTTCATGCTGCGGGGCGATGCACCTGCCAGTCCGCCTCCATCGGATCACGGCGCGGTCTTTGCGGTTCTGAACAAGGCCAGTGTGCCGCCCGTCCATGCGCTGGTCGATGCCGAGGGCGGGGCCCCGGTGGAGGATGAGGCAGCCTGGTCCACCGTCGAATGGGATGACGCGCCGGCCGCGTCGGACCCGGTCGCGTCAGACGAGGTTCTGTCAGACCAGGTACCTGATCAGTCGGAACCCGAGATCGCTCCTTCCCGAGCCGAGGTCGTGCAAGATGACGCCGCAAAGGATGGCCCCCTGATCCTGTCCTTTGTTTCGGCCCGTCGTGCGCCCGTCGGTTCGGGTGCGGGGTTGCTGACTTTGCGCAGCCCGGTGGTGCAGGTGATGGACGCCGGGGATGACAGGTCGTCCGAAGATACGCCGCCCGAACCCCTGCTGCTGCAACGCACCAAACCCAAGTTGAAACCAAAGCACCTTGCGGCGCGGACGGCGGCAGAGCAGGAAAAACTGACCTCTGCCAAGCCGGATGACGAGACTATGGAGGCCGCCGAATTTGATGCGGCGACCGAGTTTGTCGAACAGAATATGGCCACGCCGACGCTGAACGATACAGCATTTGAGACAATGTTGGACGGGCCGAAACAGCCGGGTGCCATCACCGCGACCGGGGCGGATGGCGTAAACGCAGATAGCGCAGGTTCCGCCCTCGCCGCAGAGGCGCCGACCGATCCGGCGGGCAGTGCGGAGCACGACAGCGGCGCCGACATGGGCCGCGCCAAGGCGGTGCTGGCAGATGCCGCAACCGAAGCCGACCTCCCCGACATGGCGATTTCGATCGCGATTGCCAGCGCGATGGCAGCAGGGCCGTGGTCCGACCGCATCGGGGACGACCCGCAAGATGACGCGAACGAGGCGCCGGCCGGGTTGGAAAATCCTGGCGCGGCTGTGGATCACACTGTCGGAGACGCTGAGGCGAAGATGCTGAGCAAAAGCACGCCCGACGCGACGCTTGTCGATGGTGCAACCTCGCCCGCGCCGCCGACCTCCGATCCGTCGGCCAAATCATTGCATCTGGCGAGCAGTCGGACAAAACCACCGGCAAAACTAGCCGAGGCGGCCTTTACGCGCTGGCCCGGTTGGGCGCAGCCCGACCCCAGCCAGATCGCGGCTGCAGATCTCTCCCCGCCGGAACCCCCCGCAGCCTCAGAACCTGATGCGGCAGACATTCGTCGTAAACCCAAGGCGGCGGTCCAGAATCTGGGCTGGGCGGACCGCGCCGAGGCGGAGATTCACCGTCAGCTTGCGGCGGAGCTTGGGCCCTCCGTGATGGGCGAAGTGAATACGCCGTCATTGGACCTGCAACTGTCAGAGGCGGCTTTGCGTGACCTCGTGCGTGACATGATCCGCGAAGAACTGACGGGCAAGCTGGGCGAGCGCATCACTCAGAACGTGCGCAAGCTGGTTCAAATGGAGCTGCAGAAATCGATGTCGCTTTATGTGACGGAATTCCGGTCGCAACGGCGCGATCCGGGCTGACCGTATCTGGCTGTGACTGGACAACGAAAAAGGCGCATCGCCCATGGGGCATGCGCCTTTTTCGTTCCCGCAAAGGGGTAGGCGTCAGGCGGCTTCGGCGTGTTCCGCTTCGGCTGCATGACGGCGTTCGCTTTCTTCGCGCGACAGGGCGATCGAAGTGCGCACGCCCTTGCCCACAAAGTCCATCAGACCTTTGACGACACGTTCGTTCGGGTCGATCCCGGCACAGCTCAGCACTTCGCGGCCATCGCGCGACCGAGCCCAGCGGGCGATCTGGTCGGGGCCGTTGCCATAGCGCTTGTCGTCGGCAATCGCGTCGTCCAAAGCCGCAAGAACCACGGCGGCAAAAAGCTTGCGCGCGCGTTGACCCTGTTCGAAGTTGAAGGCGGTTCCATCAACGAAATCTGCCATTTCGCTTCCTCTGTCGTTTTTTCATTCATTTGGGCACCCGGTGAATATGACGAAATCGTCACGATTCTGGGTCCCCGTTTTGGCATTGCTGCTATGCATATCTTGCATAACTGTTTCGGGTCACTACTGCATTTAGTCAGCTTGCCCCCGAGTCGTCAGCTGTATATAGCAGCGTGCAGAAACATTTCAACCTTTTGTCAAGGTTTTGCCGCATGCCGAAGATTAACGGAAACGAGATCAAGCCCGGAGCGATCCTGGAGCATGATAATGGCCTGTGGGCGGCGGTTAAAGTCAACCATGTGAAGCCGGGCAAAGGCGGCGCTTTTGCGCAGGTCGAGCTTAAAAATCTGCGCGACGGGCGCAAGTTGAACGAACGCTTCCGATCCGAGGACAAGGTCGAACGGGTGGAGCTGGAGCTGAAGGATCAGCAGTTCCTGTACGAAACCGACGGGCGGCTGGTGTTCATGGATGTCGAGACGTTTGAACAGGTGGAGATCGACGCCGATCTGTTGGGGGATCGCCGGCCATTCCTGCAAGACGGCATGACAGCATCGGTCGAATATTATGGAGATGAGGCGCTGAACGTGCGCATCCCGCAAAAGGTTACCTGCCGGGTGGCTGAAACCGAGCCTGTGCAGAACGGCCAGACCGCATCGAAAAGCTTCAAGCCCGCGATTCTTGATAACGGCGTGCGGATCATGATCCCGCCATTCGTTGGACCCGACGAGAACATCGTCGTGCATACCGAACTGATGGAATATTCTGAGCGGGCCTGACCCCGGTTCAGTTTTAGCAGCTTTCCACCTCCATACGCTGCAGGGCGTCGGACAGACGCTTGCCCGGCTCGTTCGCAAAGGTGCCGGTGCGCGTCATGGTGTCGATGCGATCGATGCGGAACATGCGGAAATCGTCGCGCCATTCGCACCAGGCGATCAAGGTCCAGGTGCGCCCCCAGAACGACAGCCCCAAGGGACGGATCGCACGGTCGCTTGCGCGGCCATCCTGATCGACATAGGCGATCTGCAACCGGTCCCGTGCCTCGACCGCAGCACCAAGGTCGTCCAGTCGCGCGCGATCAGCAATTCCCGCGCGTCCTGCAAAAGCATGGATCGGCACCGCCCCGACACGGCGTCGGTCAGCCTCAGGCAGGACGGATTCAATCTTGACGAGTGCCTCTTCGGCAGACCGGGCCATCGCATCACCGCCAAAGGCGCGGATCAGGCGGGCGCCCGCGACCAAGGCGACGATTTCTTCGCGCGTGAACATCAGGGGGGGAAGATCATATCCTGCGCGCAGGATGTACCCGACACCCGCCTCGCCATCGATGGGCACGCCGGACCCGATCAGATCGGCCACATCGCGGTAGATTGTGCGTTCGGACACTTCCAGTCGCTCGGACAGTTTGCGGGCCGTGACAAGCCGACCGCCGCGCAGATGCTGAACGATCTGGAACAGGCGGTCGGCGCGGCGCATGTCAGGCTGCGGGCTCAAACAACCCGATGGAATTTCCATCCGGGTCAAGGGCATAGGCAAAGCGGCCAGGCGGGATGGTGATGACTGGGCTGACCACCTGGCCACCGCCCTGGGTGCAACGCGTCATGGCATCCTCGACCTTTCCCGGAACGGCCAGATGAACGGTCGGACCGGTGCCGGCTGGTGCCGGTTTTCCGGGGTAAAGGTGGCCCCCAGTGCCGCCACCAGTCTGATCATAGGAAAAATTCGCCATCGGGTTCGGGGCATCCTGCTCCAGGGTCAGGGGCTGGCCCAGAAGGTCGGCATAGAACGACATGGCGCGGGGCAGGTCGGTTACGGGGATTTCCGCCCAGACGGTGGCGGAGTGGGGGGCGTCGGTCATCATCACTTGATCCTTTCAAAGGTGCGATGCGCCTGTCATCGCATACCCCTCCTGACAGCGTGCTGTCAGGAGTCTTTGGCCCATGTCACAATCGCGCTGTCCGCCGTCATCGGCCCTGTCGCCCGGTCAAACCGCAGATACGCAATGGCCAACCCGCCGCTTTGGGTCAAAAGCGTGCCTGCGGATTTGCCATCGGCATCGACGATTTCGGTGCCAAGCGGGGCCGTGCCCTTGACCGTCACGCGGGCTAGTCCTTTGCGCAGATCGGTCTTGTGCTTCATGCGGGCGGTGACTTCCTGGCCCACGTAGCAGCCTTTGCGAAAATCGACGCCGTGCAGGCGTTCAAACCCGGCCTCAAGCGGAAAGGTCTCGTTGGGCACCAGTTCGATCCCGGTTTCCGGCACGACTTCGGCGATGCGCAGGGGCTCCCAGTCGACATCATCTACGCCGGTGGCTGCGGCATCGCGCCAGGCGCGCCAGCCAAGCGACGGATGGCGCGGATCGGGCAGGGCGTCATCGGGGGCGGCGCCAAGCCCACGATGGACGTGAAGCGGAGCGGGAGTGATCGTGACATCGGCCCGCAGGCGGTACATCTGCAAGCGCTGCAGCGTTGCGGGGGCGATGCTGTCGGCGATGTCGATGACGTATTGGCCGGGTGCACCGCCCGGCAATGCCAGCACAAAGAAGTCGGCCAGATACTTGCCTTGCGGGGTCAGAAGGGCAGTCCAGACGATCCCCGGACCCTTGGCCAGCGGCAGCACGTCGTTCGTGACAAGGCCCTGCAGAAACGTCAACGCGTCCTTGCCCGTCACCTGCCACAGGGTCCGCGATGGTGCCGTCATGCCCGTCATCCCCGCCTTCAGGTTCAGATATAGGTGCGCCGCCGCGCCATCACCACGCCGTCAGACGCGAAATTGCAACCGATAAAGCCCGGCATAGATGCCGTCCTGTGCCATCAGGGTGTCGTGGGTCCCAGCCTCGACCGCGCGACCCTTGTCGAGAACGACGATATGATCTGCCTGACGCACGGTGGCCAGCCGGTGCGCGACGACCAGGGTAGTGCGACCTTGGGCGGCATGATCAAGGGCCTTGGCCACCAGCGCCTCGGACACCGCATCAAGGCTGCTGGTCGCCTCATCCAGAAGCAGGATCGGGGCGTCCTGCAACAACGCCCGGGCGATGGCGATGCGCTGGCGCTGGCCACCCGACAGGCCCGATCCGCGGGGGCCCGCGGGGGTGTCGAGGCCGGACGAAAGGCGCGGCAGAAATTCCGACACCAGCGCGTTGTCGAGCGCATTCTGCAATCGCGCAGGGTCGATGTCGTCACGCCCGAGCGTCACGTTCTCGCGCAAGGGCTCGTCGAAAAGGGCGGTTTCCTGGCTGACCGAAGCGACCAGGCGGCGCTGGTCGGGCAGCGCCAGGGTGGCGGCGTCGATACCGCCGATGCGCAAGGTTCCCGATTGCGGTTCCACCAGTCCGGTCAACAGGTGCATCACGGTCGATTTCCCCGCGCCCGACGCGCCCACAAGTGCGGTGACCTTGCCCGCACGGGCGGTAAAGCTGACCCCGTTCAGGACCGGCTGGTCCCCGTAGGAAAAATGGACGTCCTCCAGCACAATCTCGGGTGCGCCGGGGGCGGGCAGGGCGACACTTGTTGCGGGGCGGCGCGTGATCGCATTGGTGTCCATCAGGCCAAAGACCCGTTCCAGGCTGGCGGCGGCGATCTGCCAGACCCCGGCCAGATCGCCCAGCCGACGGATCGGCTGAAAGGTCAGGGCCATGGCAGTGAAAAAGGACATGAACTCCCCGACCGTGCGCTCTCCGGCCGCAACTTCGCGCCCGCCCAGCATCAACACAGCGAAAAACCCGATGCCGGTGACGACGTCGATCAGCGCGGGCGTGGTGGCTTTTGCAGCGGCGGCACGGACCTCGAAGCGGGCGATGCGCGAGGTCACGGCATCAAAGCGCGCAGCCTGATAGCGCTCCATACGGTTCAGCTTGATGGCCTGGATGCCGTGGAAAATCTCGTCCAGCCGGGTGGTGCGCTGGCTGACCTGATGGCGCAGCGCGCGGGCCTTGCGCCGCAAGTAGCGTTGCAGCACCAGAACCGGCACCAGCAGCAGCGGCGCGCCGACCAGTGCCGCCAGCGTCCAGAAAGGATCGATCGCGATGGCCACGACCATCAACCCGATCAGGGCCACCAGATCGCGCGCGGCCCCCATCAGGACCGTGCTCCACGCGTTCTGTGCAATCAGTGTGTCACCCTGCACGCGTTCGATCAGCATACCGGGCGAATGGGCGTGAAAAAAGCCGCCGTCCAGCGTCAGGACGTGGCGCAGGACATCGCCCTGCATGGCCGCTGCCGAAGTCTGGGTGACGCGCGAGATCATCACCCGCGAAACGACCGAGGTGACCGCGCGGACAAGGAACAACCCCAGGATGCCCGCGCCGACCCAGACCAGCGCATCGGTCGTCCCGCCTGGCGCAAAGACGGTGTCAAACAGCGGTTCCAGCAGATAGCTCAGCAACCCAAGCGTGCTGCCCTCGATCATCATGACAAGGGTGGCCAGCACCAATGTTCCCGCATGCTTGCGGATATAACCATTCCACAGACGGCCCATCAGCGTGCGCGGGCCGTAATGAGCCTGTTGCTGGATGCGGCGGGTCTTGGGGGCTTGGGTCAAAGGGCGCACGGGCCTTTTCGGGATGCGCGGTCATTTACATTGAAACCGCGCGACGGCGCAAGGCATGCGCGGGCAAGCCGGTGCGGACATTTCGGATGGTTGACCTTGGCCGAGGCAAGGCATAGCCAGAAGCCGTTCAAGTCAGAAGGCAACCCGACATGACCCTTGCAAACGGCCAGACCTATCTTGCGATCCCCGGGCCGTCGCCGGTGCCGGAACGGGTGATGCGGGCCATGCTGCGCAGTGCGCCGAACCTCTATGGGCAAGAGCTGATCACCCTGACCGAGGGGTTGGTGGCAGACCTTTGCAAGGTCGCGGGCACGACGCAGAACCTGGCGCTTTACATCGGCAATGGCCATGCGACCTGGGAGGCGGCGACGACCAACCTGTTCAGCCGGGGCGAGACTGCGTTGGTGCTGGCTTCGGGGCATTTCGGGCTGAATTGGGCGCTGCAGATTAAGGCGATGGGCGTCGATGTCGAGGTGATGGATTTTGGGCGCGCGGCTCCTGCGGACCCCGCCCAGCTGGAGGCGCGGCTGCGCGCGGACAAGGACGGGGCGATCAAGGCGGTGCTCGCCACGCATGTCGATACCGCGACAAGCATCCGCAACGACATTGCCGCATTGCGGGCGGCGATCGATGCGGCTGGTCACGACGCGCTGCTGGTGGTCGACTGCATCGCGACGCTTGGGTGCGACGAATTTCGGATGGATGCCTGGGGCGTCGATGTGACGCTGACGGCCAGCCAGAAGGGACTGATGACGCCGCCCGGCATGGCGTTCGTGTGGTATTCCGACAAGGCGGCGCTGCGGGCCAAGGGGGCTGACCTTGTCACGCCCTATTGGAACTGGACGCCCCGGACCCGGCCCGCAGAATTCTGGGCCTATTGGAACGGCACCGCACCAACGCAGCATCTTTTTGGTCTGCGCGAGGCGCTGAACATGCTGCTGGAAGAAGGCATGGAGCAGGTCTGGCAGCGCCACGAGGTGCTGGCGCGCACAGTCTGGGCGGCGTTCGACTCTTGGGGGACGGGCAGCAATGCCATCCGCATGAACGTGGCCGACCCCGAAGATCGCGGACGGTCAGTGACGGCGGCACGGTTTGGCGGCGTGGACGGGCGGCGGTTGCGCGACTGGACCGAAACGCAAGGGGGCGTGACGCTTGGCATCGGGCTTGGCATGGGCAGCCCGGAG
>JBKJVF010000228.1:0-5388 GCA_046589965.1 Paracoccaceae bacterium
CGGCTGTTCGAGGCGGCGAAAGCCATCGATCTGGACATGGCGCGCAGCAAGGATGACGTGAAAAACGCGGTGTTAGACACACAATCGGCGAATGAAATGGTCGCGGATGCCCACGCGCGGCTGATGGTCACACGCGGCGTCAAGACCCGGCCCTTCCAGCACCCGAGGCTGAGCCAACAAGGCCCGACCATGGTCATTATCATGGAACACAGCCGCCAGAAGCTGCCTCGCCCGATCAAGCTTGCGACGGTGCCCCATCTGCGCGGCCTGCCGATGACACAAGACCCGAAACTGAACAGTCATTCCAAGCTCAATTGCATCTTGGCTTGCATCGCCGCCGAAAAGGCCGGTGCCGACGAGGCGCTGATGCTGGACGTCCATGGTTTTGTGAACACCACCAACGCTTGTAACCTTTTCATCGTGCGCAAGGGGCAGGTCTGGACCAGCACCGGCGACTACTGCATGAACGGCATCACCCGCCAAAAGGTCATCGATCTGTGCCGCGCCAATGGGATCGCGGTATTCGAGCGGAACTATTCGCTGGTCGATACCTATTCCGCAGATGAAGTGTTTTTGACCGGCACCTTTGGCGCGCAGACGCCGGTCGGCAGCATTGACGGGCGCATGATCGGGAACGGGCAGATCGGGCCTGTGACGGAACGCCTGCGCGCGCTATACAAGGCCTTGGTAGATGGCTGACCACACCATGCCAAAGGACGCACCCGATGCTGACCAAAGATCGCTCTCAACACCTCGTCGACCAGACCTATTTTACTGCCGATAGCTGCGATATCGAGGAATTTTCGGATCTGTGTGCGCGACAAACAGATCTTGCCGACTATCCGCTTGCGACAGACCTGCAAAAGGGTGTGCTGATCTATGACTGCGGCCTGTTGCGATCGCGCATCGGCAATCCGGAGTTTGACCAGATCCTGCGTGCCGAATGGGCCTGGGCGCTGGCCAATGGTCCTGGCGTTGTCGTCTTGTCGGGCGCCGAAACCGATGACGCCATGCTCGACCGGGCATCCGACATCTTTCGCGATCTGATCGATGCCCAGAAACGCGAAGGAACCGGCGGCGGCGATCACTTTGCCAAACCCGGGGCCAATGACCGCATATGGAACAGCCTTGAAAAGCACTGTCTGGCCGACCCAGCAAATTTTGCCCGCTATTACGCCAACCCGTTTTTGGCACTGATCAGCCAGGCCTGGCTTGGACCCTTTTACCAGGTGACCGCGCAGCTAAACGTGGTCAACCCAGGGGGCGCCGCCCAGTCCCCGCATCGCGACTATCACCTGGGGTTTCAGTCGGCCGCAGACGTTGCGCGCTATCCGCGCCATGTGCAGTCGATGTCAGCAATGTTGACACTGCAGGGCGCCATTGCACATGTCGACGCCCCCATCGAGGCAGGTCCGACGCTGTTGCTGCCCCGCAGTCAACTTTATGCGGCCGGTTACCTCGCCACGGCACGAGCCGACTTCCGCGACTATTTTGCCGCCAACGCGGTACAGGTGCCACTGACCAAGGGGGATATGCTGTTCCTGTCACCGGCCCTTTTTCACGCTGCTGGCACCAACCATTCGACAACCATCAAACGAATGGTGAACCTCTTTCAGGTCTCGTCGGCCTATGGTCGTGCGATGGAATCGATTGACCGCATTCGCATGGTCAAGGCGCTCTATCCGTCACTTGTTGCCGCCCAAACCAACGGCAGCCTGACGCGCGACCAGATCGCCAACGCCATCGCTGCAACCGCCGAGGGTTATCCCTTTCCGACCAACTTGGACCGCGATCCACCGATTGGCGGACTGGCGCCGCAGTCCCAGGCGGCTTTGGTGCACGAGGCTCTGGCAGCGAACTGGACGCCAGACCGCCTGGCTGCGGAACTGGACACTCGCGCTGCCAAGCGTCTGGCGTGACCCACCGGGTGTGCGGGCATTGCAAGGCGTGGGTGCTGGCATGATGTCACGACAAAAGCCCAAGACAAATCCGACGGATGACCGTCCCAAATCACGCACGAGAATCCCATGAACATCGCCATGTGGTCCGGCCCCCGGAACCTGTCCACCGCCCTGATGTACAGCTTTGCCGCGCGGGGCGATTGCGCCGTCTGGGACGAGCCGTTTTACGCGGCTTACCTGGCTGCAACCGGCATCGAACATCCCATGCGTGACGAAGTGATTGGCGCGGGCGAGGTTGATGCCGCGCTGGTCGCCGGTCGCTGTCTGGGGCCAGTGCCTGAGGGAAAGCCGATCTTTTATCAAAAGCATATGACCATGCACATGATTCCGGAATTCGATCTGGGGTTCATGCGCGGCCTGACAAATGTGTTTTTGATCCGCCATCCGGCCCGCGTGATTGCAAGCTACGCCAAAAAGCGCGAGGCGCCGACCTTGCTAGATATCGGCTTTGTCCAGCAGGCGCGGCTTTTCGACCAGGTCGCGGGTTGGCGTGGCCATGCCCCCATGGTCATCGATTCGGCCGATATACGACTAAACCCGCGGGCATCGCTGACGAATATTTGCGCTGCTTTGGGCATAACCTTCACCGAAAGCATGCTTTCCTGGCCCGTAGGCGCGAAACTTTATGACGGTGTCTGGGCACCGCATTGGTACAATGCCGTCCATGCCTCCACCGGTTTCGACATCGCCGAAGGGGATCTGCCAGATCTGCCCGACGCCTATCGCCCGCTTCTGGAGGCGGCACTGCCTTACTACGACCAGCTGGCCCGGCATGCTGCCGTCAATGGGGTGCCAGCACGATGAAGAAGATCGCGACAGCGTGGATTTTTCTGGTCGCGATGCTTGCATCGGCAAACCTTGCCGATGCGCGAAGCCTGGAAGAGATTGTCACAGATCTTGGCGCGCGACCCTGCGAAGACAGCATTCTTTTGTGCCTGACAATCGACGTTCCGCGCGATCATTTCGCGAATGATCCGTCCGAAACACTGCCGATCACCTTTGCCATCAGTCCAGCGATCGAGGAAAGCGCCGGCATTGTCTTTTACGCCGTCGGCGGACCCGGCGGATCGGGTGTGGGGCTTGCCGACGGCTATATCTCCGCCTTTGACGAGCAGACCCAAGCCAAGCTCGACTTCGTCTTTTTCGACCAGCGTGGCGTAGGGTCTGAACTCGGGCTGGATTGCCCGACGGCGCAAGCGGTTATGGACACGTCGGGGGTCAGCATTGCGGATGAAAGTTCGCTTCTTGCGATGATCGAAACCTACGTGGCCGCTTGCCAGACCGAGCTTTCGCGTCCTGATATCCTGCCCATTGTCGGCACTGATCAGGCGATCCGCGATCTGGAGATGTTTCGCCAGGCGATCGGGGCGCCCCAGGTCTGGCTCTACGGCGAAAGCTATGGCACCCAGTTCATGCAGTCCTACGCGACACTGTACCCACAGGCCGCCAAGGGTGTCATCCTGGATGGTGTGGTCGATCTGAACCTGTCTGCAGACGGCTTCTATCGCAGCTATGTCCTTGCGGCTGAGCGGATTCTTGCCCGAGTTCTTGAGACATGCACCCAAGTTTTTGAATGCGCCACGGATATGAAAGAGCCGGCGACGGCGGTCTATGACAACCTGATGGCAAGGGTAGCTGCGGGCGAAGTTCGTGTCGATTTTCCGACGCTGGACGGATCGACGGACCAGCGCACCCTGACACCTGCGCTCTTCGAGACGACGGCATTCCTGTCGCTCTACGGGCCGGATGGGCGCGCCTCATTTCTGCGGGCACTGGCGGCTTCGGCGCAGGGCGACAAGGTGCCTATGCTGCGTCTGGCCTATTCCAACCTCTATATCGACCCCGAAACCGAAGAAGGCTTCAGCGACCCTACCTGGTTTGGTGCGGCGTATTTTGCCATCAATTGTCGGGACTACAGCGATGGTGCAGGAACGCCTGACGTCGACGCCCAACGCATTCTGGCCGAAGCGCGCGCCTTGGCCCCGGACGCGCCGCGGTTTCTGCGGTCCTACTATATTGAACGGCTGGTCTGCGCATATTGGCCGACCGCAAGCGAGCGCCCGCGGCCAGAGCCGTTTGCGGGCGGTGACTATCCGACGTTGCTCCTGAACTCCGATGCCGACCCGATCACCCCCGTTTCGATGGCCTATTCGGTGCTCGACAATGTCAAGAACGGCTATCTTGTGGTGATGCAAGGCGGCCCGCATGTGATCTGGGGCAGGGGCCTTGCCTGCCCTGACGCAACCGTGTCCCGGCTGATCATCGACGGAACTCCCCCGCCTGCGCAGGTCCAGCTTTGCCAGCAGGACTTCATCGATCCCTATTTGCCGCTAACTCTGACTGGTGATGCTGCAAGTCTGGATGCCTTTTCGCTGGGACAAGCCATCGAGACCGAATTGGACGCCAGCGTCGACTTTGCCAACTGGTCCTACCACGACGTGTTGGAGGTCTCGTGCAACCACGGCGGGCGTATCAAGGCGATGCCGACCAATAGCGGGGCAACTGTGCAATTCACGGCCTGCGCGTTTTGGCCGGACCTGCCGCTTTACGGCGATGGGACGATGACCTTTGTCGGCGATGCGGAGGTCGCGCTGGAGCTGGACCTCAGCGTGCTGGGCGCGGCCCGAGGACAATTTGTCTATGTGTCCGATGGTGCTGCCGGAACCGCCTCGGTCAGTGGCACGCTGAACGGCAAGCCCGCAAAAACGCCCCGCCCCTTGCCTTGATCAGCCGCCGACCCGCCGGTTGCGCGTCGCGATCAATTTGAGCCGCAGCGCGGTCAGCCGGATGAATCCGCCGGCGTCCTTCTGGTCATAGGCACCGGCATCTTCTTCGAACGTCACGTGTTTTTCACTGTACAAGCTGTGATCGGACCACCGCGCGACGGTCCGCACTGACCCCTTGTAAAGCTTGACGCGCACTGTTCCGGTCACATGCTCCTGGCTCTTGTCGATCAGGGCCTGCAGCATCTCGCGTTCGGGGCTGAACCAGAACCCGTTATAGATCAGCTCCGCATAGCGCGGCATGATGCTGTCCTTCAAATGGCCCGATCCCGAATCGAGCGTGATCTGCTCGATGCCGCGATGCGCTTCCAACAGAATCGTTCCACCGGGTGTTTCATACACGCCGCGCGATTTCATGCCGACAAAGCGATTCTCGACCAGGTCCAGCACACCGACGCCATGACGCGCACCAAGTTCGTTCAGCTTGGTCAGCAAGGTGGCGGGAGACATCGCAACGCCGTTCACCGCGACCGCATCGCCGCGTTCAAAAGTCACCTCGACCATTTCAGCGGTATCGGGGGCCTGCTCGACCGGAGTCACGCGCTGATAGACGTAGTCGGGGGCTTCTTCGCCCGGGTTTTCCAGAACCTTGCCCTCAGATGAGGTATGCAGAAGGTTGGCGTCCACACTGAACGGCGCCTCAC
>JBKJVF010000121.1:0-5240 GCA_046589965.1 Paracoccaceae bacterium
CCTGGCACCGCCGACCAAGAAGTCGTTGCCTGCGTCACCCAGGAGCGTATCTTGCCCCTCGCCGCCATAGGCCTTGTCATTGCCGTCGCCCCCTGAAAGCAGGTCATCGCCCAGATCGCCCTGCAAAAGGTCGTTGCCGTGACCGCCCGACAGATCATCGTCGTCGTCACCGCCATAGAGCTTGTCATTCCCGATCCCGCCAATCAGCGTATCGTCGCCAGCGAGACCGGAAATTGCATCGTTGCCGCCAAGGCCGTCGACCGCATCGGCGTCGATGGTGCCCATAAGTGTTTCAGAAGCAGCGGTCCCAACAGGCAGCAAAGTCACGACAGGGGGCACCCCGCCGCCACTGCCGGTGCCGCCGGTTCCACCACCGGCTGAACCGCCGTCGCCGCCATTGTCAGCACCGCTCAGCGCAAAGTTCTGCGTGATCATCACTGCGGAATAAGTCTGCCCGCCACTGGTGGTGAACATGCCCACCTCTACGCCGATACCGATTTCCTTGTACGTTGCGTTCAGGATGTTGGCTCTGTGGCCCGGGCTGTTCATCAAGGCAATATGCAGGTTGGCCACTTCATCTCCGATACCAGCGGCGCCACCCTGACTTGTCCAGGCGATGTTTTCGCCCCACGACCAGGTGCCAGAAAACACATAATCGGCAGCCTGAATGCGATCGCCCGCATTTGTGCCGTTAACTCCGGTGTGGGAAAACACATCCTGGGTCAGCATCCATTCGCTATGGATTTCTGCGGATGAATTGAGTCGGGAGTTCAAGGTCAGCGCATGAAGTCCAAGCTGCGCGCGCTCGGCATTGATCAGGGCCAGCATCTGCTGTTCATATTGGTCGGCAGCGGCCATCAAACACGTCCTTCACATCCCGGTCAGTGACCGGTTCACAACATGAGATCACGCGTGCCCCCGCCGCTTGACCCTGATGAAGATGAAGAAACTGCTATATTGTGACCTTTTTCAGCCCGACTTGCGGCCAAATGGCGTCTTGCAGTGTCGGTGAAATGATCGCTGTGAAAAGACCGAAACACCGCTTTGGTGGCTCGTTAAAGCAGCAACGAAACCAGCGCCAAGCCTGGCCTAAGGGCGCTGGTTGTCGCGAAATCCGATGTCAGGCGATCGCCAAAACGTCGTCATAAAGGACATTGAGTGACTTCACGCCAGTCAGGGTCAACAGGTTGCCATCCTCGAAGTCAAAGACGACATTTGATCCGACGACCTCGGCAAAGGTGTCGACGAAGGTCGCCACATCGGTGATGGCGCCCCAGAACCCAGCTGCAAAGTAAAGCTGATCCATATTGTCCACAAAGTCTGTGACCCGGTCGAGCCCAAATCCATCAAGGAACACAAAGGTATCGGCATCAGCCCCACCCGTCAGGGCATCGTTGCCCGTGCCGCCGGTCAGACTGTCGATTCCTGCGCCGCCGCTGAGTATATCGTTCCCGGCCTCGCCGTTCAGGACGTCATCGCCGGCATCGCCGAGAAGTGAATCGTCGCCATCTTCCCCCACCAGCACGTCGTTGTCCGCGCCGCCGCCAAGAACGTCGTTGCCTTCGCCACCCAGGATGACATCGGCACCCGCATCGCCGTAAAGTTTGTCAGCGCCGCCATAGCCGTAAAGCGTGTCATTGCCGTCACCGCCGTTGACCCGATCGCCCGCGTCAGCACCCGTTTCGGCATCGTCAAAGAACGTGTCATTGCCCAGTCCAAGGGACACCTTGTCGCGCCCCTTGCCGGAATAGACCACATCATCGCCATCACCGGCCGCCTCGGCGATCTTGTCATTGCCGTCGCCGCCATAAATGGTGTCGTTGCCAAGCCCGCCATCCAGAATGTCGTTGCCCTTGCCACCATCCAGCAGGTCATCGTCGGCACCGCCGTAAAGCTTGTCATTGCCCGCCGCCCCGTTCAGCGTGTCGTTCCCGCCAAGCCCATATGCGGTGTCATTGCCCCGCATGGCATGGAGTTCGTTTGCCAGCGCCGACCCGGTCAGCCTGTCCTTGCCATCGCCGGTCACGATATTTTCGATGATCGATCCTGCCGCGATCGTCGCCCATTGCGTGCGCCCGACCGAGATCTTGCCCAAGGCGTCCAGCGTCGCCGTGACCGCACCCGCGATCGACGACATGTTGATCCAGTCCGTCCCGCCATCAGTGTCGGTGATGATCCGGTCGCGGGTTCCCGTCGCATCCTTGGTCTGCGCCAGCAAGTAGTCTTTGGTCAGATGATGCACGTTGTCTAAGTCCGGCGTGCGGCCGAAGAATTGCAGCGAGAATTCAGTAATCTCGGTCGCGGGCGCAAAAAGTCCGCTGTATGTCCCCGAAAAATTCAACTGCCATATGCCGAAGGCATTCATGCCAAGCGCCTGAGACACGCCAATGGTCCAGGAAAAATCGTCCGGAAGCTGGATTGTCTGCGGGTTTTCGAACTCGATATCCCTGGTACTGAAAAGTTTGAATTCGGTCCCGTCGGGCGCCACCAGCCAGATGTTGATCACATCTCGAGGCGCGAAAACGGGGCCGAAAGAACCCGAGATCGTGACATCGACATTCTCGATCCACATTTCTTCGGTCACGTCCAGCGAGACCGTGTTGCCGCCTAAAGGCGCTGGCAGCGCCACCGACCCGGTGGTGGCTGAAAAAGCCTGTTCGTTCGCAGTGGTCAGCGGTGTGTCCGAAAAAAGCGCCCAGGCCTCGGCCATGCGCACGGCAGCGAAGGCGTCGACCCGACCAAATCCGTAATCGATGGAATGGGCGCGCGCGCCGTCGTTCCAGCTGTCGCCAAAACCGGTATTTGTCTGAAACAGCGTGCCTTCGACTTCAAAGCCCGAACTGCTGCCCGCAATGGACCCAGTCAGGGCGGCGGATGTCGCCAGAATCTCGCGCACGTCGCGCCAGCCAAGGTTGTCATTGGCATCCAGCATCAGCGCGATGACACCCGATACGACCGGCGTGGCCGCCGATGTGCCCCCGAAATCAGATGTGTAATCTCCGGCAGCCCCGGCGGCCCTGCCATAGCCGGGCACACCCATCAGATCGGTTGTCACTTCTGCAGCCCCAGCAGAGACAAGGATGTTGGTGCCGTAATTGGAATAGTCGGTCACCTGACCAGTAGGGGTCAGTGCGGCCACGTTGATTATGTGACGCGAACCGGTGAACCCTTCGCCATTCGAATTTGCGGCATCGTTGCCCGCCGCCTTGACGACAAGCGTACCAAGTCCGTCCCGGCCGGTATTCGCGACATGGGCAAAGGCCGTTTCCAGCGACGCGCCCCAGGCGTTGCTATCGGCGCGGGTCAGGAACGGCTCGAAATACGCATCATAGCCCCAGCTGTTCGACATGATGTCGAATTTGGCAGCATGCATGATTGACGCCAGAAACAATTCGTCCGCAAAAGCACTTTCATCGCGAAAGCTGGTATGGGACAGGATGTTGACGCCCGTCAGCGTGGCACCCCAGGCGACCCCGACGCCACCTAAACCGTTGCCCGCCTCGGCCGCGATGATGCCCGCGACAGATGTTCCATGCCCGTCATCGTCCTGACCCGGGGTCGGATGAAGGACCCCCGGATCATATGTCACGCCGCCATAGGTAAAGTGAAGGTCCGCATCATAGCGGTCGTTCAGGTCGGGATGGGAGTACTGAAACCCACCATCATAGACGCCGACATGCACGCCGCTCCCGGAATACTCGTCCCAGATCGCGTTGATATTGCCGAGCAGTTTGAAATGCCATTGCTGCGCAACAAGCGGGTCGTTGAAAGCCACCATTTGAAACACTCATAAACAAGGCGCGAATCGCGCCAGGATTGTGACAGACGTATCAAGGTTACTTTATGGCACGTATCCGAATTTGGATCAGCAGCAAATGGCGCCCAATTTGGCGTAAGGCAGGAACATTCTGTCTGCAGCGTTTCGTTAATCGCCATGAATGCTGCCCTGAACAATCTGTGAACGCACCCTTCCTCAGCCGCAAAATGCGTATATAGTCATACCCATGACCGGGTGGGACGACAGCAAAGAAGTTGAGACGGCAGTGCCGCTGTCGCAGCGTGCCATGGCGGCGCGGGCACCTCGCATTCGCGACACCAGGTATCTTGAGGATTTGAACGATGCCCAACTTCACGCGGTAAAGGTCCTTGATGGCCCCGTTTTGATGCTTGCCGGTGCTGGCACAGGGAAGACGAAAGCACTTATGGCGCGTGTGGCGCACCTCCTCACCGAGGACCGCGTTACGTCACGCGAGATCTTGGCAGTGACTTTCACTAACAAGGCAGCAAGGGAAATGAAGGACCGCCTTAACAGGACTCCCTTCGCGTTAGCCGATTACCTTCGAAATTTCGGACTGCCCTGGATGGGCACCTTTCACTCCCTTTCCGCGAAAATCCTGCGTCGCCATGCGGAACTGGTCGGGCTAAAGCCGAACTTCACCATCCTCGACACGGACGACCAGATCCGCCTTTTGAAGCAACTGATCTCTGCCGCCAACATCGACGAAAAACGTTGGCCAGCGCGGCTGTTGGCCAGCCTGATCGACGGCTGGAAGAACCGCGCGCTGACCCCCGACCGGGTGCCATCTGCCGATGCGTCGGCCTTCAACAACCGCGGGACGGAGCTTTATGAGGCCTATCAGGAGCGTCTGAAGACCCTGAATGCCACCGATTTTGGCGACCTTCTCCTCCATTGCGTCACGATCTTTCAAAAGCACGAGGACGTACTGGTCCAATACCAACGCTGGTTTCGCTACATCCTTGTCGACGAATACCAAGACACCAACGTGGCCCAGTACCTGTGGCTGCGTCTGCTCGCGCAATCTCACCGCAACATCTGCTGTGTGGGCGATGACGACCAGTCGATCTATGGCTGGCGTGGGGCTGAGGTGGGCAACATCCTGCGGTTCGAAAAGGACTTTCCGGGGGCCGTGGTGATAAGGCTGGAGCAGAACTATCGCTCCACCCCGCATATTCTGGCCGCTGCTTCGGGGATCATCGCAACCAATGCGGGCCGTCTGGGCAAAACGCTGTGGACCGAGGAACGCGAAGGCGAGAAGGTTCGCCTGATCGGCCATTGGGACGGCGAAGAAGAGGCGCGCTGGATCGGAGAAGAGGTGGAGGCGATCCAGCGGGGAACGCGGGGCATGTCCCCTGTCGATCTGGATCATCAGGCGATCCTGGTGCGCGCCAGCCATCAGATGCGCGGGTTCGAGGACAGGTTTCTGACCATTGGGCTGCCG
>JBKJVF010000112.1:0-29403 GCA_046589965.1 Paracoccaceae bacterium
ATGGCGCCCCGCCGGTGGTGGGGTTGTCGATGGCGTCGGGCGACTACTTTCGCGCCGCGGCGGGCGTGCTGTCACCGCGGGGGTTGATGCTGGTCGGTGGACCGGGCGACCGCGCCGCATTCGACACTGATCTGGTGGCAATGGCGTTTGAGCCCGTTTCGGTGGCCGAGGCGCGGGACGCAATCCCGATCCTGAACCCCGATGCGGTGGCCTTTGCGGCAATGGCGGATCATGCCTGGGACATTGATACCGATCTGTTGCTGCAGGGTTTCGCCAAGGCGGCGCGGGGGCGCGGCGCGCAGATCGTGACGGGTGCCGCCGTGACCGGGGTCTCGCGTGACGGGGCCGGCTGGACGGTGACATCGGCGGCGGGCGAGTTTCGGGCGGGGACGATCATCAATGCTGCAGGGGCCTGGGCCGACCAGATCGCGCGCATGGCAGGTATAACGCCTTTGGGATTTCAGCCGATGCGCCGGTCGATGGCGCGCATTCCTGCGCCGGGCGGACATGATGTCAGCCGCTGGCCGATGGTCTTTGGCGCGGGTGAGACGTGGTATGCCAAGCCCGATGCCGGGGCCTTGCTCGTCAGCCCGGCCGAAGAACACCCGATGGACGCCCATGATGCCTGGGCGGATGACATGGTGCTGGCCGAAGGTCTGGCGCGGTACGAGGCGATGGTGACGGAACCGGTGACGCGCCTGGTGTCAAGCTGGGCGGGGCTTCGGACGTTCTCACCCGACCGGGTGCTGGTGATCGGTCGCGATCCGGGCACGCCGTCCTTTGTCTGGCTGGCAGGCCAGGGCGGCTACGGGTTCCAGACAAGTGCGGCGGCGGCTGGGCTGGTGGCCGATCTTGTGGGGGCGCGCGCGCCGATGCTGCCCGCAAAGCTGATCGCGGACCTGTCGCCGGAGCGGTTTCGTTAAGGACCGTGGCGCTTTCCGCCGATGACCCTTGGATGGGCGATTGCGCCCGGTGACATGACCCCGAACATACGCCACCATGCCGGTCATGAATCGGATATTGGCCCTGTCCCTGTGCGTCATGCTTGCCGCCTGCGGTGGTCGCCAAAGCGACACTGAAACGGTGGCGTCCTCCAACGCCGCCGTGATCAGCCACAACTTCGACGATGCCGATCCGCATCCCTGGGACGGGCGTGTGCCGCAAAGCTATCCGGTCCACGGCATCGATCTGTCCAAGTACCAAACCTCGGTCGACTGGGGACAGGCGCGGGCCAATGGCGTCAACTTTGCCTTCATCAAGGCGACCGAGGGCGGCGATCAGGTGGACCCGATGTTCGAGGCGCACTGGCGCGGCGCAGGGGCTGCCGGGGTGGCACGGGGGGCCTATCACTTTTTTTACCACTGCCGCCCGGCCATCGAACAGGCGCGGTGGTTTTTCCGTCATGTGCCGCGCAGCCCGGGTGCCCTGCCCCCGGTTCTGGACATGGAATGGACGCCGACATCACCCACCTGCCGCATCCGGCGCGACGCGGGCGTGATCCGGGCCGAGGCAGAGGTGTTTCTGGCGGCCGCTGCCCGGCATTACGGCCAACGCCCGGTCCTTTACACCACGGTTGATTTCTTTGAAGACAACGAGCTGTGGCGGTTGCGTGGGGTCGAGTTCTGGCTGCGCTCCACCGCCGCCCATCCGCGCGACCGCTATGCAGGGCAGGCCTGGACGTTCTGGCAATATACCGGGACAGGTCTGGTGCCGGGCATCGCGGGCCGCGTCGACATCAACGTCTTTGCCGGATCGCGCGAGGCCTGGGGGCGCTGGCGGGCGGCGCGGGCGCAGTGATCAACGGGCGTCCGGAATGTCGGCAAGGTCATACCAGACCGGGATGCCACGGGCGCGCGCGATGCGTTCGTCATTGTCCGCGCCGCTTGAGGCACCTGGAAGCCTGAGGATACCCTCGCATTTCTGGATCAACCGATGCGCCGTCGGATGCATGACGGCATCATAGGTCTCGCTGCCGGGCTGACCGCCACCTGCACCCTGCAGGATCGGCAACGCCGCCCATTCGCCGATCATCGGGACGTGGCCCTTTTGAAAGATCGGCCAGGCAGCGGTTTCAAGTCGCGCCAGATTGGCGGCCATCTTGGCCGGGTCGTGGCCGGTCCCGGACCGATAGGGACCGGCGGTCAGAATCATCATGGATTGGGTCATGGGGACCTCCTTTGCTAGACTGGTGATTGCATGATTTGCTGATTCGTGCAATATCGTGCAAACATCTTGGAGTTATCATGTTGACCCTGCATCGCAAGACCCTGCTGCTTGACCGACTTGCCCATGACGGGCGGCTGGTGGCGGCTGACCTCGCGGCGGAATTGGGCACATCCGAAGATACCATCCGACGCGACTTGCGCGATCTGGCGGCCGAAGGGTTGCTGGTCCGCGTCCATGGCGGGGCACTGCCCGCCTCGCCCACGCATGTCGCGCTCGCCACCCGGCGCGCGATGCATGCCGGTGAGAAAGAGCGGCTTGGTCGCGCTGGCGCGGGGCTTGTCCGCGACGGGCAGATCATCATCCTCGATGGGGGCACGACGCATCTGGCGCTGGTAGCGGCCCTGCCAAGACTGTTGCGCGCCACTGTCGTCACCCATAGCCCCGGTATCGCCGCCGCGCTGGAACACCATGACCGGATCGAGGTGATCCTGATCGGCGGGCGGATCTTTCGCCATTCCATGGTGGCACTGGGGGCCGAGGCGCAAAGTGCCTATTCCAAGGTCCGGGCCGACCTGTGCTTTCTGGGCGTGACCGGTGTCCATCCTGAAACCGGCCTGACCACAGGCGATGCCGAAGAGGCGCGGCTGAAGGCGACGATGGTCGAGGTGGCGGCAGAAACGGTGGTACTGGCGACTGCCGACAAGTTGGGTGTCACCAGCCCCTGGCAGATTGCGCCACTGACAGGACTTGGACGCCTTGTGGCGACAGAAAAGCAGCCCGGCTGGCTGCCGGACCTGACGGAGTTCGTGGCCGCCTAGCCGTCGATGCGGATGCGCGCGTTTGCGGGATCAAACGGGCTGTCCTCGACCACCACGGCATCCCATTCCTGCAGCAGCATCTTGACCTTGAGCCGGGTGCCGACCGTCGCCAGATCAGGCCGCACATAGCCCATGCCAATCTGCTTGTTGAACGCGACGGAATAGCCGCCCGAGGTCAGCCGCCCGACCTTTTCGCCGTTCAGCAGCAACGCCTCTTTGCCCCAGGGGTCTGTATCGGACGGCCCGTCGATCAGCAGCGTCACACACATCGACCGGATGCCCGTTGCAACCATCGCAGCCTTGCCCTGAAAATCCTTGGACATATCGACGAAGCGCGGCAGTCCCGCCTCCAACGGGGTCGCATCACGGCCCAGTTCATTGCCAAAAGCGCGGTAGGATTTCTCCTGCCGCAGCCAGTTCTGCGCGCGGGCACCGACGAGTTTCATGCCGTGCTTGGCACCCGCAGCCAGCAGCAGGTCCCACAGATAGCGCTGCATCTCGATCGGGTGGTGCAATTCCCAGCCCAATTCGCCCGTATAGGCCACGCGGATCGCATTGACCGGGCACATGCCAAGTTCGATCTTGCGCGCCGAAAGCCAAGGAAAGCGTTTGTTCGACAGCACAGTGTCAGGGTCGGCATCTTTGATGATGTCGCGCAGGATCTTGCGGGCGTTCGGACCGGCCAGCGCGAACACGCCCCACTGGGTCGTCACGTCATGGATGTCGATATATCCGCCGCCCTGCCCCATGAAATCTTCGGCGGATTTGCGCAGGTAATCGGCGTCATAGGCCGTCCATGCGCCGGCAGAGACAAGGTAATAGTCGTTCTCGCCATTGCGCACGATGGTGTATTCGGTGCGCGTGGTGCCATGCGGGGTCAAGGCATAGGTCAGATTGATCCGACCGACCTTGGGCAAGGCGTTGCAGGTGAACCAGTCAAGGAACGCCGTCGCGCCCGGACCCCGGACGATGTGTTTGGTGAACGCGGTAGCGTCGATCAGACCAGCGGTTTCGCGGATGGCCCTCGCCTCGTCCACGGCATATTGCCACCAGCCGCCACGACGGAAAGACCGCGCTTTGTGGTCGAAATCCTCGGGCGCGTTCAGGGGGCCGTAATAGATCGGGCGTTCCCAGCCGTTGACCTGACCGAACTGCGCGCCATGGGCCTTTTGGCAGTCATAGACGGGGGCGGTGCGCAGGGCTCGCGCGGCTTCACGTTCCTCATCCGGGTGGTGCAGGATGAAAACGTGGTCGTAGCATTCCTCGTTCTTGCGGGCGGCATATTCGGTAGTGATCCAGTTGCCGAACCGTTTGGGGTCCAGCGACGCCATGTCGATCTCGGCCTCGCCTTGGGTCATCAGTTGCGCGAGGTAATACCCGGTGCCGCCCGCCGCCGTGATGCCGAACGAAAAACCCTCGGCCAGCCACATGTTGCGCAGACCCGGTGCGGGGCCGACCAGCGGGTTGCCGTCAGGGGTGTAGCAGATCGGGCCGTTGAAATCGGCCTTGAGGCCTGTGGTTTCCGAACTGGGCAGGCGGTGGATCATCGACATGTATTCGACCTCGATCCGCTCCAGATCGAGTGGGAAAAGATCGGCGCGGAAACTGTCAGGCACGCCGTATTCGAACCGTGCGGGCGCGCCTTTTTCATAGGGGCCGAGGATCCAGCCGCCGCGTTCCTCGCGCACATACCATTTGGCATCTGCGTCGCGCAGGACGGGGTGTTCGGGGTTGGTCTTGCGCCATTCGACAAGGGCGGGGTCGGGTTCGGTCACGATGTACTGGTGTTCAACAACCACAGCGGGGGTCTTGATGCCCAGCAGGCGCGCCGTGCGCTGGGCGTGGTTGCCGGTGGCGGTGACGACATGTTCCGCGGTGATGTCGAAGCGATCATCGGAGGGCACCAGATTGCCGCCCTGTTCGACCATGCGGGTGCAGGACACGATCCATTCTGACCCGGTCCAGCGATAGCCGTCCACCTGCACCTTGCGCTCGAACGTGCAGCCGAATTGCCGCGCGCCCTTGGCCATCGCCTGGGTCACGTCGGCCGGATTGATATAGCCATCCTGCGGGTGATACAGCGCGCCGATCAGGTCCTCGGTGCGCAGCAGCGGCCAGCGGTCCTTCATCTGGCCGGGCGTCAGAAATTCGTGATACACCCCGGCAGTTTCGGCCACGGACGAATAGAGCATATACTCGTCCATCCGCGCCTGATGTTGGGCCATCCGCAGGTTGCCGACCACGGCGAAACCGGCGTTCAAGCCGGTTTCAGCCTCCAGCGATTTGTAGAAATCGACCGAGTATTTGTGGATATGCGTGGTCGCATAGGACATGTTGAACAACGGCAGCAGACCCGCCGCATGCCAGGTTGATCCGCTTGTCAGCTCATCGCGTTCGACCAGCATGGTGTCCCAGCCGGCCTTGGCCAGGTGATAGGCGATCCCGGTGCCCACCGCGCCGCCGCCGACAACCAAAGCTTTGACATGGGTCTTCATCTGGGCACTCCGGTCTTGATGCAGGCTTCTATGTGCCAGACTGCGCAAATCAAGGGCAAGTCCACCCGACCTTTGGCATCGAAAAACGACATTGGCCGCGCGCGACAGGCGTTCAGGATGAAGACTGTCTTGGCGCGGCGATCGGTTCGCGATGGCGCATTCGGGGACGCCGCGACCGTCCTCAACCGGGCTGATCGGTTCCGCTGGTTTCCAGACAATGCCGACGGAACGCCCGCTTCAGAAGGTCAAGCTCGGCACGCAGCAGGTCGACCTCGGCACGGATGTCGTCATCGACATGCACCCCGGCGATGACGGTGAACTGCGCCAGGCGCGCCTCGGTTGCCGCGTCAAGGATCAGGTAGGTCTGCACACCATCCGACAGCGTGTCCACCGGGATCGGGACGCGCACCGCCCAGTCGCCTGGTCGGTCGGTCAGGGCCGAAGTCTCCACCCCCGATACGGGTTTTTCCAGATGCAGCACCAGCAGT
Source organism: Paracoccaceae bacterium (assembly GCA_046589965.1). GTDB lineage: Bacteria > Pseudomonadota > Alphaproteobacteria > Rhodobacterales > Rhodobacteraceae > JAJNPS01. Next base: position 5,968 of record JBKJVF010000112.1, read on the forward strand.
TTTGGCAGATCGCGCATGCCGGTCAGCACGCCCTCCCAGACGCCTGCCCTGATCCGCGTTTCCATCAACTGCGCCGCCATCGTCACAACTCCGCCCGCGGACGGCGCGCCAGCGTCACGTCACGCAGGATGATCTGGTTCATTTCCGGCCCTTCAAAGATCAGATCGATCCAGATGCGTTCGGCGCGCTTTTCGACAAGGTTGGTGTAGCTTAGGTCGAACTCGGCCACCACTTCACCCTCTTGCGCGGGCAGTTCGCGCACGATCTGTTCCACATTGGGGCCGTGCTTGATGTTGATCCGGGCGAATATCTCCAGCGGCTTTTCCATTTCGACCAGTGAGGTCAACCGGATCACATGGCGCAGACCAAGACCCTTGATGGCGTCGGGCGGCAGATCGATGACCAAAGACAGGTAGCTTCCGTCAAAGCGGAACACGTCCATGCGCAGGCCAAAGGGGGCCAGATCGGTTTCGCGGACATTGCGGATTTGGCGCACCGTCAATTCGGATTGCTTGCAATCGTGAAACACCGTCGCGCCGTCGCAAAGCTGCAACTTGACCGGAACCGCCGCGTGACCCGGGAGCGGAATAGGGCCGGACCACAGATCAGGTCGCCAGCTCCAATCGGTGCCAAGCGGCGCGCGAATCGTCTTGGACCCGATGACCGGCAACGCCAGTCGATGATCGGCCTGATGCAACAACCGGTCGATCTGACGTTTCAGACTGCGCGCGTTTGCACGATAGCCCTTTAGCGCATCAAGCGGCATTCCGGGCGCGGCATCGGCCAGGCGGCCCCATCGGGACAGCGATCTTTGGAACATCGTGCGTTCCAAAAGGTGATCAAGCTTGCGTGGCATGGGACGTTCGGGTGCCTCAGTGGACATCGGCCGACAAGACCTTGGGTGGAAGTGCTGCCAGCAAAAACTGCTCTTGTCTAGCGCGCATAAGCATCATGATTTGCCCGCATGACGAAAGTAGTTCGACATTGCACCCCGGCGTGAAGCACCGGTCAGATGGCCCGGGGATTTTGCCGGATCATCGCGGTCGTGCTGCGTTCGAGCAAAGCCTTGCCCGCTTCGCCGGTTTTGCCCCGCAACGTGGCCGGGCTGACCGACACCGACACCAGACGTCCCCGCAACCCGAACAGAGTCCGCCAGGTTTCGCCGGTCGCCGCATCGTCAAGGTGCAGGATCAACCGCCCGTCGACGGTGCGGATATCGCGAATGCGCACCGCTGCAGCATTGCCATCCCGGCCAAGTGTGGCGCGACCGGCCTCCGACGCGAAGTATTCCGCCAAAGCGGGGGCCCCGGCGTTCAGACTGACCGCCGACCCGGGTGCGCCCACGGCCACCGTGACAACGGCAGCAAGGCCGGTTGACCGGTCCGAACAGCGGCCGATGATCACGACCGCCTGCGTATCGGTTTCGCGGCTGGCCTGCCGGTCGACGCAATAGCCCGGTGCTGCGGCAACGTTCACCGCGCCGCCCATCACGGCCATGGACCGCGATGACGATGTTGCGACCTCCGGCAGACCCGGCACACAAGCCGCCAGCGCAAGGCAAAGGGCTGGGACTGCGCCGTTACTGGTCCATATAGACATGGGATTCCGCCTTGGCCCCGGGATGCGTCACCGCCCCCCAACGCGCGCCGCCGACCAGCTTGGCGAATTTGTGGACCGCGCCCGAGGTGTAGGCGGTCTTGCGCGGCCCCTTCCAGTCAAGCTTGCGGGCGGCAAGTTCGGCATCGGTCAGGTTCACCGACAACTCGCCGGTCAGCGCGTTGAGCGTGATGATGTCGCCATTGCGCAAAAGGGCGATTGGCCCGCCATGCGCGGCCTCAGGCCCGACATGCCCGACGCAGAATCCGCGTGTAGCACCGGAGAAGCGGCCATCGGTGATCAGCGCCACCTTCTTGCCCATGCCCTGACCCGACAGGGCGGCAGTCGTGGACAGCATTTCGCGCATCCCCGGGCCACCGGCCGGACCTTCGTTGCGGATGACGATGACTTCGCCTTCCTTGTATTCCCGCGCCTTGACGGCGGCAAAGGCATCTTCTTCGCATTCGAAAACGCGGGCAGGGCCGGAAAAGACCTGCTCTTCGGGGGTCATGCCGGCCACTTTGACGATGGCCCCATCCGGCGCGATGTTGCCACGCAGACCGACAACGCCGCCGGTTTTGGTGATGGGTGTGGCGATGTGGTGGATCACGCGGCCATCGGGATCGCCCTGAATGTCGTCCAGTTCCGCGCCCAACGTGCGGCCCGAAGCGGTCATGCAATCGCCGTCCAGATAGCCCGCCTTGAGCAGTTCCTTCATCACCACCGGCACACCACCAACCTCATAGAGGTCCTTGGCGACGTATTTTCCACCGGGGCGCAGGTCGACGAAATAGGGTGTGTCGCGCATGATGTCGGCGACGTCGAACAGGTCAAAGTCGATCCCCGCCTCATTCGCCATGGCGGGCAGGTGCAGTGCTGCGTTGGTCGACCCACCGGTGCAGGCCACGACGCGCGCGGCGTTCTGCAAGGATCTCAGCGTCACCACATCGCGGGCGCGGATGTTTTTCTCGATCAGGTTCATCACAGCGACGCCCGACGCCTCGCCATACTGATCGCGGGACTCATAGGGGGCAGGGGCACCCGATGAGTTGAGCAGCGCAAGGCCGATTGCCTCGGACACGCAGGCCATGGTGTTGGCCGTGTATTGCGCGCCGCAGGCCCCCGAGGACGGGCAGGCGACGCGTTCCATGATCTCCAGCTCCGCCTCGGACATGGTGCCGGCCTGCACTTTGCCGACCGCCTCGAACATATCCTGGACGGTGATGTCCTGGCCTTTGTAGCGGCCGGGCAGGATCGACCCGCCATAGATGAAGACCGACGGCACGTTCAGGCGGATCATCGCCATCATCATGCCGGGCAAAGACTTGTCGCAACCGGCCAGGCCCACCAGCGCGTCATAGCAATGCCCGCGCATCGTCAGTTCCACCGTGTCGGCAATCGCATCGCGGGATGCCAGCGACGAGCGCATGCCTTCGTGGCCCATCGCGATGCCGTCGGTCACGGTGATGGTGGTGAACTCACGCGGGGTGCCGCCGCCTTTCTTGACGCCATGCTTGACGATCTGCGCCTGCCGGTTCAGCGCGATGTTGCAAGGTGCCGCCTCGTTCCAGCAGGTGGCGACGCCGACCCATGGCTGGTGGATCTCTTCCTCGGTGATGCCCATGGCGTAGAAATAGCTGCGATGCGGGGCGCGGGCCGGGCCCTCGGTCACATGGCGGCTGGGAAGTTTCGATTTGTCGAAACGGGCATTGGTCATGGCGGTCCTCGCAGGGGATATGTCTTGCGACAAAGGGATAATGGGGCGGCGAGGCGGCGACAATCCCTTGATTGGCGCGGAGATGCGGGGTTTGTGTTTTCCGCCGCATCCGGTGCAAGCTGGGACAAAGATTTGTGGTGTGCCGATGACCTTGACCGTGACCCAGATTGCCGACCGGCTGACCGGCGCGCCCGACCTTTATGCAGCACTGCGCGGGATCGGGCAGGATGTGCCGATTGCGGCCATCATCGCAGCATTGGCCAAGGGGTCGACTGCCGCACGAACGACGGCGGATCGGCTGGCGTCGGTGGATCAAGGATTGCTGCGGGCGGTTATGCGCAAGGGTGCTGGCCTGCCACCCATTCCTGCCGAGGCCGCGATCCGCGCCTATCTGGCCAGCGCAACGCCCGCGCCGATGTTCCGGCCAGCGATTGGCGACAGCCCCACGCTGGCCTTGCTGACCGAAGGCCAGCGCCCCGACATGCCGGCCTTTTCGGACCGCGCCTTTGATGGCTGGTTTGCCGCAAAGGCAGCGGGCGGAGTGCTCTACGGTCTTGGCAGCTATGGCGAGCGGCGGCGTGTCTACGAAACCCCGCAATTCGCCGATGCCGCCAGCCCCGAACGACGGTCGGTCCACCTCGGCATCGATGTCTTTGCCCCTGCTGGCACGCCGGTCCATGCCGCCTTGCCGGGACGGGTACGGTACGTGACCTACAACGCCGATCCGCTGGATTATGGTCACACGCTGATCATGGAACACGATGCCGGGGGTGTGCCGTTCTACAGCCTTTGCGGTCACCTTGGCGCATCGCTTCCAACGCTGTTGAAGGTAGGCGATCCGGTCGAAGCCGGCCAGTTGATCGCCCATCTGGGTGACTGGCATGAAAACGGCGGCTGGGCCCCGCATCTGCATGTCCAGATCCTGACGGACATGCTGGACCAGCACGGCGGCAACTTTTTCGGCGTTGGTCACCCCAGCCTGCTGGACGTCTGGAGCGCGATCCTGATCGACCCGAACCTGATCCTGCGCATCCCGCAGGACAGGTTTCAGGTCTGATCAGATCCCCGCATACCAGTCATACCCCTTGTCGGCCCAATAGCTGCCGTGGCCCTTGCCATAGCCGGTGATCACCGAGGCAAGTTCGATCGTATGGACGTATTTGGCCATCTTGTAACCCAGCTGGCGTTCGACGCGCACCCGCAAGGGCGCGCCGTTGGCGACCGGTAGCGGCGCACCGTTCAACCCATAGGCAAGGATCGTCTGGGGGTGGTAGGCATCCACCATGTCGATGCTTTCGTGATACTTCACCGCGCCCGACAGGGACTTTTCCATCGTGTCCATGCAGTGAAAGATCGCGAACTTTGCCGATGCCGCGGGCCGTGCCTCCGCCAGGATCGCCGACAAAGGCACGCCGGTCCATTCGGCAATGCACGACCAACCCTCGACGCAGTCGTGCCGGGTGATCTGGGTGCGGGCGAGGCGCAACTGCAGATCGGCCAACGTCAGGGTCAGCGGCTTTTCCACCGCGCCGATCACGTTCAGACGCCAGTCGGCAAACCCGCCCGATGCCAGCGCCTGATAATCGGCGTCACTTGGGTTGATCGTGCCGTTCGGGTGCTGGCCCTGCCGGATGTCGGCGCGGGTGTATTCCGGGGCCAGCGCGTCGCCTGACAACAGGCGCTGCGTGCGGTAGGTCAGGCCGTTGGCTGCCTCCATCACATTGCGCAGGGGATTGTCGTAGTTGGTCAGGTCATCGAGCACCTTGCAGCCCGACAGCGCAAGCGATGCCGCCCCAAGGCTGGCGGCGGTCAAGAACCGGCGGCGGTTCACATCAAGCGTCATGGCGAGGCTCCTTTACAGGGTCAATGCGATACCAGCCGGTGATGATCGACCTGAGTTCATTCAACGGACCCGCGGCAAGGATCATCGCCATGTGGATCAAGAAGAACCCGACCAGCAGCAGCATCACGACAAAATGGATGGTCCGTGCCGTCTGCCTGCCGCCAAAGATGTCCAGAAGCCACGGGGCGGTCGCATTGAACGAGGGTGACATGGACAGGCCCGTCAGGATCATCAGCGGCAACAGGACGAACAACACGCCAGCATAGGCCAGTTTCTGCAGCACATTGTAGCGCGCGGTGTGATGGAACCGCAGGCGCGCATGATCGGCGATGTCGCGCGGCAGGCTGCGCAGATCGCTGGGGGTCGGGATCAGGTCCCTGATATGCCTGTTCCAGATGCTGGCGACCGTCCAGATCACCAACGTGACCACCAATATCCACGCAAAGAAGAAATGGATCACCCGCCCGGTCGCCAGCGACTGCGTGGTGGGGATGGTCGCCCAGGCCGGAAAGGCCCGAACCTCGCCATCGCCCGACACGCCGAGCGCCCCGGTTGTGTCGAACTCGTGGCCCCCCAGTGTCGTGACCCCACGCAATCCTGCCGCAGTTTCGACCGCATTGATGCGAAGGATTGAGTTGTCATATTCAAAGCCGCTTTGGTGGCCGAGATACAAGGCGGGATGCGCGTTGAATATCTGAAGGCCGGTCAGCAGCAGAAAAAATAGGCTGACCGCCCAGGTCCAATGCGTGATCCGCGTCCAGATGCGCTGGCGATAGATCAGCGCGCCCTGTTTTTTTGTCGTATCCGGCATCACGCGACCCCTCAACTTTGGCCCGGCACTCCGATCCGGTCACGCCAATCTACGAAAGAGGATAGGCAAGAGTTTCAGCCCGATGTTGGAAAATCGGCGACAATCTGAGGTTGCGCGCTTTGACTATGCTGCGCAGGCGTTTATTCGACGCAAAAGGGGCGCGTTTCGGCGCAGGTTGTGCCTGAAATGGGCCAAAACCGGTGGGCTGCGCTGCGTGCTGCACATAATGTCCAGGCACGCCGCGCAGTCCAACCGGTCTGATCCGCGGCCTTAATGGACCAGCATGACCAGGACGACACCGACCATACACAGCAACACGCTGAGTTCGGTCTCCGACAGGCCATAACGCCTGTTAGGTCTAACATCACACTCGTCCACACTACCACCAATCGTACTGCACTATGAATGTAACACTAGATTACGGCTCTGGCAAAAGTGCGGCAGTGCAGCATGCAGTTTCGGAACAAGCCGTTTCCCGAACGGAAACCGTTGGCCCGAAACCCTTGGCCTTTTGCCTTGTTTGCGTTAAGCCGCGCCTGCACTTGCAGATAAGGTCCGCGCATGAAATTCCCGCTCTCCTGGCTTCGTGACCACCTTGAAACCGACGCTTCGCTGGACATGCTGGCCGAGGCGCTGACCGATCTGGGGTTCGAAGTGGAAGGGATCAGCGATCCTGCGGCGGCGTTGTCGGCGTTTCGCATCGTGCGGGTGATCGAGGCCGTGCAGCATCCGAATGCAGACCGGCTTCGGGTGTGCCGGGTCGCGACCTATCCTGGTGGTCCGGGGACGGCGATGGTCGAGGTGCAGGTGGTTTGCGGCGCGCCGAATGCGCGGACGGGGCTTGTTGGCGTGTTCGCGCCGCCCGGAACCCATGTGCCGGGCACCGGGGTCGATCTGAAACCCGGTGTGATCCGGGGGGTCGAATCCAACGGAATGCTCTGTTCGGAACGCGAAATGATGCTGTCGGAAGATCACGACGGGATCATCGAATTGCCGGATGATGCGCCGCTTGGCGCGCGCTTTGTCGATTACAGAGGCCTCAACGACCCGGTGATCGAGATCAAGGTGACGCCGAACCGTCCCGACGGGCTGGGCGTGCGCGGCATCGCGCGCGACCTTGCTGCGCGGGGGCTGGGCAAGCTGAAGCCGCTGGAAATCGTGCCGGTCAAGGGGGCGTTCGACTGCCCGATCGGTGTGCGGATCGATCCGACGCTCAAGACCAAAGGCTGCCCGCATTTCGCCGGTCGCGTGATCCGGGGGGTGAAGAACGGCCCGTCACCCGACTGGCTGGCGGCACGGCTGAAAGCCATCGGCCTGCGTCCGATCTCGGCACTGGTCGACATCACCAACTATTTCACCATCGGGCTGAACCGCCCCTTGCACGTCTTTGATGCCGCCAAGGTCAAGGGCGATCTGTGCATCCAGCCCGCCACCGGGGGCGAACAGTTCCTCGCGCTCGATGGCAAGACCTACACGCTGTCCTCCGGGCAAATGGCGATTTGCGATGATCACGGTGTGGAATCGCTGGCCGGGATCATGGGCGGCGAGGCGTCGGGCTGTTCTGCCGACACCACGGATGTGTTCCTGGAAAGCGCGTATTGGGACCCGATCACCATCGCCGCCACGGGCCGCGCGCTGAAGATCAATTCCGACGCACGCTACCGGTTTGAACGCGGCGTGGACCCGGCCTTTACCATGCCGGCGCTGGAACTTGCGACGCGGATGATCCTGGACCTGTGCGGCGGTGAGGCCAGCCACGTCGTCGTCGATGGTGCCGCATTGGACACGACCCGCGCCTATCGCCTGGACCCCGCGCGGGTGATCAGCCTGGTCGGCATGGATATCCCCGAGGCCACGCAGCGCCGGTCGCTGGAGGCCCTGGGTTTCACCTTGAAGGGCGACATGGCCACCCCGCCGTCGTGGCGTCCCGATGTGCTGGGCGAGGCCGATCTGGTCGAAGAGGTCGCGCGGATCGCATCGCTGGCGAAACTGCAGGGCAAGCCCCTGCCCCGCAGAAAACCCGGCGTGCCGCAACCGATCCTGACACCGCTGCAAACCCGCGAAAAGGCGGCGCGGCGCACTTTGGCGGCCTTGGGCTACAACGAATGCGTGACCTACAGTTTCATTGATCAGACGTCAGCTGCCCTCTTCGGTGGCGGCACGGATGTGGTGCGGGTCGATAACCCCATCTCGTCGGAAATGTCGCATCTGCGGCCGGACCTGTTGCCCGGTCTTTTGGCGGCGGCGGCGCGCAATCAGGCGCGCGGATTTGCCGATATGGCGCTGTTCGAGATCGGCCCGGTCTTTCATGGTGGCGAGCCGGGCGAGCAAGCCTTGCAGGCGACGGGTCTGCTGATTGGTGCGGCTGCGGCGCGCGATCCCCACGGCTCGCGCCGGATGATCGACGTCTTTGACGCCAAGGCCGATACCGAAGCCGTTCTGGCGGCCCTTGGCGCCCCGACCCGCACGCAAGTCAGCCGCAAGGTGCCCGCCTGGTTTCATCCGGGCCGGTCAGGCGTGATCGGACTGGGGCCCAACACCATGGCGACATTCGGCGAGGTGCATCCGCGCGTGCTGGCAGCGCTGGACGTCAAAGGTCCCGCGATGGCCTTCACCGTCCTGATCGCCAATGTCCCCCAGCCCAAGGTCAAGACGCCCACGCGCCCTGCGCTGGCAATGTCGGACCTGCAGGCGGTTGAGCGTGATTTCGCCTTTGTCATGGACACTTCGGTGGAGGCCATGGTGGCGGTGAACGCAGCCCTGGGGGCCGACAAGGTGTTGATCGACGCCGTGCGGGTCTTTGACCAGTTCACCGGCGACAAGGCCGAGGCGCAGATGGGCGCGGGCAAAAAGTCGATCGCGCTGTCGGTCCGCATCCAGCCCACCGAAAAGACCCTGACCGATGCCGAGATTGATGCCGTGTCAGCCAGGATCATCGACAAGGTGACCAAGGCGACAGGTGGGGTTCTGCGCGGGTAGGCTTGGGTCCCGTCAAAAGCCCCCCTCCCCAACCCTCCCCACGAGGGGGAGGGAGAAGGAAAGTCGCCTCCCCTCCCCCTCGTGGGAGGGGCTGGGGGAGGGGGCCTTTCGATGGCTCCCACCTCAGGTCAGCCACACCCTTGCATAGGGCGGCAGCACGATCTGGCCTGCATGGCTTTGCACCGGATATTCCGACAGCGCATCCTCCATCAGGCTGATGCCCTGCGCGCGCGCCCAAGGCTCGGGGACCTGAAGCCAGCCTTCGGTAAAGTTGAAGAGGCACAGGATGACGCCGGTTGGCGCCACCCGCTGAAACGCAAACACGCCATTGACGCCCGTCGCCACGATCCGCGTCGGATGCGCCGCATGCAGCCCCGGCGTCTCGCGGCGGCGCGCCAGAATCCGTCTGGTTTCGGCAAAGACTCGGGCGCTGGTGCTGCGCGCGTCGCCAAGCGCAGCCACCGCGTCCCAATCCATGCGCGGCCTGTGGATCCAGCGGCTGTCATGCGCATGGTCAGGGTCGTCGCGATAGCTGTAGTCGTTCAGGAGCGCGATCTCGTCGCCCATGTAGATCAGGGGAATGCCGCCAAAGGACGCGATCAGCGCATGGCCCAGCATGATCCGCTGCACGGCCATGTCGATCCCGGCGCGATCACCATCGGCCACCGCCCGCTCCAACCCCGCAAGCGAGGCGAAACTGCCAGAGACACGCTTGTCACCGGTCAGCGGGTTCATCTGGAACAACGCCCCGCGCGCAAAACTGCCCGGATAGGTGCCGTCATAGAAATTCGACAGGAATGCGCGATGCGCGGGGCCTGAAAAGCCCAAGGCCCCCGCATCCTCGTCCGTCACCGCCCAGCCGATGTCGTCATGGCAGCGGATATAGGTGGCGTAGGTCGCGTTGGTCAGCCGGTCGGGGAAATGGGTGCCCAGAACATGCGTCATCAACCGCGTGTCGCGGGTGGCCAGCGCGCCCCAGAACTGCACCATCAGGCTATTGTGATAGGCAAGGTTCCCCTCGCGACCGTCGTGGATGCCCTTGCCGAGATAGGGCAGCATTTCCGCCGGGGCGACGATGGCCTCTTCCAGATGCAGCACCGCCGCTGATGCGATCCGGCTGCAGGCCCTGAGCGCCTGCAGGATCATGTGGACCTCGGGTTCGGACTGGCAGCGCGTGCCCATGCGTTTCCATATGAACGCGACCGCATCCAAACGCAGCACCTCCACCCCCTTGTTGGCAAGGAACAGCATGATGTCGACGATTTCGAGAAACACCTGCGGATTGGCCCAGTTCAGGTCCCATTGATGTTCGTTGAAAGTCGTCCAGACCCATTTGCCAAAGTCGGGATACTGCGTGAAGTTCCCCGGCGCGTTGTCGGGGAACACCTCGACCAGGGTGCGTTCGTACTGGTCGGGCAGGTCGGGTGTGTCAAACATCAGGTAGTAATCCTGATAGACCGCGTCCCCTGCCGCCGCGCGCACCGCCCAGTCATGTTCCTTGGCGGTGTGATTGAGGACCAGATCGACGCACAGCGTCATGCCACGCGCCCGCAACGCGGCCGCGACCGCCTCGAACTCCGCCATCGTGCCATACGCCGGATTGACCGCGCGGTAATCCATCACCGAATAACCGCCGTCGCTGTCACCCGGGCGGGGCTTCAGGCACGGCATCAGGTGGACATAGCGGATGCCAAGGTCCTCGAGGTAATCCAGCCGGTCGAGCAAGCCCTTCAGGTTTCCCGCGAACCTGTCGATGTAAAGGACGTAGCCCGCCATATCCGACCGCTGGAACCAGTCCTGCTCCAGATCGCGTTGCAGATCCAACAGGCGCAGGTCGTCGGGGCGGTCGGCCCAGCCCTTGCGCAACGTCGCCAGCAAACGGTCGGAAAAGTCGGCATAGTCAGGTCGATGACCATAAAGCTGATCCAGCATCGGCCAGAGGTCCGGCGCCGAGCGCCGCAACCGCAGTGCAAAGATCGCCTCATCGGCTACCGCCGTTTTCCTGGCCATGACGTCCTCCCTCAAGCCGGGCAAGACTAGGGCGGCCAAAGCGGTTTGGAAAGGGGTCAGCCGCGAATGATCAGCCGCGTGTCGTGTCTGATGCGCCGTGCGATCCATTGCAGGTCGTCGCGGGCGAACGCCACGCATCCGGCGGTGGGGTGACGCGGACGCCGCCACTGATGCACAAAGATCGCCGAGCCATGCCCGGGGGCCGAGATCGGCCAGTTCCAATCGGTGATCAGGATCAGGTCATATACCGGGTCCGCCCGGTGCAGGCGTTCGTGGCCATAGAGGTGCGGGCGGCGCATCATCTTGTTGTAATCAGGATCGCGCGGATCGTCCGACCACACATCCGCAGGCCCGATGGACAAGGCCCAGTCCGCAGGCCGCACCATCCGGTCCGACCGATAAAGCATCCCGACAATCCGGTGCACGCCAACGGGCGTCGCGCCATCGCCCTCGCGCTTGCGGGGGGTGACGCCGCCGCGCCCGATGCTGCAGGCAAAGCGCCGCCCCATGAACCGCGCGCCCCAACGCCCGACGACAAGGTCGCTGCGTTTCACGGCAGATGCCCGGATTTCAACGCCTTGGTCGCCAGATAGCTTCGGTTCTGCGCGTTCTGGCCGACATGCAGCGGCACCCGCTCCACCACATCCAGCCCGCAGGCGCGCAGCATATCGATCTTGCGCGGGTTGTTGGTCAGCAGACGCACAGCCGAAAACCCCATCAGCCGCAAGATCTGCGCGCCGATCCGGAAATCGCGCTCGTCATCCTCGAACCCCAGGCGATGATTGGCCTCGACCGTATCGAACCCCTGATCCTGCAGGGCATAGGCACGGATTTTGTTGGCAAGGCCAATGCCGCGCCCTTCCTGGTTCAGGTAGACCAGCACGCCTGCCCCCTCCGCCTCCATCTGTGCCAGCGCACCATGGAGCTGCGGGCCGCAATCGCATTTCAGCGACCCCAGCACATCGCCGGTGAAACAGGCCGAATGCAGGCGGGCAAGGACCGGCTTGGCGCGATCGGGCTGACCCACCTCGATGGCAAAATGCTCCTCGCCACCGTCATCGGGCCGCAGGATATGCAGCCGCCCGACAGCCGCCAGCGCCATCGGCAACCGTGCCGCGATGACATCGTGAAGGTCGGGCAGCCGCAAAAGCTCTGGCCCCAGTTCTGCCAGACTGAGTGTCGTCAGGTCCGGTGCGGGCGCGCCCTCGGCCACGGTCAGGACAGCGGGCAGCATCCGCGCGCTTTTCATCAGCTGGATCGCGGCGCGATGAACGTCCGCAGGCCCGTCGCGCACCGACACGAATGGCCCCTTCATCGGGTTCATCAGGTCAATCGCCGGGTCCGCCACCGCGCGCAGCCAGGCGGCGTCCGCATCCGGCGGCACCGCAATCCGCGCAAGATCACCGTCATAGACCCGCGCCTTCAGCGTCTCGGCCCGCCGCGCCGTGATCGCAAGCGTCAGCGGACCCGCACCGCGCAGGTCCCGAAGGCGGTCATCGGTCAAGGGCTCCACCCCCGCAATCCACTGCGTCGGCCCGCCACCTGTCAGCCGCACCGGAACGCCCAAGCGCAGATCGCCCAAGGCACGCGCCACACGTTCGGTAATGGTCAGGGTCAGGGTCATGCAGCTCTCCTTGGCCCTGTCTATCCGGCAGATGACGAAATTGAAACATATCGCCGCATGGCGACACGACTGCGTGAGACCGTTGCAGCATGGCTTGAGGTGCAGACCGCAACACCGCAATTCATAAGAACCGAACGGAGGTTCTGTGATGATGACCCTGAGAAAGATCCTGCTTGTTGACGACGACGACGACCTGCGCGAGGCGCTTGGCGAACAGTTGGTGATGACCGAAGATTTTGACGTCTTCGAGGCACGCACCGCCGCCGAGGGCATGGAAAAGGTCAAAGCCGCGATCTACGATCTGGTTATCCTCGATGTCGGCTTGCCCGATGCCGATGGCCGCGAATTGTGCCGCCGGATGCGCAAAGGCGGCGTGAAATGCCCGATCCTGATGCTGACGGGCCATGATACCGACAGCGACACGATCCTGGGTCTCGATTCCGGGGCCAATGACTATGTGACCAAACCGTTCAAGTTTCCTGTCCTTCTGGCCCGCATCCGTGCGCAACTGCGCCAGCATGAACAGTCCGAAGACGCGATCTTTACCATGGGTCCCTACACGTTCAAACCCGCGCAAAAGATGCTTCTGGACGCCAAGGAAAAGAAGATCCGCCTGACCGAAAAAGAGACAAACATCCTGAAATACCTGTACCGCGCACAGCGGTCGGTGGTGGCCCGGGATGTCCTTTTGCACGAGGTCTGGGGCTACAACGCAGGCGTGACCACCCATACGCTGGAAACGCACATCTACCGCCTGCGCCAGAAAATCGAGCCCGATCCTTCAAACGCGCGGATTCTTGTGACCGAAAGCGGCGGATATCGGCTGGTCGCGTAATGGTCTTATTGTTGCCAGAACTTCACCATATCGATCTTGCTAGGCTACACTGAGACGAATTCCACGAGTTCCCCTTGTCGTGTCGGGGTTATGGCACGGCTTCCTCCCTGTTGGACCTGGCCGGGCATCAGCCCGGCCTTTTTTTTGTGCCACCCGCCGCTTTCGCATTTCGCAGTTGTCGCCGCGCCCGTGTTTTGGCAATGCCAGTCGCAGATGAACCGGAGCAGACACTTGGACCGCACCCACCTGTCGCAACAAATACTGGCGCTGACCAAGGGCGAGACGGATACCGTCGCGCTGATGGCCACTGTCGTCTGCGAAATTCATCACGGCCATCCACTTGCGGACTGGACCGGGTTTTACCGCGTCGTGGCACCGGATTTGTTGAAGATCGGCCCCTATCAGGGCGGCCATGGCTGTCTTGTCATCCCGTTTTCGCGCGGTGTCTGCGGCGCCGCAGCGCGGACAGGCAAAGTTCTGAACGTGCCGGATGTCGATGCGTTTGCCGATCATATCGCATGCTCCTCGACGACGCGGTCCGAACTGGTGCTGCCGGTCTGGAATGCCGATGGCATCTTGCTCGGCGTTCTCGACCTCGACAGCAACACCCCCGCCGCCTTCACGCCCGAGGACGAGGCGTGGCTGGTCCCGCTTCTCGCCCGGGTTTTCGCCGACGCGCGATGATCGCATTTACCTACGACCCGCCGATGGACCCGCTGGTCATCCTGTTTCAGGACGACCAGATCACGGTCGTTGACAAACCGGCCGGCCTTTTGTCGGTCCCGGGCAAGCTCGAAGGACGGCAGGACTGCCTGCAGACCCGGCTGGTCGCGGCATACCCTGACACGCTCCTGGTCCACCGGCTGGACTGCGACACGTCAGGCGTCATGATCTTTGCGCGCAACAAGCTGGCGCAAGGGTTTTTGGGGCAGGAATTCGAGAAACGCCGCGCGAATAAGACCTATGTCGCGCGGGTCGCGGGGATTATGGCCGAGGACAGCGGGCATGTCGATCTGCCGATCTGGACCGACTGGCCGAACCGTCCGAAACAGCGGGTGGACCACGAACAGGGCCGCCCGGCACAGACAGATTGGGCGGTCATATCGCGCGGCACGGACGAGACGCGGCTGCGCCTTTCACCGCTGACGGGCCGAAGCCACCAGTTGCGTGTGCACATGACCGAACTTGGCCACCCGATCCTCGGCGATCCGATTTATGCCCCCGATACGGCCCACAATTTCCCCCGCATGATGCTGCATGCCGAAACGCTGTCGCTGCACCATCCTGGCACGAAAACCCGACTGACCTTCGCCGCGGAATGCCCTTTTTGACGGGTCGAAATAACCTCGCCGGAGGCCTCGCCCCTAAAGATCCAGCGCCACCTTGCGGCCCTCGTGAAACGCATAGGCCGCAAGCCTTGGCGCCGCGCAATCGCCGATCCGGTGGGTGGTCTTGCCTGCGAATCCTTCGGGAAAAGGATCAAAACTGCGGTTCGTCGTCGCCATCACCAAAGCCGAGGCCGGGATCGTCTGTTCCTCGCCGGTCAGGAAACTGCGCACGGTGACGCCATTCCCGTGCCAGCGCAGAACACAATGTTCCGTCAGCATTTTCACCCCAAGCTTGCCCATCCGGCGACGTGCCGGTCCATCGGCTGCGGTGCGGGTGATTTCTTTGCCGACATAAGGGTCGGGCGTCACGATGGTCACCTGTTTGCCCTGTTCGGCCAATGCCCAGGCGGTGCCGACGCCGCGCCAGTTGCCACCCTCGTCATAGACGACGACCGCATCGCCCAGCCGTGCCTCGCGCCGCAGTACCGCCTCGGGCGACCAGACGTTGCCCGCGTCGATGCCGGGCAGGCGCGGCTCGGACGGCAACCAGCGCTGAAAACCGGTCTCGTCAGGCTGCGAGCCCGAGGCGAGGATCACGACATCCGCAGGATGGGCGGCGATATCGTCCGAGTCGAGATAGGTGTTCAGCCGCAAGGTGACGCCAAGCTGGGTGAACTGGCGTTCGTACCAGTCCAGCAGATCGAGGATCTGCGCGCGGCGCGGCTGCAAACCCGCAAGCCGAAACTGCCCGCCGATCACCGAAGAAGCCTCGACGATGTCGACGTCGTGACCACGTTCTGCCGCTGCCCGTGCCGCCTCCAGTCCTGCCGGTCCCGCGCCGACGACCAGCACGGATTTACGCGTCGCAGCTGGCGTGAACCGATCCCCGCCCCATTCGAACTCGCGCCCCGCCGAGGGATTGATCAGGCAGGATATCCAGTAGTCCCGAGACCGCCGCCCCCAGCACATCTGGTTGCACGAGATGCAGCCCCGAATATCGGTCGCCCGCCCTTCGGTCACCTTGCGGGCCAGGTGCGGGTCGGCGATCTGTCCACGGACGATGGACACAAGGTCGGCCTCGCCTGCTGACAGGATGGTTTCGGCGTTTTCGGGGGTCCGAATTCCTGCTTCGGACGTAATCAGGCAGTGCTTGACGATGCCTTTCAACTCAGCGGTCAGGGGGGTGGTCAGTTTCTCGCCATGGGTGAAGGGCGGGATGATGGCCTCGAACTCAAGGTAACTGCCTGAGCCCACGGTGACGTAATCGACATGCCCTGTCGCATCATGCAGGGCGATGATTTCACTCAAGGATTCCGCCGAAAGCGTGACGTCGTATCCGGTCGAATAGCTGACGGCGAGCCCGATGATGAAATCCTCGCCGCAGGACCGGCGGATCTCTTCGATCAACATTCGCGAGAACCGGGTGCGGTTTTCAAGACTGCCGCCCCATTTGTCGTCGCGGGAATTGGACCATGGGGTCCAGAACTGGTCGAGCAGGGAATGGTAGGCAGCCCAAACCTCCACGCCCTGAAAGCCGGCGCGGTGGGCGCGGCGGGCGGCGTCAACATGCGCTTGTAAAACCTCAAGAATTTCGGCCTCGGTCATCCTGTGGGAACCGTCCGAATCGTGGTAGCTGGGACCGCCAGACGGGGACCAGTGCGGGGCAAAGCTGAGGTCGGCGTCCCCATGCGCGCCGACATGGTAAAGCTGCTGCAGGATAACCGCCCCGGCATCCCGGACCTCATCCGTGATCTGCCTGAAATGGGGGATTGTCTCGTCACCCATCACGAAGTTGCCCCGTGTCAGGACACCCGTGCGATGCACCGGAACAGGCTCTGCCACGATCATCGCGGCGCCGCCAAGGGCCCGCTCCAACAGGTATTTCCCGAAACGGGGGCCCGGGATGCCCTGATCGGACATGTTGGCGGTATGCGCGCCAAAGACGATCCGGTTGCGCAAGGTGTGACCGCGCAGGGTCACTGGCGACAAAAGGTGGCGGTATGCGGTCATGGCAAGGTCCCCTTTGCTGAAATGCTAGGGGCAGTCAGACGCAATCAAAGGCCTGAAAACGGCATTTGACCATCTTGATTGCGTCTTGTTTCCGTGATGCTTGGTCGCAGGCCGATTTGCGCACATGACGTCGCGAATTCACGAAATCATGTGCGAAATTGTTACGCGCTACTCCGCTGCGATGTCCGCCGAGAAATCCCAGCCGGAAATGCCCTTTGGCTCCAGGAACTCCTCGATCCCCCAGACGCCACCTTCGCGCCCACGCCCAGACGCTTTGACGCCGCCAAAGAACGATCCTGCCCCACGTGGCTTGCCGTTCATCTCGACCATGCCGGAACGCAGCTGCAGCGCCAGACGGTTCGCCCGCGCGGGATCGCCGGACTGGACGTAGTTGGTCAGCCCGTAAGGCGTGTCATTGGCGATGCGGATCGCCTCGGCCTCGGTCTCGAAGGGGATGATCGACAGGACCGGGCCAAAGATTTCCTCGCGCTCGATCGTCATGCCGGGGGTGACGTCGGCAAAGATCGTCGGGCGCACGAAATAGCCGCGGTTGTATTCTTCGGGCAGGCCCGGACCGCCACAGACAAGGCGCGCCCCTTCGTCGATGCCCTTTTGGATGTAACCCTGCACCTGTTCCCACTGACGCTTGTTCACCACCGGGCCGATATGGTTGCCCTTTTCATGTGCCGGACCGACCTTGATCGAATTCGCGACCTCCACCGCCTTGGCAACCGTCTGGTCATAGACGCTGCGTTCCACCAGCATCCGCGACGGCGCGTTGCAGGACTGACCGGTGTTTTCCATCATTCGGCGGACCGAGCGTTCGACCGCGCGGTCATCGGCATCGGCGAACAACAGGTTCGCCCCCTTGCCGCCCAGTTCCAGCGAGACACGCTTCATCGTCTCAGCCGCAGCCAGGGAGATCGCGCGGCCGGCACGGGTCGATCCGGTGAACGAGATCATCTCGATATCGGGGTGCCTGGAAAGCTGGCTGCCGACCCCCGGACCGTCGCCGTTCACCAGGTTGAACACGCCGGGCGGGATGCCTGCATCGTGGCAGAACTCGGCGAACATCATGGCGTTCAGGGGCGAGGCTTCGGACGGTTTCAGAACGCAGGTGCAACCAGCCAGCATGGCAGGGATCGCCTTCAGCGCGATCTGGCTGATGGGCCAGTTCCAGGGCGTGATCAGACCGACAACGCCGATCGGTTCCAGTGCCACGGCCGCACCGGGGGCATGCGGGCCAAGGGGACGGATCCATTCGATGGTGTCGAAGGCCTTGAGAAAATTCTTGAGATGCCATGGCAGGCAGGGCGCCTGATCCGAAAGCGCGAAATCAATCGGCGCCCCCATTTCGAGGGTGAAGGTTTCTGCAAATTCATCCAGGCGGGCGTCATACTGATCGAGGATCGCCGCAACGAGACGCCGCCGTTCGGCCCGAGGCGTGGCGGCCCATGCCGGACCTGCGGCCTTGGCGGCGGCAACGGCGGCGTCGGTGTCGGCCTGATCGCCGAACGAGATCACCGCGCAGGGTTCTTCGGTCGAGGGGTTGATCACATGGTGGTCGCGGGGATTGGCGGGGGCGACCCATTTGCCGTTGATGTAGAATTCGCGTTTCGTAAGCATCGGACCCTCCGGGATCATTTGATCAAGTTATCGCGCCGGCAGGCTGGGGCCGCAAGTAGAGGAACGACCGATTGCGACCCAGATTCGCAGCAGGTTGCCGGGACATCAGGCGAAATGCCGCCCCATTGTCGATCCGCCGTTGGTGCAGGTTCGCACAAGATGGGAAAATTTGCCCGCCAGACGACGTGTCGGCAGAAGATGGGTCTATTTTGGCGCAAGGGAACCGCTTGGGGGTGAAACATCGTTCCGATTGGCTTATCTCTGGTCCAAGCTGCAACCCACGAGGTCCCCCATGTCCATTCGCATCAACGACACCGCCCCAGACTTCACCGCCGAAAGCACGGCAGGCACCCTCCATTTCCATGATTGGCTAGGGTCAAGCTATGGCATCATCTTCAGCCATCCGCGTGATTTCACGCCCGTTTGCACGACCGAATTCGGGGCCGTGGCGCAACTCGTCCCAGAATTTGCCAAGCGCAATACCAAGGTCATCGGGGTGTCGGTCGATTCGGTTGCGGACCATGACAAGTGGAAGCGCGACATCGAGGCCTTTGGTGGCGCGCCTGCCGATTTCCCGATCATCGACGACAGCAGCCTGACCGTGGCCAAGGCTTATGACATGCTGGCGGCCGATTACTACCTGCCTGCCGAAGGCCGGACCCCGGCGCATTCGCAGACGGTGCGCACGGTCTTCATCATCGGGCCGGACAAGAAGGTCAAACTGACGATGTCCTACCCGATGACTGTCGGGCGCAACTTTGCCGAGATCCTGCGGGCGTTGGACGCGGTGCGCACGACCGATGGTCTGCCGATCTCCACGCCTGCGAACTGGGTGCCCGGGCAGGACGTGATTGTCGGCATGGCGCTGAACAATGAACAGGCCACAGAACGGTTCGGACCTCTGGACATCAAGCTGCCTTACCTGCGCTTTGCCAAGCAGCCGAAACCTGCAGTCTGACACTTCAAATCAAGCCCTATACTTTTGCCAGCCCTGCGGTTAGACCGCCCGGGCTGGCTCAGGTGTTCCTGACCCATCCGGTGTGGAGGCCGGGCGGGTCCAAGAGGAACGGCGATGCCGGATGGCATCACGGGGCATGGAATTTGCCCCCCTGGAACGGAAAGACAAAAAGTATGGATCACGGGATCAAGGGTCCCCTTGGCGACGCATTGGCGGCCAAGGGTTACGAAGCATTGACCGCAGTGCAGGCTGCCGTGCTGGCAGAGGGGGTCGCGGGGCGCGACTTGCTGGTGTCGGCGCAAACCGGTTCGGGCAAGACAGTGGCCTTTGGTCTGGCGATGGAGCCCGAGATCATGGGCGGCACGCAAAAGCTGCTTTATGCGGATGTGCCATTGGCGCTGATCATTGCCCCCACGCGGGAGCTGGCCCTGCAGGTCGCGCGGGAGCTGGAATGGCTTTACGCCACCGCGGGCGCGCGGATCGCGACTTGCGTCGGCGGCATGGATTACCGCACCGAAAAGCGCGCGCTGGAGCGTGGCGCCCATATCGTCGTCGGCACGCCCGGCCGCCTGCGCGACCATATCGAACGGCGCAGCCTTGATCTGTCGGGCCTGCGCGCAGCCGTGCTGGACGAGGCGGACGAAATGCTGGATCTGGGTTTCTCGGAGGATCTGGAATTCATCCTTGCAGCCGCACCCGACACCCGCCGCACGCTGATGTTTTCCGCCACTGTCCCGCGTGAGATCGAGGCGCTGGCCCGCACGTTCCAGAAAGATGCCTTGCGCATCATGGCGCAAGGCGAGGCGAAACAGCATGTCGATATCGAATACCGCGCCATGTCGGTGGCCGTGCGCGACCGCGAGCATGCAATATTCAACGTTTTGCGTTTCTACGAGGCCCCGACGGCCATCGTGTTCTGCAAAACCCGCGCGAACGTCAACCACCTGATGGCACGCATGGGCAACCGCGGCTTTCAGGTCGTGGCGTTGTCGGGCGAACTTAGCCAGCAAGAACGCACCCATGCGCTGCAATCGCTGCGCGACGGGCGGGCACGGGTCTGTATCGCCACGGACGTGGCGGCGCGCGGCATCGACCTGCCGGGGCTGGAACTGGTGATCCATGCCGACCTGCCGCAAAATTCTGAAATCATGCTGCACCGGTCGGGCCGCACGGGTCGCGCGGGCAAAAAGGGCGTGTCGGTGATGATCGTCACGCCGCCCGAGTTTGCCAAGGCGCAGCGCATCCTCAAAGGCGGGCGTGTCGTCGCCGAATGGGGCAAAGCCCCGGGTGCCGATGACGTGCAGGAGCGCGAAGATGCGCGGCTTTTGGAACATCCGCTGCTGCAGACCGGTCCGGGCGAAGAGGCCGACACTGCCGCAGCATTGGTGTCGCGCTATGGCGCCGACAGCGTCGCCGCCGCGTTCATCCGACTGTGGCGCGAGGGCCGCTCAGCGCCCGAGGTTCTGTCGGACAACCTGCCCCCCGTCACCCCGCGTGAACCACGCGAACGCGGCGAGTTCGGGCCGTCGGTCTGGTACCGCCTGTCGGTTGGCCGGTCCGGCCGTGCCGAGGCGCGCTGGCTGTTGCCCAAGATCTGCGATGCAGGCGGCATCGCCAAGGACAGCATCGGGGCGATCCGCGTGCAAGAGGACGTGACCTTTGTGCAATTGGCCGAGGCGGTCGGCACCCGGTTTGGCGCGCAGATGGAACTGGAGGCGGGCCTCACGATGGAACGCATCCAGGGCGAGCCAAGCCTTGATCGTCCCGAGCGCGCCGTGCGTCCGGAACGCGCGCCCCGCGCGCCGCGTGCCGAACCACGCGCGACAGAGGCACGCGCGCCCGAGACGGCGAAACCCCGTCCCGAAGGCAAACCCGCCTATACGCCAAAACCGTCCCGGATCGTCGAAGACGACGCGCCAAGGGCCGAGGCGCCGCGCGCCATTGCCGCCGAGCCACCGCGTCCTGTGTTCAACCCGGATGCGGCGCGTCCGGTCCCAGTGGCGCGCAGCGAACCCGCTGCTCCGGTAATGGAACGCAAGCCGCGCATCCGGTCGGACGAAAAGCCCGCCTACAAATCCGCAGGCTTCAAATCGCATGGCGCGGCCGGTAAGCCTGCCCGCGCATCGGGCTTCAAAAGTCATGCCTCGGAAAGCGCCCCCTGGAAGCCCAAGGCAGACGGCGACCGCCCGGCACCACGGGCCGAAGGCGCACGTCCGGATCGTCCTTACGTGAAAAAGGATGCACCCCGCACGGAGGGCGCACGCCCCGATCGCCCCTATGTCAAAAAGGACGCCCCCCGCACGACCGAAGGCGCACCGCGCCGCTTTGCCGAAAAGCCTGCCGGGGATCGGCCCGCGAACAAGGCGCCCTGGTCCAAAGCCCCCGGCCCGCGCGCCGATGGCGACGCACCCAAACGGACCTATGCACCCAAAGGCGATGCGGCGCGCCCTTATGTGAAACGTGATGGACCCGGCGCAGGCGGCAAACCGGGCGGCGCCAAGTTCGGCAAGCCCGCATTCGGCAAGCCCAAACCCTCCGCACCACGTGTCGATGCCAAAGACACCTCGAAACGTTTTGTGCCGCCGAAAAAGCCAAAGACCTGAACGCGGCTTTCAGCTTTGCACAAGTATCCCGGGGGGGTCAGCCCCCCGGGCTGACGGGGGCGGCGCCCCCGACCCGTGCGGCCAGGATCGCGGCATGCAGGACCGGTGGCGCGACGATAACCCCGGCGGTCTGGCGTGCCACGGTATTGAACTCCAGCGCCCGCCCGACCCCATCTGTCACCACCGCCCCGGCGCGTTCAGCAATGAGTACGCCCGCCGCAATGTCCCATTCCCATGCATCGCGCAGCGTCAGCATCGCGTCGAACCGTCCCTCGGCAGCGAGGCACAGACGATAGGCCAGCGAAGGGCGGAAGTGCCGCTGGAAAGGCGGCAATCCCCCCTGCCAGTGGGCTGGCGTGAGGCTCGCCTTTTGCGTCAGGACCTGGGCGCCGGCGATGTCGTACTGGGATGACACGGCGATGGGCACGCCGTTCACACAGGCTTGTCCGCTCAGCGCCGCGGTGTACATCCGGGCTTTGGCGGGCAGAAACACCGCCCCCGCCACAACGCGGCCCCGTTCCGCGACGGCCACCGAAATCGCAAAGTTATCCTCACCCGCCAGAAATGAACGCGTGCCGTCGATGGGGTCGATGACAAAGACCCGGTCGCAGCTCAGGCGCGCGGCATCGTCGTCGGTTTCCTCGGACAGCCAGCCATAGTCGGGCCGTGCCTCCATCAGGTGTCGGTGCAACAGGTCGTTGACGGCGATGTCCGCCTCCGACACCGGACCCGCATCACCGTCCTTGTCCCATTGCCTCGGGTCAAGCTTCCAGTAGCTGAGCGCCACCTCGCCCGCCGCCCGAACAGCACTTTCGATCAAGACAAGGTCGGCTTGGGCGTCCGCCGGCACAACGGGGAAGGTCCCGGCATCAGGCCCCGGCAAGCGTCATCCCCTCGATCAGCAGGCTGGGAACACGCGTCGACAGGTGCTGGCGCGCGTCATTGGCGGGCACGATCCGCATCAGCATGTCGCGCAGGTTGCCCGCGATGGTGCATTCGTTGACAGGATACTGAATCTCGCCGCGTTCGACCCAGAATCCCGATGCGCCGCGCGAATAGTCCCCGGTATTGGGATTGATCGTCGATCCGATCATCGAAGTGACCAGCAACCCCGTGCCCATCTGCGCAAGCAGGTCCGCGCGGCTGTGGCTGCCGGGGGTCAGGTCGATGTTGGTCACCGAAGGGCCGGGCGGCCCGCCGGTGCCGCGCGCGGCATTGCCAGTGGACGCAAGGCCAAGCTTGCGACCCGATGCAAGATCAAGGATCCAGCTTTCCAGCACCCCGTCGCGGACAAACGCGCGTTGTTGCCGGGCCAGTCCCTCGGCATCAAAGGGGCGCGACGATCCGATGCGGGGGCGAAAGGGATCTTCGGTCACCGACAGACCCGCAGGCAGGACCTGCTGGCCCATGGAGCCCCGAAGCCAGGACGACCCGCGCGCGATGCTGGCCCCGTTGATCGCAGACAGAAGATGCCCGATCAGGCTGGACGCCACGCG
>JBKJVF010000250.1:0-1238 GCA_046589965.1 Paracoccaceae bacterium
TCGTCATGTTCGGCGTGGCCGAAGATCACGACAGCAACCCGATCAAGATCGGTCTGGGTCGGCTGAAAGAACGCGGCGCGCGGGTCATCGGGGTCAATCCGATCCGCACCGGATACAACGCGGTGGCAGATGACTGGATCGGCATCACGCCGGGCACGGATGGGCTGCTGATCCTGAGCCTGATCCATTGTCTGCTTGAGGCGGGCAAGGTCGATCTCGACTACCTTGCGCAATTCACCAACGCCGGGTTGCTGGTGAACAGCACCGAAGGCGCGGAAAAGGGGCTGTTCGTCAAGAACGCCGAGAGCCAGCCTTTTGTCATAGACAAGACGACGCAGCACCCCGCCGGCTGGGATGGCAAGGGCGTGCAGCCTGACCTTGGCGCGGTCTGGCAGGGGCACAGGACCGTGTTCCAGCACATGGCGGAAATGTACCTGGCCCCCGAATACACGCCCGAAGAGGTCGCCGACCGCTGCGGAATTCCTGCCTCGCGCATCCGGGCGCTGGCGGCGGAACTGGCGGATGTCGCGTTCAACCAATCCATCGACCTGCCGCAACCTTGGACCGATTTTCGCGGCAATCATCACGCCTCGATGCCTGGCCGTCCGGTCAGTTTCCACGCGATGCGCGGCATCTCGGCCCATTCCAACGGGTTCCAGACGGCGCGTGCGCTGCACCTGCTGCAAATCCTGCTCGGCACCGTCGAGGTTCCGGGCGGCTATCGGTTGAAACCGCCCTACCCGAAACCGCTGGAGGCGCATCCGACCCCGCATTTCGTGACCACTCCCGGCAAGCCCCTTTCCGGCCCGCATCTGGGTTATGTGCGCAGCCCCGACAATCTGTGCCTGTTGCCCGACGGCTCACCTGCGCGGATCGACAAGGCGTTTTCTTGGGAAAATCCGTTTTCGGCGCACGGCATGATGCATATGGTGATCCCCAACGCCCATGCAGGCGACCCTTACAAGGTCGACACCCTCTTTCTTTACATGGCGAACATGGCGTGGAATTCCTCGATGAATACCACGCAGGTCATGCAGATGCTGACCGACAAGGACGAGGGTGGCGAATACGTCATCCCGCGCATCATCTATTCGGATGCCTATGCGTCCGAGATGGTCGCCTATGCCGACCTGATCCTGCCCGATACGACCTATCTGGAACGGCACGACTGCATCAGCCTTCTGGACCGCCCGATCAGCGAGCCGGATGCGGCAGGGGATTCGATCCGCTGGCCGGTG
>JBKJVF010000206.1:0-9696 GCA_046589965.1 Paracoccaceae bacterium
TTTTTGGCATTGCCGGCGAGGCGATCCTTGGTTTTGTCGGCATTTCGATGCCCGCCTTCCGCATCGCGGGCGGCATTCTGTTGTTCCTGACAGCCCTGGACATGCTCTTTGAACGCCGGACCCAGCGGCGCGAGGGGCAGCAAGCCGATCCCGATCACGATCCGTCTGTCTTTCCGCTGGCCACGCCGCTGATCGCCGGGCCGGGTGCGATTGCCTCGATGATCCTACTGGTGGGCGAATCCGGAACAGGCTGGGTCGGGACGACCTGGGTCATCGGCCTGATGCTCGGCATGATGGCGGTCACTTACGCTTTCCTTCTCGCCTCGCCGCCGTTGGAGCGGATGCTGGGCCGCACCGGCACCATCGTCATAACCCGCCTTTTGGGAATGTTGCTGGCCGCCCTGTCGGTGCAATTCGTGATCGACGGGATCAAGGGCACCGGCCTCATCGGCTGACGCCCGGATTGCGCAAGGGGCTGCCCCTTCCTATCTATGGCGCCAGCGCGGAAGGAACCCCAGATGAGCGGCGACACCCTGGCCCAAATTGCCTATCTGGCCCTGATCCTGGCCGCCCTCGGCGGCTGGGCGATTGTCGAATTTCGTGGACGGATGGGGTTTGCCTTGCGGGCGGCCATGGCTTGGGGGCTGATTTTTCTGGCTGTGATCGCAGGATACGGCATCTGGTCGGACGTGAAATCCGACCTGACGCAAAGCGCCGTTGTGCGTGGCGATGGCCGCATCGAAATCCCCCGCGCGCCGGACGGGCATTTCTACATGACGCTGGACATCAACGGCACGCCGGTCCGTTTCATGGCCGATACCGGGGCCACGTCCATGGTGCTGACCCAAGGCGATGCAGCAAAGATCGGCATCGATCCGGCCAGTCTTGACTATGACGGCGAGGCGATGACGGCCAATGGCGTGGTGCGCACTGCCAGCGTGCGGTTGCCGCAAGTGGCTTTCGGTCCGCATCTCGACGACAACTTTCCCGCCTATGTGAACGAGGGGGAACTGGATGGATCGCTGCTGGGGATGGAGTATCTGTCGCAGTTCCGCATCGAACTGGACGGCGCAAAAATGATCCTGCGGCGGGATGTGGATTAGCACAAACCACTGTCAGACCGTCAGCTGGCGGTCTTTTCCATCTTCATCTGCCAGTTGCCGCTGTCTTCGGTCCAGTACTGTGCCGGATGCCCCGCATCGGTGACCTGCCGCCACAGCCCCCGCGCGCCGTCGACTGCAGCCAGATCGCCGCCGTCGAACAGGACCCAGACCCTTTCCAGCGCGGCAATCTCCGACAGGTCCGGCGCCGCACCATCGATCAGCGCCAGCACCTTGGCGCCATTGGCAATCGTCCCCTGCCCCAGCAGCACCGGCTGATCGGCGTCCCGCGCCCCGCCCGCCATCCCGTGCGGCAGAAATCCGTCGGCAGGACTGACCCAGAAGTGATCGTCCAACTGCGCCAGATGTGCCGCATCAATGCCACGCACCATCACCCGCCAGTCCCGCGACCGTGCCCTCACGACCAGCGTCGCCAGAGTGTCATCTGCCCCCGACCGCGTCAGATGGTAGAACATCACCACGCCCATGGGTCAGATCTCGTAGCGGTCGCGCACCAGCCGGTCGAGCGCCATGACCCCCCAGCCGGTCGCACCCTTGGGGGCCAGCGTCGAGTCCGTCTTGAGAAGGGCCGTGCCCGCAATATCCAGATGGCACCATGGCACATCCGGCTTGACGAACCGCGCCAGAAACTGCGCTGCCGTGATCGCCCCGCCATCGCGCCCGCCCACATTCATCATGTCGGCGATGCGCGATTTCAGTTTCGCGTCATACGCCTCGCCCATCGGCATCCGCCATGCGCCTTCGCCTTCTGCCTCGCAGGCCTTCAGGAACGCATTGCAGAAGTCGTCGTTGTTGGAAAAGACGCCGGTGTTTTCATGTCCCAGCGCGACGATGATGGCCCCCGTCAGGGTGGCCAGATCCACCATCGCCTGCGGCTGAAAGCGGTCTTGGGCATACCACATCACGTCGGCCAGCACCAAACGCCCCTCGGCATCGGTGTTGATGACCTCGATCGTGTCGCCCTTCATGGACTTGACCACGTCGCCGGGACGCTGCGCGCGGCCATCGGGCATGTTCTCGACCAGCCCGACCAGCCCCACCACATTGGCGCGTGCCTTGCGCATCGCCAGCGTGCGCATCACGCCCGCGACGACTGCGGCGCCGCCCATGTCCATCGTCATGTCTTCCATGCCACCCGCGGGCTTGATGGAAATGCCGCCGGTGTCAAAGACTACGCCCTTGCCGATCAAGGCCAAGGGAGCGATCCCCTTTTTGCCACCGTTCCACTGCATGATGACAACCTTGGACGGGGCGTCAGACCCTTGGCCCACACCCAAAAGCGCACCCATGCCCAGCGTGCGCAGATCGTCCTCTTCCAGAATCTCGACCTCGAGCCCCAGTTCCTGCATGGCCGCCAGCCGTGCGGCAAAATCCTCGGTCGTCAGGACGTTGGCAGGTTCGTTGACCAGATCGCGGGTGAAAAATATGCCTTCGGCAACGGCGGCCATCGGCCCGGCCTTCGCGGCCACGGCCTCTGGGTCGGCGACCATCATCGTGACCGGACCCGGCACCTTGGCCTCGGCGGTCTTGTGGACGACAAAATCATAAGCCCGCACCGCAAGACCAAAGGCGATGTCGGCAGCACGCGGATGGGCATCGGCCAGAAGGATCAGCCCGGTCGGCGTCACCGCCCTGGCCAGGATCGCGCCTGCCTTGCGCGCCGTGGCCTGGTCGACCCGCCGCGCCAGCCTGATCACGATCACCGCTTCGGCGGCAAGGCCCGCCGGATAGGCAAGCTCCATCGCCTCGCCCGGTTTCAGCTTGGCGAATGCATCGGATGCCAGAACCCGCGCGATGGCACCACGCGTCAGACGGTCCACACGCCGCAGCGCCACGCCCAAAGCTGACCCGGCATCCGCAAACACCGCGACCCGCCCGGCAAACGCCTCCACAGCCTGCAGGTCCAAATTGCGAAACTGGATCGGAACCGGATGGGACATCAACGCTCTCCTTGGGACAAATGGGCCCTATCAGAGGTAGGAGCGCCGTCGGCAAAGCCTAGCCTTTGTCCCCCAAATTGACCAGATGGGAGTTTTAAGCGGGCAGGATCTCCGCTAACGTGGCGCCAAAGCGGCCCCGAACAAGGCCGATGATCGAGGCGGGGCGGCGCGTGGGGCGATTTGACCGGTATCTATTGGCACAATTGATGTCCCTGTTCGGGTTCTTTTCGCTTGTGCTGGTCGGGGTCTACTGGATCAACCGTGCGGTCTTGTTGTTCGAGCAACTGATCGGCGACGGACAATCGGCGCTGGTGTTCCTGGAATTTTCGCTGCTGACCCTGCCGAACGTGATCCGCCTTGTGCTGCCGATTTCGGCATTTGCGGCGACAGTCTATGTGATCAACCGGCTGGCATCGGAAAGCGAGCTTGTGGTGGTGCAGGCAACCGGGTTCTCGGTCATGCGACTGGCGCGGCCCATCCTGATCTTTGGCGCCCTGGTGGCCATCATGATGATGGTGCTGACGCATTTCCTTGTGCCTGCCAGCCGGTCCGCGCTGGCATTGCGCACCGCCGAGATCACCGAAAACATCACCGCACG
The DNA here is from genome assembly GCA_046589965.1 of Paracoccaceae bacterium. Lineage (GTDB taxonomy): Bacteria > Pseudomonadota > Alphaproteobacteria > Rhodobacterales > Rhodobacteraceae > JAJNPS01. The sequence goes on from JBKJVF010000206.1 coordinate 3,660, forward strand.
CTTTCTGAACGAGGGGCAGTTCATGCATCCGAGTTCTGGCGTGACGCTTTACATCAAGACCATCGCCCCGAATGGCGAACTGCGCGATCTGTTCCTGTCCGATGATCGCAATCCCGATAAACGTGTCGTCTATACAGCGCGGCGCGCGCTGCTCGTGCGCGGTGAAGAGGGTGACGGAAGCGGCGTGTCGACCGGCCCCAAGCTCTTGATGTTCGACGGCATTTCGCAGACCGTCGCGGGCCCTGACCGCCGCCTTGCCATCACGCGCTTTGCCGATTTCACCTATGATCTGGCCGCGCTGATCAAGATCGGGACAAAATCCGGGCGTTCGCTGGAAGAACTGCCCACCCTGACCCTGCTGAACCCCTCGCCCGAAATCCTTGAGGAAATCGGCAAAAGCCGCGCCGTTCTTCTGCAAGAGGGGCATGCGCGGTTCGCAGCACCATTGCTGGCACCGATGGGGGCGGCACTGGCCTTTGCCTGCCTGATGCTGGGCGGGTTCAGTCGGTTCGGCCTGTGGCGGCAGATCGCCCTGGCGGTAGCGCTGTTGATCCTGGCACAGATGGCCAACACGGCCGCCACCTCTGCCGCCATGCGCAACGAACAGGCCTGGCCGCTGGTTTATGCAACGCCTGTCTTGGGCCTCGTCATCTCGTTCGCGTTGATGGTCTACGCGCAGATGCCAAGACGTCGGGCGAAGGACGCCTTGACCGCCCCCACCGCAGGACGTGCCGCATGACGCTGAGCTTTTACATCGCGCGGCGGTTCCTTGGCATGGTGGGAAGGGTGCTGCTGATCTTTTTCGGCATCCTTCTCCTGATCGACATGATCGAGCAGCTTCGCCGGTTCGGGGACACTGATCTCGGCCTGATGGATGCGCTTTACCTGTCGTCGCTGAACGTGCCGGAATCGCTTTATCGCATTTTGCCGCTGATCATGATCATTGCCTCGATGGTGCTGTTTTTGAACCTTGCGCGGTCGTCCGAACTGGTGGTCGTGCGGGCATCGGGGCGGTCGGGGCTTCGGTTTCTGGCAACGCCGATCATCTGCGCACTGTTGATCGGCTGTTTCATGGTGGCAGTCATCAATCCAATGGTTGCGGGCACTAGCAAGGCCTATGCCGATGCCCGCCTGAGCATGACACAAGGTCAGGGCAGCATACTTTCGGTGTCTGACAGCGGGCTTTGGCTACGGCAGGGTTCGGTCGACGGGCAGACCGTGGTGCGGGCAGCACTGTCCAATGCCGACGGGTCGGAGCTTAACGACGTGACGTTCTTGATCTTTGCGCCGGATGGCTTGCCGATCCGTCGCATCGAATCCGCGCATGCGGTGCTGGAACCCGGGGCTTGGGTAATTCACGAACCCAAGGTCTGGGACCTGGCCGCGACCAACCCTGAAAACTCGGTCGTCCCGCAGCTGAGCGATATCCGCCTCGCCTCGGAACTGACGGTCGACTACATTCGCGACAGTTTCGGGGCACCGTCCTCCATTCCCTTCTGGCAATTGTCCGACTACATTTCGGGGCTGGAGGCGGCAGGCTTTTCAGCACGCGCGCATCGGGTCTGGTTGCAGATGGAACTGGCGCAGCCGCTGCTTCTGGTGGCAATGGTGCTGGTGGCCGCAGGCTTCACGATGCGGCACGTGCGGTTCGGCTCGACCGGGGTGATGGTTCTTTTGGCGCTATTGGCGGGGTTTGCGATCTTTTTCTTGCGGAACTTTACACAAGTGCTGGGCGAGAACGGCCAGATCCCGGTCATCCTGGCGGCGTGGACGGCCCCTGTGGCAGCGGCGCTGATGGCACTGGGATTGCTGCTCCACCTGGAGGATGGCTGACATGGGATGTCGTACCTTGTCGCCCATGAGGTGGTTCGCCGCAGTGATCGTGCTGATGCTGGCCGCCACATCCGCGCGCGCGCAGGATCAGGCCAGTCTGGTGGCCGACAGCCTGCGGATCGACAGTGAAACGGTCCTGATCGCCGAAGGCTCGGTCGTGATCTTTTTCAAAGGTCGCACCCTTAAGGCCAGCCGCGTCATCTATGACCGGCCCGCCGACCGTCTGGTGATCGAGGGGCCGATCGTGCTGACCGACGGTGCCGATACGCTGATCCTGGCAAGTCAGGCCGACCTTGCCGCCGACTTGTCCGAAGGCATCCTGCAAAGCGCGCGTGTCGTTCTGAACCAGCAGCTGCAACTGGCCGCATCGCGGGTGATGCGTGTGGGCGGACGTTACACCGAACTTGACCGCGCCGTTGCCTCGTCCTGTCAGGTGTGCGCCAAAAACCCGGTCCCCTTGTGGGAAATCCGCGCAAGGCGGATCGTGCATGACCAGCTGGAACGCCAGATCTATTTCGACGGGGCGCAGATGCGCGTCGCAGGCGTGCCGGTGTTTTACCTGCCGCGCCTGCGGATGCCCGACCCGACACTGGAGCGCGCGACAGGTTTTCTGATGCCGACCTTTCGGTCCACGTCGCAGTTGGGCACCGGATTGAAATTGCCCTATTTCATCAAGATCGGCGACAGCGCCGACTTGACGTTGACGCCCTATGTTTCGACCAAGTCCGCCCGCACCCTGGAACTGCGCTATCGGCAGGCCTTTCGGACCGGCAGCATCGAGGCGGTGGGCGCCTTGTCGGATGACCAGATCATCGACGGTCGGCGTGGCTATACAAAGGTCACCGGCGACTTCCTGTTGCCCGAGGCGTTTTCGCTTGGTTTCCAGTTCGAGGAAACCTCTGACGACGCCTATCTGCTCGACTACGGCATTTCCGACAAGGACGAGCTGGAAAGCAATATCGTGGTCTCGCGCACGCGCAGGAACGAATACATCCTGGGCAAGCTGTCACGATTTGATACCCTGCGCGATGACGAAGACCCCGAAACGATCCCATCCCTGATCGCCGATGTCACGTTCCAGCGCCGTTTCGGGTTGGGCGTTTTTGGCGGCACCGGCGGGTTCCGGTTCCAGACGCATTCCCATACGCGCACCTCGGCGTCGCCACTGGACGGCATCGACCCCGACAGCATTCCCGACGGGCGCGACATGAGCCGCGTTTCCGTGGGCGCGGACTGGCGCAAAAGCTGGATCCTGCCGATGGGACTGGAAGGCACGATCGCGGGCGAGATCGCCGCGGATGCCTATCAGGTGGATCAGGACGCGGTCTATGCCGGCCAATCGACCCGGCTGAGCGGGACGCTGGCGACCGAATTGCGCTGGCCCTTGGTCAAGACAACCGCGCGCGGTGGCACGCAAGTGCTGGAACCCGTCGTGCAACTGCTGTGGTCGCCGCCCGACGACGACGACATCCCGAACGAGGATTCCACGCTGGTGGAGTTTGACGAAGGCAACCTGTTCTCGCTTGATCGTTTTCCGGGGTCGGATGAAACCGAAAGCGGCACGCGCCTGAATACCGGCATCACCTGGACGACGTTTCATCCCGGGGGCTGGTCTTTGGGCGTCACCGGCGGGCGCGTCTGGCGCGAGGCGGATACCGGACAGTTTGGCCCGTCGTCCGGGCTCGACGGCCTGAATTCCGACTGGCTCGGCGCTGTCCAGCTGGCAACAGCAGATGGCCTTCTTGTCACCGGGCGCGTGCTTTTCGACGACAGTTTCGAGGCGACGAAGTCCGAGGTCAGGCTGGACATGACGCGTGATCGCTATTCGGTGTCGGGCAGCTATCTTTGGGCGGTTGCGGATGTCAGCGAAGACCGCCCCGATCCGACCTCCGAACTGACGGTCGATGCGCAGTACAAGTTGACACCGAACTGGACCAGCAAACTGTCGGGGCGCTATGACTTTCAGTCTGAACGCGGCACGGTTGCAGGCATGGGCTTTGCCTTTCGCAATGAATGCCTTCTGGTCGATCTTTCCCTCTCGCGTCGGTTCACGTCCTCGACTAGTGTGAAGCCGACCACGAGCTTCGACCTTTCCTTCGATCTTCTGGGCTTTGGCGGCAAAGAGGCAGCGGGCCCGGCGCGCGTCTGCCGACGCTAGGGGGATGTGGGATGAGACATCTGGACACAAGGTGCGGCAACAGGGCAAACCCTGTGCTGACTGGCAAGGCAAGAGCAACGTTCGAATGATGATGCAGGCACGTCTCCGACTGATCACCGTCCTTGGCCTGTGCGGCCTGATGTCATTGGCGGCCCCCGCGATGGCGCAGGACAACCTGTTCGCCCCTCGCGTCGAAGTCAGCGGCCGCGTCGTCACCGAATACGAAGTGCTGCAGCGTGCGATGTTCATCAAGCTTTTGGGCGGCGCAGGCGATCCCGATGCCGAGGCGGAAAAAGCCCTGGTTGAGGAAAAGCTGAAGCGGATCGAGGCCGAACGGCTGGACATCAAGCTGACGCCGGAACAGGTCATGGCAGGCATGACCGAATTTGCAGGTCGCGCGAACCTTTCGGCCGAGGAGTTTACGGCAGCGCTGGCCCAGGGCGGCGTGGAGCCCGAAACATTCCGCGATTTCGTCGCCGCAGGGATCCTGTGGCGCGAGGTTGTCCGCGCCACATTCGCAGGTCGGGTAACCGTCACCGATATCGAAGTGGACCGCGCCATCGAAGGCCAGACCCGCACCATCGGGTTGCGTGTCCTGTTGTCCGAGCTGGTCCTGCCGGTCCGGTCCGAAGCGGATCGCGCCGCTGTGACCGCCCGCGCCATCGACATCCGCTCAGGAATTTCCAGCGAAGGCGCATTTGCTGCCGCCGCTGGCCGCAATTCGGCAGCGCCTACCGCAGGTCGCGGTGGGCGGCTTGACTGGCTGGCGCTGTCAAACCTGCCGCCTGTTCTAGCAAAGTTTGCGCTGGCCCTGGAACCCGGTCAGGTCTCCGATCCGGTGCAGTTGCCGAATGCGGTCGCGCTCTTTCAGTTGCGCGATATTGCCGAGGACCCGGCAGTCGAGGCTGTCCCGTCCGAGACGGAATATGCGCAACTGCTGATCCCTGATGACGCTAGCACTGTCGCGAACATCGTGGCCAATTCCGACCGCTGCACCGATCTTTATGCTTTTGCCAAGGGCAAAGCCGATGCGGTGCTGACGGTAGAGAAAAAGCCCGTCGGCGACATCCCGCAGGACATCGCCATCGAACTGGCAAAGCTTGATCCGGGTGAAAGTTCCACTGCCCTGACGCGGGGCGGCAGCCGGATGTTCCTGATGCTGTGCAGCCGTGCGCCGATACCGCAAGTGCCGGACGCAGCCGAGACTGTCGCAACGGCGGAAGGTGAGACCCCTGCCCCGGCACCCGATCCTGCGGCAGCGCGAGAAGCGGTGCGCAATCAGTTGCTGAACGCCAAGCTGAACGGGATGTCCGAACAACTTTTGGAAGAACTTCGTGCTGCCGCCGAGATCAAGAACAGGCGTGCCGACACCGCCAAGACGCCTTGAGCGCACCAATTGTCCTGACCTGTGGCGAACCGGCGGGCATCGGTCCGGAAATCGCCGTCGCCGCCCGCAAGGCATTGGCGCATGAAGTGCCGTTCTGCTGGATCGGCGATCCTGACCACTTGCCCAAAGACTGTGCCTGGATCGGAATAGATGACCTGGATCAGGTCGCATCGATCCCTGCGGGCCAATTGCCGGTCCTTCCCCACGCCTTTCCCGCGCCTGCAGTGCCCGGCGAGCCGGATCCGCGCAATGCCGCCGAGGTATTGGCCGTCATTGCCCGTGCGGTCACCTTGGCGATGTCGGGCGCAGCGGCGGCAATCTGCACCGCCCCCATCAACAAAAAGGTGTTGAAGGACGGCGCTGACTTTCCCTTTCCCGGCCATACCGAATACCTCGCACATCTGGCAGGCGGCTGCGATGTCGTGATGATGCTGGCCTGCACCGAACTGCGGGTGGTGCCGGTGACGATCCATATCCCTTTGGCCGATGTGCCGGGCGCGCTGACCGCCGACCTTCTTGACCGTGCGATCCGGATCACCCATGCGGGCCTGATCCGTGATTTTGCCATAGCGGCCCCGCGGCTGATGGTGGCAGGCCTGAACCCCCATGCAGGCGAAGGCGGGATGATGGGGCACCAGGAGATCGACATGATCGCGCCA
>JBKJVF010000078.1:0-14597 GCA_046589965.1 Paracoccaceae bacterium
GCCAGTTTGCCATGGCCGATTTCGCGGCGGCCGGGGCTGCCCACCCGACCCACTTCGCCAACCGAATAGGGCGGGAAGTTGTAGTGCAGCAGGAAGTTCGAGCGGCTGTTGCCGTTCAGCGCGTCAATGATCTGCTCATCTTCGCCGGTGCCAAGCGTGGTCACGACCAGCCCTTGGGTTTCGCCACGGGTGAACAGGGCCGAGCCATGCGTGCGCGGCAGGATGCCGGTTTCGCAGACGATGGGACGGACGGTCTTTGTGTCACGGCCATCGATGCGGATGCCGGTCTTGACCACGTCGCCGCGCAGGATTGCAGATTCAAGCTGCTTGATGGCCGGGTAAAGATTGCCATCCGCCTGATCTTCGTCCGACATCTTGGCCTTGATCGCAGCCACGGCGGCCTCGATCGCGGTGGTGCGTTCCTGCTTGTCGCGCAGGGCAAAGGCGGCGCGCATCAGCGCTTCGCCCGACTTTTTGACCTTGGCGTAAAGGGCCGAGAAATCGGGGGGCGTAAAGTCGAAGGGTTCCTTGGCGCAGTCTTCGGCAAAGTCCATGATCAGGTCGATCACCGGCTGCATCTGAGCATGGCCAAATTTCACCGCACCCAGCATTTCCTCTTCGGTCAGCTCATAAGCCTCGGATTCGACCATCATCACGGCATCCTTGGTGCCCGCGATGACCAGATCCAGACGCTGATCGGGATTGTTGCGCAGAACATGCATGTCATCGACGGACGGGTTCAGGACGTATTCGCCACCGGTAAAGCCCACACGTGCCGCCCCGATCGGACCCATGAAGGGCACGCCGGAAATCGTCAGTGCTGCGGATACCGCGATCATCGCGACGATGTCGGGATCGTTTTCAAGGTCATGGCTGAGGACGGTCGCCATCACGAGGACTTCGTTTTTGAAGCCTTCGACGAACAGCGGGCGGCAGGGCCGGTCGATAAGACGCGAGGTCAGCGTCTCTTTTTCGGACGGGCGGGCCTCACGTTTGAAAAAGCCGCCTGGGATTTTCCCGGCGGCGTAATACTTCTCTTGATAATGCACGGTCAGCGGGAAGAAGTCCTGTCCCGGTTTTTGAGTGCGGGCATAGGTCACGTTGGCCATGACGCTGGTTTCGCCCAGCGTCGCGATCACAGAACCGTCGGCCTGCCGCGCAACTTTTCCCGATTCCAGGGTCAGCGTGTCACGCCCCCACTGGATGGATTTCTTGGTCACATTGAACATCTGATTTTCCTCTGGGACCGGCCCCCTGGCCTGAAGTCCCACATATCTGGCGGCCCCATTGCCGCCGCCCCCCTATCCTATCGCATGTGGCCGGGGGCATGGCCGCACATCGCAGATTGCGGGCGTATAGGGGAAAACGGCGGGTTTGGGAAGGGGTGGGGCGTTTGGTTGACCATCGCCAACCGCTGCGGTCAGAAATGCGGTCTGAGAAACCGCGCCGCGCAAACAAAAACGCCCGCAGCTTGCACAACGGGCGTCGTATTACTTCCTGTGACCGATGTTACCGGCGCAGGCCCAGACGGCCGATCAGCGTAGTGTAACGCGTGTCGTCCTTGGCCTTGAGATAGTCCAACAGCTTGCGGCGCTGGGCGACCATCATCAGCAGACCACGGCGGGAATGGTTGTCTTTCTTGTGGCCCTTGAAATGCTCGGTCAGGGTCGCGATGCGCGACGACAGGATCGCAACCTGAACCTCGGGCGAACCCGTGTCGTGTTCCTTGGTCGCGTATTCCTTGATCAGGCGGGCTTTGTCTTCGACGGTGATCGACATCGGGGATCTCCTGTAAAGAGGGTGAAGGTGCAAGCCGGGATGTCGTCCAGCAGGACCGATATGTCCGCGATGGTGTGCGGATTGGGGGCAGCTAGAGCAAAAGCCCCGGATTCGCAAGGGGGTAGTCCCGGTTGGCCAGCCAGACCCTGACGTCCACAAATTCCTAACCATGGTTGCAGAAAGCGTGTCTTGGCCCCCGACTCCGGGTGGCTGGTCGGGCAGAATTGTGCTATGATGAACGCATAAAACTCTAATGAAATCAGTTTATTAGGGTGATTGATGGTTAACGGGCGCGGGGTGCTGCCCTTGGTGGAGTGTGTGGGATGTTGGCGATGTTGGGGTTGCTTGGGGCTTTGATGGCGGGGGTGGCCGCGGACGCCATCATGTCAAAGCCCGAGACAGGCGAAGACGATGACCATGACGGTGATGATAACATGGATAGCGAGGAGGGCGACGGCCCTCCGCCCGATCTTTTGTGGACGGGCACCGATCAGGACGACATCGCGGCCGGCGGCGAGGGTCAGGATACCTTGTCGGGCGAAGAAGGCACGGACCAACTGGACGGTCGTGGTGGCGATGATGCGATGTCAGGCGGTGCGGGCAATGACGTGGCCCATGGCGGCGAAGGCGCGGACAGCATCTTTGGCGGCGCGGGTGCAGATGTGCTGCATGGCGATGCGGGCGACGACCTGATCGCGGGCGGGGATGGCAATGATCATATGTCGGGCCAGACCGGGATTGACCAGTTGGACGGCAATGCGGGCGATGACAGCCTGCTTGGCGGTGAAGGGGACGACAGCCTGTCTGGCGGTGAGGGCGATGACTGGGCCGCAGGCGGTTATGGCAATGACTTGATCGCCGGCGGTGCGGGGCAAGATGTCCTGGATGCCAATGCCGGCAATGACACGCTGATCGGTGGCGATGCGGACGAAGCTGCGGGGGCCGACTACCTGAACGGCGGCGCGGGCGATGACGCGTTGCATCTGGCAGGCGGCGATACCGCAACGGGTGGCGAGGGCGCGGATGTCTATTTCCTCGACGACTGGGTCAGTGACGGATCTGTTGAGACGATTGCCGATTACAGCGCGGCAGAAGACCAGATCGTGGTCGTTTACGATGCCAATGTGCATGCCGACCCCGTGGTGTCGCTGACGGCCGAGGTTGGATCATCCGACGTCACGATCCTGCTTGATGGCGTGCCGCTGGCGGTCGTGCAAGGCGGGGCGGGGCTAGAGCTCGACGACATCCGGTTGGCGGCGGCGGCCTAAGGTTGGTCCCAGCGGATCGGGGCCTGAGCATAGCCAATATAAAGCGGATGGCGCGGGTCACCGGCCTGCGTGAGGCCCAGATGCCACAGCGGTTGGCCGGTTTGTCGCAGCAAAGTGGCGACCTGCGCGCCCCGTCCAAGATGCGCACCGTGGCTGCCCCAGGCGCAAACGACCTGATCGGCCCATTGCGCGGCCCCAACGATGGCGGCGTCATTGTCCCGGCCGATGGGGTCCGCCTCGGCCCGCATCACGCGGGGGTCGGTGGCGCGAAAGGCAAAAATGTTGGTGACGCGAAAGGCCCCGAAACCAAGGGCGCGGGCCCGCCGTTCGCAGCGTTCGACCGTGGGGTCGTTCTGAAATTCGGTCGCGGTGGAGGGGTTCAGCATCACGAATGTCGCCTTTGGCCCGCCGGACTGCCAGACCCGCGTAAGCGCATAGCGATAGCGCAGGCAGGGCGAATAGATCGCCTCGGACGCGGCATCGCCTTTCTGGAACTGGCGTATGACAGGGTCAGTCATCGCTGACGAACACGCGCGTGGGGTAAAGGGTGGCGTGGCGGACATGGCCGACGGCGACAGGCTGGCCATCGGCGGCGGCCCAGGCGAGGGCATCAAAATCGGGCTGCGGGCCAGAGACGGGGGCCGCGTTGCCATGGCGAAGAAGGGCGGCATTCGTGGCGGTCACGGTGACCTGCGGCAACCCAACCAGACCGACCTGCAGGGGTTGGAGGAATGCTGTGATGTCGACGGTGCGGGCGGCAGACTCGATCTGGTCAAGCGTGGTGGCCCCGTCGACGTGGAACGGCCCCGACCAGACGCGGCGCAGCCATTGCACATGGCCAAGGCAACCCAGTGCGGACCCCAAATCGCGCGCGATGGACCGGACATAGCCACCTTTGCCGCAGACCATCTCCATCAGCGCATGATCGGCATCGGGACGCTCCAGCATAACCAGCCGCGATACCGACAGGGCCCGCGCGGCCAGATCAAGGCTTTCGCCTTCCCGCGCAAGGTCATAGGCGCGCTGGCCGTCGACTTTGACAGCGGAGTACTGGGGAGGGACTTGCAGGATGTCGCCGGTGAACGCAGCAAGCGCGCTGCGGATCCCGTCATCGGTGGGGCGGGTGGCACTTGTCGCGATCAGCTGGCCCTCGGCATCGTCGGTGTCGGTCGCGGCACCAAAGCAGACCATGAAGCGATAGCATTTCTCGGCGTCGGTGACGTAGGGGACCGTCTTGGTCGCCTCACCCAATGCCACCGCCAGAACACCCGTCGCTGCAGGGTCGAGCGTCCCCGCATGCCCGGCTTTCTGCGCATCAAACGCCCATTTCACCTTGTTCACCACGGAGGTGGAGGTGATGCCCGGCGGCTTGTCGATGATCACCCAGCCCGAAATCGGCTGACCTTTTTTGCGACGCGCCATGGATCAGCCTTTGGGCACGACGGTGCCGACAATCGGCCCCATCGGCAAGCCGATGTCGTCGCGTCCAAGGTCCGGGGCATAAAGGCGCGATATGGATCCATCAAGGAACAGCGCATTCGGCAGCTCTAGCGCGTCGCGAAACAGCCGGGCAAAGGTGTGGAAGTTAACTGACTGGTTGGAGATTGCGAAAACCGCGCGCATGCCATCCTGGGACACGCCAACGCCGTTGCGGATGTTGAACGAGTCTGACTCTGGCAGGAAATCCGGGTGCAGTTTGCCGTCGATGACCAGCATCGGACCGGATTGCGTGGCAAAGCGACAGGCAGGCGGGTTGTCGGCGAATGCGCGCGATTCGATGACTGCGAACCGGTCGGTGATACAAAAGACGCCGTTTGGCAGCAGCCCGAAATTGCCCGGGCCAGCACGCGTCACGATCCCCGTCACTTCTTGGCCGTCTTCGATGTACAGACCCACAGGAGCACGGTCGGGGTGGTACATGCCGCCGTTCGTCGCAAAGCCCAGAGTGGTCCCTTCAGCCGCCAAAACGTCGTTCACCGCCGCAAAGCTGCCCAAAACGCCATCGGGGCCTTGATGAAAGAGCCGCAGATCATCGGCGGGCGAAACCTCGCACACAGCGTAGCTGACGCCTTCGAACATCTGTTCGGCACACGGCGCGGCCGTGCTTGCCTGGCCCAGACACACCGCCATAAGGGCGAAAAGCCAGCGCATCGGGTCAGTCTTTCGAATCGTCAGGTGCCGCGATGTCGCGCTGCACGACGGGGTTTGCAAACAAGCGGCGGCTTTCATCAAGCCGGTCAAACACGGCATCAGGGCGAAAGCGCAGGTCGGGGGCATATTTCAGCGTCAGTTCGGCAGAAATCCGGCGGCGCAGTTCGTATTTGTTGCGCGCAAGTGCGGCGATGGCATCCTCGACCGGGACCGAGCCCATCAGCGGCATCACATGCACGGTGGCAACCTTCAGATCGGGCGAACAGACAACCTCGCCCACGGTGATCGACATCGCGTTCAGGTCAGGGTCGTGGATTTCGGCGCGGTTCAAGACATCGGCCAGCGTCCGGCGGATCAATTCGCCAACGCGCAACTGCCGTTGCGTGGGGCCAGAGCCGCCATGTTTTCTCTTTTGTGCCATGCGGGGGGATTTAGGCGCTTTTGGCGGAGACCGCAACGGCGGGCTTTCCGGGCTGCTCAAAGGCCGCTAAAGCGGGGGGACAGGTTGGGGGAAGCGGATGAGCCAGGCCATTGCGACTGTTGTGACCGGCGCCTCGGGGCGGATGGGGCAGATGCTGGTGCGGGAAATGCTGGCATCGGACCGGGTGCGTCTGCACGCCTGCCTGGAGCGTCCCGGCCATGGTTGGATCGGGCAGGATATCGGGGTCGCAATGGGCGGCGCGCCGGTCGGTGTGATTGTGGGCGATGACCCGTTGGAGGCATTTGCCCAGGCGCAAGCGGTGGTCGATTTCACGGCCCCCGCGGCGACCGTGGAGTTTGCGGCTTTGGCAGCGCAGGCCCGGGTGGTCCATGTGATCGGCACGACCGGTCTGGAGGGCGAGCATTTGGCCAAGCTGTCACTGGCGGCCCATCACGCGGTGATCGTGCGGGCCGGCAACATGAGTCTTGGCGTCAATCTGTTGACGCGGCTGACGGAAAAGGTCGCTCGTGCGCTGGATGAAGACTGGGATATCGAAGTCGTCGAGGCGCATCACAAGATGAAGGTCGATGCGCCTTCGGGCACTGCGCTGATGCTGGGCGAGGCGGCGGCGTCGGGGCGAGGCGTCGATCTGGGTGCTGCCAAGGTTGCGGCACGGGATGGAATCACTGGCGCCCGGATGCGGGGCAGTATCGGGTTTTCATCGATCCGTGGTGGCGACATCGTGGGTGAACATGACGTGATCTTTGCCGCCATGGGCGAACGGATCATCCTGCGCCATGTGGCCACGGATCGGACAATATTTGCGCGCGGGGCGATCCGGGCCGCGATCTGGGGGCAAAGCCAGAAACCGGGGCAGTACGACATGATGGACGTGCTGGGGCTGTAAAATATTCGGTCCGCCTAAGAACATTTTGATCCATGCGCGGTTAGCGCGCGTATGCATTCCAAGTTCGTGAAAGGGGACCAAGATGGTTCGCGCCGCTTTTGTCTTTGCCCTGTTGCCAAGCCTTGCGCTTGCCGAGGGCCCGACCTCCGCGGATTTTGCGCCGATCAGCGACAAGGACACGTTTGTCGAACTGGTCAAGGACCGCGAATTGCGCATCGGCCTTTACAACCTGTCGCTGAACCTTACGCCTGACGGGCGCATCGCGGGGTCGGCGTTGGGTTGGGGCATAACAGGCACATGGACGTGGCAGGATGGATATTTCTGCCGCGAGATGGACTGGAGCGGTAAGGCCATTGCCATGAACTGCCAACTGGTCGAGGCGCGCGGCGACGCTGAAATGCGCTTTACCGTGGATCGTGGCGAGGGGCGCTCCGCGTCATTCAAGCTGCGCTGAGGCGCGACGCGTCAAAAGTCGATCGCCAGCCCCTTTTTCTCCCAATCTCCATAACGCACGGGTTCAGGCCCGTCGCGCCCGCCCAGTTCCGGCGGCAAAGGTTTCGCGTCAGTGGCTTTGCGACGCGCATCAGCTTCGGCAAGGGCGCGCTTGGCGGCGGGCGGCAGGTCGGGCGCTTTGTCGGACATCGGGTCAGGCTTTCGGGTGGTTGTGCAATTCCTAGTCATCATATAGCCCGGCCCAAGGGACGCACAAGGAACCGAAGGGACATTGCGTGGCGGTTGAGGGGCTGACGGCGCGGCTGGGGGCGGTGCGGCTGCTGACGGCTGTTTTTCAAGACGGCGCCATGCTGAACCAGCTGATCGCGGACCCCGGCGGGCCGCTGGCAGGCATGGGCGCGGATGAGGCGGCACGGGCGCAGCGACTGTGCCTGACGGTCCTGCGGCAATTGGAGCGCGCGGATGCAGTGTTGCATCCGCTGATGCGCAAGGCGCCGCCGCTGTTCATCCTGAACGTGCTGCGGCTGGCAGTGGTGGAACTGGACGGTGGCGCTGCGGCGCATGGCGTGGTGCATGTGGCGGTGGAATGCGCGCGCAGCGACCGTCGGGCGGCCCATTTCGCAGGGCTGGTGAATGCGGTGCTGCGCAAGGTGCCGCCGGGTCCGATCCTGCAGGCAATGCCGGTCCCAAAGCTGCCGCGCTGGCTGCGCCAACCCATGGTGCATGCCTATGGGCGCGATGCGGTTGCGGCGATCGAGGCGGTACAGACCGTTGCACCGCCCATCGACATCACGGTCAAAGCGCATGTGGTGGAACGACCGGACGGGGTCGATCTCCCCAACGGATCACGCCGGTTAAAGGACTTTTCGCGGGTCTCGGGGCTGCCGGGATATGCGTCGGGCGACTGGTGGGTGCAGGATGTCGCTGCTGCGATGGCGGTTCAGCTATTGGCACCGAAACCGGGCGAGCGGGTGCTGGATCTGTGCGCTGCGCCCGGAGGCAAGACGCTGCAACTGGCCGACGCCGGGGCGCTTGTGACGGCGCTGGATATCTCGGCCCCGCGTGCGGCGCGGCTGCGCGACAATCTGGCGCGGACGGGGCTTGCGGCGGAGGTGGTGATTGCCGACGCGCTGGTATGGCAGCCGGACGCACCGTTTGACGCGATCCTGCTGGACGCGCCCTGTTCGGCCAGCGGCACGATCCGGCGGCATCCGGATTTGCCCTTGGTCAAGGATGGGTCAGACCTCGCCAGCCTGACCGCGTTGCAGGCGCAACTTATCGACCGGGCGCTGGGCATGCTGCGGCCCGGCGGGCGGCTGGTCTATTGCGTCTGTTCGCTGCTGCCGGATGAGGCAGAGGCCCAACTTGCGGCGGCGCTAGCGCGCCATCCGGGTTTGCGGGTCGTGCGGCCCGCGATGCCCTGGGTCGACGCGGCCTGGATCACCGGCGATGGCGGGTTGCGGTTGCGTCCGGACTATTGGGCCGAGGTCGGCGGAATGGACGGGTTCTTTATGGCTTTGCTGACGGTTTAGGCGCGAACATCCGGTAATAGGCCCAGTCCGGCAGGAACTGCGACAGTCGGAACAGCCAAGAGAACACCGTCGGAAAGCTGACCTTGAAGCGGTCCGTGGTCATGTGTTCGAACATATATTGCGCGGCCTGATCCGGCTCCATCAGAAAGGGCATGGAAAAGTCGTTCTTGTCGGTCAGGCGGGTGCGGATGAATCCGGGATTGGCGACCTGAACCGCGATCCCGGTATTGCGCAGGTCGGCAAACATCGACTCTGCCAGTGCCATGGTTCCGGCCTTTGACGCCGAATAGCCGATGGCCCCCGGCAAGCCACGAAATCCCGACAGCGAGCCTGTTATGACGACATGGCCCGTCCCGCGTGCGATCATTCCGGGCATCACGGCCCCCATGACGCGGGCGCAGCCGGTAAAATTGATGTCGCACATCGCTTCGACCTTGTCGGCATCCCAGTCCTGCGCGCTGGTGGGCCAGTAGACGCCAGCCAGAAACACCACCCCGTCAATGGCACCGAGGGTTGCTGCCGCTGCGCGGACTGACGCCGCATCGGCGACGTCCACTGGCAATATGGTCGCGCGACCCGGCAACGTCTTGACCGCTTCGGCCAGCCGGTCGGCGGACCGCGCGGACAGGATCACCTCGGCCCCGGCACGGCTTAACTTTTGCGCCAGTGCGAGGCCCAGGCCCTCGGACGCCCCGACCAGCCAGTAACGTTTGCCCGTGAAATCTCTCATACTGGTACCTTGCGCATTGTGGCGACGAGTTCTGCCACCATGATCCCGAACTTGGAAAACTGGCTGCGGTTCATGATGGTTCCGTTTTCCATCAGGACCATCCAGTCCACCACGTCCAGCACATGGCCGCCGGCCTCGGGTGTCAGGCGGATACGATAACGCAACTGAACGCCCGCGCCCATGGCCTCGCCCGTGCCGGTGCCTACAACATCGGGGGCGGTGGCCTTGATCGTGCCGCCCGGCTGCAGGGCCAGCGTCCATTGGCGGTTTTGCTTGGCGCCGCTGTCGTAATGGAACACCTCGGACAAGGTGCCGGTATCGCCATCCCAGCGCCCTTCCATATCCGCGACAAAGCGCGACACGACGCGGCCCGTCGGGCCATAGATCATCCCTTCGCACAGGATCGGGCCGTTGAGATGGGACTTGATGTCGAAGGGCGGGTCCATCTTGGCCATGTCGGCGGGGATCTGGGCACGAAAGCTGGCGTAACGCGCGCGCAGAATGACCGCCGCCAGTACCAGCGCGGCCCCCAAGAGCATGGCAACAAGGGTGCTCATCAGATCAATCCTCGGTTACGGGCAGGACGGCCAGAAAGGCAATCGCAGCAAGTTTCAGGGCACAGGGCACAAGCGCATACAGGACGGAAAGCGCGGTCAGCGCGGTCGCGGTGTTTGTCAGTCCGGTCACAAAGCCAAACCCGTCAAGCAGCGGCAACAAGACCACCGCAGCCATGGCAAGCGTCAGCTTGGACACGAAAGACCAAAGCGCAAAGGCAGCCGCCTCGCCCCCTTGGCCCAGATCGCCAAGTCGCCGTGCGAACATCGCGGGCAAAAGCGTCATGTCCGCCCCCAGCGCGGCCCCGGAGGCAAGGCAGATGATCGCGAATGCCGTGGTGTCACCCGTGCCGAGCGTGGCCGCCCAGAGGAACGCCGCGATTGACAGGACCATGCCCGCCATCAGCGTGCGTTTGGGGCCGATGCGCTGGGCCAGGCGGCTCCACCCCAGGGTCGATACCGCCGCCGCCAGAAAGAACAGCAGCAGCAGCGGGCCTGCCGCATCGGGTTGGCCAAGGCGGCTTTCGACGAACAAGAGGAAGAGGGTGGAGGTGACAGCCACCGGGGCCGAATTGACAAAGGCCAGTACCAGCAGCCTGCGCGTCAAAGGGTCGGCAAGGGCGGGGCGGAACCGGGCAAAAGCCGACAGTGCGGAGCCGGGTCGGGGCACAAAGGCACGGGATTGCCATTCCCCATGCATGGCGACGACGGCCACAAGGGCCAGGACCGCAAAGCCCGTTGCAAAGGCGGTAAAGGGGGCGGGCGTCATCAGGGCCAGCACAGTCGGGGCAACAGCGGCTAGCGAGACACCGAGCAGCGATCCGCCCTCGCGCCAGCCCGCCAGACGCACATGCCCACCGGGGCCGATGGTGGCGGCGCGGGCCACCCCTTCGGCATAGAAAACGATGGTCAGGAACGAAAACGCGGTGAAAAGCGCCGTCAGTGTCACGGCAAACCACAAGATCGGCGCAATGGGCGGCCGGACGGCAAAGAGGCCGTACATCGCCAGCGCCATCAAGGCCGCTGCGGCCGCCACCCAATAGCGGCGGCTGGCCCCGAGCGTTTCTGCGAGCCACCCGAGCAGCGGGTCCTGCACGACATCGATAAAGCGCAGCGCCCCCAGCGTGATGCCAAGTGCCGTCAGACTGACACCATAGCTGTCGACAAAGAATTTTGGCGCATGGATGTAGATCGGCAGTCCCGCCATCGCGATCAGGGCGGCAAACAGGGACCACGGCCACAGAACCTTGGCGGCTGTCCGAACGGGAAACGCGTCGGTCATCGCGTCACGTCATCGATGGGCGGTTCGGGTCGGCGTCGAAACGGCGCACCCTTGATCGCCAACTTGATCGCCTGCCAGTGAATCAGCGCAAGCACCCGGCGCGACCCGAACGGGCGGCGAAGGCAGGTGCGGATGATGCTGGCATTGGTCAGGGGCACCAGCGGCCCGACGAGGTTGGTAAACAGCCCCCCGGTTGCCGTGGTGTAGTCAATCCAGATGCCGATCCTGTCAGCGCGGATGTCGAACCGGAACACATAGCCCCCTTCGATGGGCTGGAACGGCGAGACGTGAAAGATCTTGCGGGCGGTCAGCGTGTCTTCACGCGTCAGGGGGGCCAGGTCGTCGCGATGGCACAGGTAGGAATGACGGTCGCCAAAGGTGTTCGACACCTCGGCGATGACGACGCACAGCCGGTCTTGCGCGTCATTGCACAGCCAGAAACTGACGGGATTGAAGACGTGGCCCAGCACGCGAGGTTGGGCCAACAGGCGGATGTGATCGTGACCGGGCAAGTTGTGCTGGGCCAGCAAATCGCGCACCCAGGCGACGCCGTTGCCCGCATGGGGCGCCCCGCCGTGGTCGATATCAAAGACCGAAGTCAGGTTGCGGCGGTTGCGCGAGAAAAGCGCGGGCCCCGTGTCCGCATCAGGATCCACCAGCACATAGTCGACCGCATAGCGAAAGCTGTTCTGCACAGCACCCTTGCGGCCATGAAACGTCTCGCCGCGCAGGTGTTGAACGCGTGTCATGCAGCCAAGGGTGCCCCCACACGGGCTTTGATGCCAGTGGCGACCTCAACCGCCGAGGCGATGCCGTCCTCGTGAAAGCCGTTGCGCATCCAGGCCCCACAGAACCACGTGCCCGCCGTGCCGTTCATCGCGCGGATGGTCTTTTGCGCCGAAAGTGCGGCCACATCGTAGACCGGATGGCGGAACGTGACCGTATCATGGATCAATTCCTGCCGGATCGGGCGGCTGGTGTTCAAGGTGACGAACAGCGGGTCGTCCATGGGAATGGGCTGCAACGAGTTCATCCAGTAGGTCAGATCGATGCGGTCGCCCGGGCCACCTTTGGGTTCAACATAGGACCAGCTGGACCAGACCTTGCGCGATTTTGGCATCAGGCTGGCATCGGAATGCAAGACGGCATCGTTGGGCTGATAGCTGATCGCCCCAAGCGCCATGCGTTCGGCACCCGTCGCATCCGACAAAAGGCGCAGCGTGTCGTCGGAATGGGTGGCAAAGACGACATCGTCAAACATGTCCCAGTCACCGCCACGAACACGCACCATCACTCCGCCCGCCACGCGTTGCACGCCTGCGACCGACGTTGACAGGCGAACATCGACCCCGTGGGCCACAAGGCTGGCCTGAAGCCTGCGGACATATTCGACCGAGCCGCCCTTGACCGTGTACCACTGGTGCTGCCCCTCATACCCAAGTAGCGCGTGGTTGCGAAAGAACTGCACCAGTGCATGGGCAGGAAAATCAAGGATGCCCTTGGTCGGGGTGGACCAGATCGCGCCGGAAAAAGGCGTGATGTAATGGTCGCGGAACCAGTCGCCGGTGCCAAGGCGGTCCAAAAGCTCTGCGATGGTCAGTCCGGGCGCATCAGAGGCGGCCTCGGCATGTTTGTTGAACCGGACAATGTCGGCGATCATGCCCAGAAACCGCGGACTGACCAGATTCTTGCGCTGGGCAAAGATCGCGTCGAACGAGGCCAGCCCGTATTCGATGCGACCGCCGTCGATGGATGCCCCAAAGGTCATGTTGCTTTTGGCGATGGGGACGTCGAGTTGTTCAAACAACCTGACGAGATGGGGGTAATTCGCCTTGTTGAACACGATGAAGCCGGTATCGACAGGCTGATCGCCATTCTTTCCCGCAAGCACGGTTCGGGCATGCCCGCCCAGCCGATTGTCGGCCTCGAAGAGAACGACCGCGTTGTCACCGCCAAGGATATGCGCGGCAGCCATGCCAGAGATGCCACCACCGATGACGGCGATCCGGCGCGGGGCAGCGGCAAAGGTTTCGAACGGCATGAAAGACAGGCTCCTTGAAACAGATTACATCTACTACGCGGTGGTCGTCTGCTTGGATCAAAACCCGGGCAAGGCGGTGTAACAAGATGTTTACAGTGTTGTCTTGACAGTTTTTCGGACCTGCGTGTCTTTTTCTCGCGCGAAAGTGATCCAAACGATGATGGCGGATGTAAATCTGTCATGTGGTCCGAAGCCGGTCAGATTGATATAGCGCAAGCACCTTGCCCGGCACGGCAAACTGCCGTTTGGGTGGTTGGTGCAAGGCAACTGGCAGACAGGTCAAAGTTGACGACGGATGGATTACAGACGGACTGGACGGCCCTGGTGTTCCGCGTGCGCGATCATCAGGACAGAGCTGCATTCGCAGCGCTGTTTCGGCACTTTGCCCCACGGGTGAAGGCATTCTTGATGAAGTCGGGTGCGGGCGCCACGATGGCAGAGGAATGCGCACAGGACGTGATGGCGACGTTGTGGCAAAAGGCCTACCAGTTCGACCCCAGCCGGGCATCGGTGTCAACCTGGGTCTACACCATCGCACGAAACCGCCGGATCGACATGCTGCGCAAATCGCTGCGTGCCGAGCCCGAGGATCTGGACTGGGGTCCTGACTCCGAACCGGATCAGGCAGACGTTTACGAAGCGCAGCAGGAAACGCAGCGTCTTGGGCGGGCACTGGCCGTGCTGCCTGACAAACAAAGAGCGCTGATCGAGCGCGCCTATTACGGCGAGTTGTCGCATAGCGAGATTGCCGTCGAAACCGGCCTACCTTTGGGCACAATCAAATCGCGCATCAGGCTGGCACTGGACCGCCTGCGCCAGGAAATGACGTGAAGGACGCATGAAGATGATGATGATACGCCACCATATTCCGGACGCTGTCCTGATGGCCTATGCGGCCGGGGAGCTGGCCGAGGCGTTCAACCTGATTGTCGCCACGCATGTGTCGATGTGCGACGACTGCCGCGCGCAGCTTGCAGCCTTTGAGGCGGTGGGTGGCGCGGTGATCGAAGGCCAGGACGAGGTTGCGATGTCGGGATCGGCGCTGGAAGCGACCCTGTCACGGATCGAGATGATGCCGCAGGCCACCGGTCGGGTGCGCAACCGCGCGCGGGGCATCCTTCCTGCACCCTTGGCCGATTATGTCGGGGCCGATCTGGCCAGTGTCGGCTGGACATCGCTGGGGGCCGGCGTTCGGCAAGCCATTCTTCCAACCGATCGGCGTGCAACAGCGCGGCTTTTGTACATCCCGGCGGGCGCGCGGATGCCCGATCACGGGCACCGGGGGTTGGAGATGACGCTGGTCCTGCAGGGGGCTTTTGCGGATCAGAATGATCGCTTTGGTCCCGGTGACATCGAGTTTGCCGATGAGGCGATGGAGCATACTCCGGTGGCCGAGGCCGGGCAGGACTGCATTTGCCTTGCGGCGACCGATGCGCCGCTGCGGTTCAGTGGGATCTTGCCGCGTCTGGTTCAGGGCTG
>JBKJVF010000143.1:0-9396 GCA_046589965.1 Paracoccaceae bacterium
GACCTGTGCGAAGTTCGTGGATCTCTGCCGCCGGGTGGGTGTGCAGAGGGGCGAGGTCGTGGCCGTCGACGGGAGCAAGTTCAAGGCGGTCAACAACCGGGACCGCAACTACACCAAGGGCAAGATCGCAAACCGTCTTGCCCATCTGGAGGCCGAGGTGGGGCGCTACTTCGAGGAGGCGGACCGGATTGACCGCCAGGAAACCGGCGCAGCGCGGGCCGAGCGGGCGAAAACAGACCACGGTTTGCAGTGAAGTAGATGATCTCGTCTGTGTGTCAGACCACAATCCGTCCGTTGGTAAGACGGGGGGTAGTTCAATTCGTCCACGATCACGAGGTCGAGTCAACTCACGCTTTTGCCGATCTGGCAGTCTTTCTCTTAGCCTTTTCCTGCTTTACAACGCTGACAAGCTCGCGGGTCCATACGCAGCCTACCGCAACAAGGAGAAGTTCAGGCGCCCTCAGGCAACAAAGCAACCGCAAAGGCTCTGCTTTGGCGTTTCGCCCTGGCATTGATTATCTTGCTGTGCCCGCTCCGCTTGAGCGGGTTCGGCATTCTTCCAAATAGTCAGCCCACCATTCAGCCAGGCGCAAACGTTCTTCCCAATATTCCCCCCGTGCGTAGACCCGCCTGATCGAGTTATTGTCAACGTGTGCCAATGCCCTTTCGATCGCGTCTGCGTGCCATAGCCCGCTCTCGTTTGCGAGCGTCGCAAAGGTCGCTCGAAAGCCGTGCGACGTCATTTCTGCCCCGGTAAAGCCCATTCTGCGCAAAGCTTGGTTTAAGGTGTTTTCACTTATAGACTTTAAGCCCGTACGGAGCGAGGGGAACAGAAAGAGTCCATTGCCTGTAAAAAAGTGCAAGTCCTTTAGAATCGTAATGGCACGCGGGGGCAGTGGCACTTGATGCGGCCGCCGCATTTTCATTCGTTCGGCAGGGATAGTCCAAACTTGGGTATCGAAGTTGATCTCGGCCCAAGTCGCTTGCCGCAACTCACCAGGTCTTTGCGCAACGATCGCGAGGAGCATTAGAGCTAACCGGGTTGTGGTCTGACCGTTGCAACCATCAATCGCGCGCAGGAGATCACCCTAACGCGCGGGGTTTGTAATCGGCGCGCGCGATCTTACCCTCGGACGTACAAGGGCGTCACGCAAAGCATATGTCGGGTCCCCATCAGCCCATCCGCTCGCCACAGCGAAACGAAAGACCGCACCAACTTTCGAGCGCAGGCGCTTGGCTGTTTCAAAAGTGCCTTTCGCCTCTAACTTACGAAGGGTTTCGAGGATCACCGGGGCAGTAATGTCCCGAATGGGCATCGACCCAAAATCCGCCTTGGCCATGTTTAGCACCCAAACAGTCTTGGCCATCGTAGCCGCTGCACGCTCTTCTGCCCGTGCCTTGGCTATATAGAGTTCAGCGATGGCACCAAACGTTTCGGCTGCTTTTGTTTTCTCCGCTTGCTTGGCTGACTGCTTTTCCGCGTTCGGATCCAAGCCGTTTGCCAGCTTGGACTTGGCTTCGTCCCGTAGTGCCCGCGCCTGCGCCAAGCTTATGTAAGGGTAATTGCCGAAGACCATCAGCTTCTCTTTGCCGCCAACCCGATACTTGAATCGCCAAGATTTCGAACCGGTTTTTTTGACGAGGAGAAAAAGTCCGTCGAAGTCCCCAACTTTATAGTCGCGATCCGTTTCCTTCAGCGCTCGAATCTTGGAATCGCTCAGCGGCATCGTGAGTGCGTCCTCAATGTGGTTCCCGCCGTACCCCCAAATCGTACCCCCTATGGGGGTACATTCCGCTGCACCGGGCTGGACAAAATCGGACGAACAAATCCGATAAACCCTTTTTATCACGGGGGTTTTTGGATGTCTTTATACTTGTTCGGAGAATAAAGTGGTGCCGCTGAAGAGACTCGAACTCCCGACCCCATCATTACGAATGACGTGCTCTACCAGCTGAGCTACAGCGGCACTTTCTGGTGCGATCCTCCTAAGGTGGGGCCAAACCTTAGTCAACCCCGCCGCACGATGGTCTCCACATCGATCACCTCGGCCTCTTCCGGTTCAGGCGCGGGCCTTGGTTGGCCGACGATCAGCGGCAGCAGTTCCGTCCCAGTGGCGCTGGGCCCGCTTGTCTGCGCCGGTTCGCGCCAGCTCAGCGTGTCGAACCCGCCGCAATTCTCGCAGATCGGATGCCATTCGCTGTGAACGGTCTGGCACTTGTCGCAACACCACTGCGGCCCCCGGGGTGCAGTCAGCGCGCGCGTCAACCAGCCGCGCACCAGACTGTCATCACCCCCCTCGCCACGGGTGATCGCCGCCATGATCGTAAGGACGCGTTGGGTTGGATGTGACTCCACCAGATCTCCGAGCGCGCGGCGTGCAGCCGGGAAATCCTCGGCCGCAAGGTTCAGCTCCGCCAGTAGCAAGCGCGTTTCTTCGTGGTTCGGCTGACTCTCCAACAAAGGGCGGAACCGTTTCAGCCGCGCCGAAGCGGTTTCTTCAGGCTCGATCTCGGCAAATGCCGCGGCGAGGTCTGGATGGGGGCGAACCTCCCATGCCTTGCGCAGAACCTTGGTCGCGGATTTTTTGTCGCCCTTGGCTGCCAGTCCCCGCGCCGCCATCGCCGCTGCAGGAATGAGGTCTGGGGACAAGCGGTTGGCCTCGATCGCTGCCTCACGCGCCTCGACGCTGACGTCGTCGTCCAGAACGACCTTTGCTTCTTGCAAGGCCAGGATCGCATCGCGTCGGCGATAAACGTCGCGCGGCAAGGCGCCCGCCTTGAGCTTGGCCCCGAGGGTGGTCCTTGCGCCCTTCCAGTCCGAATGCTCTGCCTGCAGTTTCAACAGGACGTCTTGCGTTTCGGCATGGCGCGGCTTCAGCGCAAAGGCCTTTTCCGCCAATTTCAAGGCGGTCGCCGTGTCGCCTTCGGCCAGCTTTTGCTTCATCAGGCCGCGAATGGCGACAAAGCGGGTCTTGTCGTCAGCAAGCAGCGACTTGTAGGCAGCGCTCGCCCGGGCCGTGTCGCCCGTCGCCTCTGCCGCCTGAGCAATCAGCAGCGTCGTCAGGTCGGGTCGGGACAGATAACGATCAGCCGCCTGTGCGCGTGACAGGGCAAGCCGGTTTTCCCCGGACGCCAAGGCCATCAGCCCCTCTGACAGGGCGGCATATCCCTTGCGCTCGCGGTTGCGGTCAAAAAAACGGGAAATCGCCGTTTCGTCCCCGTTCAGAAACCGCAACACCGCCACCAAGAGCGCGGTCGCCTTCAAGATCAGCCAAAGCAGCGTCAAAAGGATCAGCGCGCCGATAACGGCTTGCAAAGGCCCCAGTGAAAACTCGTAGCCGGCCGCAGAAATCAGGATGCCGCCGCCTGTATCCAGCAACAGGCCCGCGCCAAAGGCCAGCGCGACGATTGCGGCGATGAAGAACAGGATGCGCAGCAGGGACCAGACCATGATTGACCCTTACCCGCCCAACTTGTCGGCCAGCGTCCCGACCGCAGCGGCCGCGGCGCGACGTTGCTCAGCAAGGCCCAGCCAATCGGCCATCGCGGCCCTCGCCTCCTCCGGCAACGCAGACATTTCCTGCAAGGCGGTCTCGAGGTCCCCCGTTTCAAGGGCCGCTTCGGCCCGCGACAGGACGGAATCCGGGTCGCTGCCCTCACGCGGCGTGACAGAGCGCGCGCCGGTCTGGCTGCGCAGGAATGTCCCCACGCGATCCGTCCAGCTTTCCCCGGGATTGGCGCGCAGTGCTGCGTCAAGCGCCGCCCGGGCAGCAGCGGGGAAACGATCTTGAAGCGTGGCCAGCGTGGGCAATCCGGTTGTCGCATGGTCAGACAGTGCGGCGGGAATTTCAGACCCCTGCAGCATCGCCAGTGCTGCCGTATAGGGCTGCCCGGTGTCCAATGCCGCGCGCAACTGACCCAGCGCCGCACTCGCCCTTGCGCTGTCGGCCATTGCCTGCGTGCTGGCGGCAAGGGCCTTTGCCTCGGACAATGCCGTTTGTGTGTCTGCAACCAGCGCCGAGACGTCTTCGGTCGTGACGGAGGGCGCGGATTTCAAAGCGCGCACCTCGGCCTGGAGGGCAGCAAGGGCGGCGCCCGGCGCCCCGGTTCCTGTGGCGGCTGCATCAGCAAGCTGCGCCTCAAGCGCTGTCATGCGTGCCGCCACCTCTTCCAGGCCGGGGCCCGAAGCAGTCGCGGTTCCGGCATTTTCCAGCGCAGCGATACGCTCGGATAGCCCCGAAGTGTCGGCTTGGGGTGCAGAGGCAAGCTGTGACAGATCGCCATCGATGCGGGTCAGGCCATCTTCGACGCCAGATAGACGCGCGTCCAACGCAGAGGTATCTGCCGGCGCGGGGCGCAATCCGAAAACATCGAAATGCGACAACCCGAAGCCGATCACGGCGGCAAGCATTCCCCCACCCAAAGCCGGCAGAAAGCCGTTCGGCTGCGGCCTGTCTGGCAAAGGCGTTGGCAGGTCCATCTGTGGCGTGATTGATATGGGCGTTTCGTCGGCAACTGGCTCGGTAAGAACCGTTGCGGTATCCTCAGCTGATCCATCCACGGTTGGATCTGTAACCTTTGGGCGGTCGCGTTGCGCCATGATTGCGAATCCCCCTTACCAATACGTCTGAGCCTTGTCGCCAACCTACGCCTGCGACTGGGCAACCTTCAAGACGCCTGCGTGACCGTCAGCGCTTGTCCGATTGCCGATAGCATCGAGGGCGCGTCGGGGCGGTCAGCGACAAATCTCCACGTTGCCGTGAAGGGTTTCAGTTCCTCTGCCACCGCAGGGCTGATCGCCACGGTGGCAACTGAAAGAACGCGCGACATGGCCAGCAGTTCCTGTCGCAAAATCCTGGCCGTTCGAGGAGAAAACACCGGCAGGATGACGGGATGGTCCGTGGAGAGTCTGTTGCGCGCCTCGTCTGACAAGGTCTGGGCAAGTTCACTGTAGACGATCACTTCATGCGTCTCTATTCCCGCCAGACGAAGATTTTTGGCGATGTCACCCAGCGCTTCCTCACCGCGCAGATAAAGCAGGGGGCCGGGTTCGCGTGCTGCCAATATCGTCGCACAGAGGGCCTTTGAGTCGCCGTTTGCTGAAATAGCGTCAAGCCCGATTGCCCGGGCCGCCTCGGCCGTCCTGTGACCGACGCAATAGGCCTTTTGTGACAAAATGCCTGAGAAAGTATTCAGCCGACCAAAGGCCGCAACAGCGGTTGCCGAGGTAAAGATGATGGCCGCCCAGGGACCCGATCCAAGGGCGGGCGTCAGGAATTGCGGTGCCAGCAACGGGCTCTGGATCACATCAATGGCACGGCCATACCGATCCTGGAGGTCTTTGGCGAACCGTGCGCCCTGTTCTTCAGGACGGGTCAGGATCACTGGGATTGCGCGGGATTGTGCGATCATGGGCTAGGTGTTACCTCCGGGACGACCCTCTGGCAACGGCAGACCATGACCCGGCCGCTTACCTTTCTTGGCATTGAATCAAGTTGCGATGACAGCGCGGCAGCCGTGGTCCGGTCCGGCTCGCGGCCCGCAATCCTGTCGTCAGTCGTCGAAGGTCAGACGGCGTTGCATCGGGATTTTGGCGGCGTTGTGCCCGAAATCGCCGCACGCGCGCATGCCGAACGGCTGGATCACTGTGTCGAGCGGGCGCTGGCAGGTGCTGGGCTTGGACTTCGCCAGCTTGACGGCATAGCGGTGACCGCCGGTCCGGGCCTGATCGGGGGCGTGCTGTCGGGTGTGATGTTGGCCAGGGGGCTGGCGGCGGCGACCGGACTGCCGCTGGTCGGCGTGAACCATCTGGCGGGGCATGCGCTGACGCCCCGATTGACCGATCTGCAGGCCTTTCCTTATCTTTTGTTGCTGGTGTCAGGCGGGCATTGCCAGTTTTTGATTGTGCATGGACCAACCCGCTTCGAACGCCTGGGGGGGACGATAGATGACGCCCCTGGCGAGGCGTTCGACAAGACCGCCAAGATCCTGGGGCTGGCGCAGCCCGGCGGTCCCGCCGTCGAGGCAGCTGCAAAAGAAGGTAATGCGCGGCGCTTTGCCTTTCCGCGGCCGTTGCTGGACCGCGAGGGCTGCGACATGAGCTTTTCGGGACTGAAAACCGCGGTTCTTCGTGCGCGCGATGCACTGGTGGCCGCCAAGGGTGGCATCACACATCAGGATCGCAACGACATCTGTGCAGGATTCCAGGCGGCGGTTGTGGATGTTCTGGTCGAAAAGTCACGTCGCGCCCTCCTGCGCTACATGGCTTTGGGTCCGGCCGTCGCGTTCCTGGCAGTGGCAGGGGGCGTCGCTGCAAACGGGCCCATTCGGGCGGGATTAGAGACGCTTTGTGTGCGAACCGGGGCGCGACTTATAGCGCCACCGATGGCGCTCTGCACCGACAACGCAGCGATGATCGCCTGGGCTGGCATCGAAATTGTGCAGGCAGGGGCGGTCCGCGACGAGGATCTTGTGGCACGACCGCGCTGGCCACTGGACCCGACTGCCCCCGGCATGCTGGGCTTTGGAAAAAAAGGGGCCAAGGCATGATCGGCATCGCAGGGGCGGGCGCATTTGGAACCGCGCTCGCGGTTGCATTGGCGCGCGGTGGCCGCTCCGTGACGCTTTGGGCGCGCGATCCGGCACAGATCGCGACGATGTCGCAGGCGCGCGCCAACACAAAGCACTTGGCAGATATAGTCTTGCCGGAAAACGTCTCTGTGACGGCCAATATCAAAGATTTGCTGCATGCCTCAGTCGTCCTGCTGGCCGTTCCGATGCAAACTTTGCGGGTGTTTCTGGACGCGAACGCCATCCACCTGAATGGCATGGCGCTGGTCGCTTGCTGCAAGGGACTGGACCTGCAGACCGGTATGGGCCCCTGGGCAACGATGGCAGCGGCATGTCCGGCCTCTGACCTTGCGCTGCTGACCGGCCCCGGCTTTGCCATCGATATCGCCCAAGGATTGCCGACCGCCCTCACCCTTGCGGGGGGCACCGACGCCTTGCAAAGCATGCTGTCGACGCCCACGCTCCGACTTTACCGCACCGATGACGTGACCGGCGCGGAACTTGGTGGCGCGCTGAAAAACGTGATTGCCATTGCCGCCGGGATCGTGATTGGCGCGGGATTGGGCGTGTCGGCGCGCGCGGCCCTGATGACGCGTGGGTTTGCCGAAATGGGGCGACTGGCTGCGGCCATGGGCGCGCGGGCCGAAACTTTGGCGGGCCTGTCGGGGCTGGGCGATCTTGTCCTGACGGCGACCTCGCCGCAATCGCGCAATTTTTGCTTTGGAATGGCCTTGGGTCAGGGCAAGAAGTTTGATCCTACGGTGACGGTTGAGGGTGCTGCGACCGCGCTTGCCATCGCCAAGCTGGCGAAAGAACGCGGCATCGACATGCCAATTGCCCAGATGGTGGCGGACCTGATCGACCGCAAACTAGCGCTTTCTGCGGCGATAGAGACGCTTTTGTCACGACCGCTGAAGCGCGAATGATCAACGGGCAGGACAATCCGTCGTTGCCTCGTCCCATCATTTTTGCAAGCCTTGGATCAAATGCATCGTGCGGGGAGTGATATGAAATATTGGCTGTTCAAATCCGAGCCTGACACATGGAGCTGGGATCAACAGGTCGCCAAAGGTGCGGCCGGCGAGGAATGGCATGGCGTGCGCAACTATCAGGCGCGCAACAACATGCGAGCGATGCAGATCGGCGATCTGGGGTTCTTTTACCACTCCAATGTTGGCAAGGAGGTCGTGGGGATCGTCGAGGTCTCGGCGCTCAGCGCGCCAGACAGCTCCACCGACGATCCGCGCTGGGACTGCGTCCACATCCGGGCAGTCCGACCGTTTGCCCGGGCCGTGACGTTGGAGGACTGCAAGATCCAGCCCGGACTGGAGGCGATGGTGCTGGTCAACAATTCGCGGCTCTCAGTGCAACCGGTCAGCCCTGAGGAGTGGCAGGTAGTGTGCGGCATGGGCGGCGTGGAGCCGTAGAATTTCTTCGCCACCGCTTACTTTTCGCGCCATAGTGCGAAAAAACAAAGCCGAAACGGGGAAAAGAATGGGAATCCTAAGCGTGATCGTCGCCGCAGCCGGGGCATTTGCCTTTGGCGCGGTCTGGTACATTGTGATGTCAAAGCCTTGGATCGCGGCGGCCGGTATTCCGGTGGATGCCTCGGGACGACCGATGGGAAATGGCAGTCCGATGCCATTTGCCGTCGGTTTCATTGCCATGGTGCTTGTGGCCGGAATGATGCGGCATGTGTTTGCGACGAGCGGTATCGACACGCTTGGCGAGGGCGCGCTGTCAGGGCTGGGGGTCGGTGCTTTCTTCATCACGCCATGGGTTGCGATGAACTATGCCTTTGGCATGCGAAAGGCCGCCTTGACCGTCATAGACGGCGTGAATGCCATCGTGGGATGTACGATCATGGGGATCATACTTGTGTTGTTTTGAAAAAAATGAAGGGTCCCGCACCCCTACGGAACCCTTCATCCACCCCACGCGCTCCCCAAGCACCGCACGTGTTCTATGAAAGGTTCCGGGCTACTGCCCTGCCAGATCGTGATACGCCAGAATCACGTCCGCCTGCAAATACGAAGCCTGTAGAATACGGTTCAACTTTAGATCAACAGCATCCGCGCGCGCCTTAGGCGCAGCTTGGCGAGGATCAGCAGGCAAGACGCCGCGTCGGGTCTTGCCTGCCGAAGGCCGATCACTTGTAGACGGCTTCTTTGCTGAAATGCTTGACCAGCATGTAATAGACCACGGCGCGGTATTTGCTGCGCTCGGACCGGCCATAGGTGTCGATGACGGCATTGACTGCCTCCATCAGGGACGGGCTATCTTTGAGGCCCAACTTCTTGATGAGAAAGTTGTTCTTGACGGTTTCAAGTTCGGAGACATCCGAACCTGCAACGGTGGCACTGTCGGCATTATAGATTGCCGGGCCGCAGCCGATCGTCACCTTGGTCAAGAGCGCCATGTCCGGCGTCATCTTGCACTTCGATTTCAGATCATCGGCATATTTGGCGATCAGTTCGTCTCTCTTGCTCATGCGTTTCCCTCGTCCCTGATTCACAATACTGTCAGATCGGGTGGATTGGCCACCCAACCGCAACGGCGGCACGATAGGAGCATGTGTCACATGACGCAAAGGGAAAACGCGGGCGGCTTTCCCACCCGGCAATGATCGGTCGGCACGACGAAAATCGCGGGATTCACTAGTAGCGGTAGTGTTCCGATTTGAACGGTCCGTCGACCTTTACGCCAATGTAATCTGCCTGATCTTTGCGAAGTTCTGTCAGCTTCACGCCAATCTTCTTCAGGTGCAGACGGGCCACCTTTTCATCCAGCGCCTTGGGCAGGATATAGACGCCGGGCTTGTATTCG
>JBKJVF010000231.1:0-21704 GCA_046589965.1 Paracoccaceae bacterium
GTGAAACTGGATGCCCGGATCGGCGCAGGCCCAGGCGGCGTGGCCGACCTGATCCCAAAGGTCGCGCGCTTTGATGGTTTTTGCGGTCTTGCCATCCGTGCGGCGGATCAAGGCCCAGTCGGCATCGTCTTTGACAGCCTGCAGGAAGGCATCCGTCACGCGGACCGAATTGTTGGAGTTTTGGCCCGACACGGTGATGTAAGCCTCGGAATCCCAATCGACGTCATAGGTGGGAAACTCGATCGCGGTGAACCCCTGACGCGCATATTGCAGGATGCGGTTCGTATAGGTGTCCGGGATCATCGCCTTTTTCGCCGCCTTGACGGCCGTTTTCAAGGCTGCGTTCTTGGCAGGATCGGTGGCATCGGCCATCGAGCCATCCCAGGATTTGATCGCGGCAAAGATGTCGTTCAGGCGCAGTTCATGCGCCTTGGACCCTGCCACAAGGCTTGCGACCTTTTGTTCTTCGATGACCTTCCAGTTCACGAAGGCCTCGACGTCGGGGTGATCCATGTCGATGATCACCATCTTGGCGGCGCGGCGAGTGGTGCCGCCCGATTTGATCGCCCCTGCGGCACGGTCGCCGATTTTGAGGAAACCCATCAGGCCGGATGACTTGCCACCGCCCGACAGCTTTTCACCCTCACCGCGCAGCGATGAAAAGTTGGTGCCAGTGCCTGAGCCATATTTGAACAGCCGCGCCTCGCGCACCCAGAGGTCCATGATGCCGCCATCGCCCACCAGGTCATCCTTGACCGACTGGATGAAGCAGGCATGGGGCTGGGGGTGTTCGTAGGCAGAGGTCGATTTTGTCAGCACGCCGGTCTTGTGGTCGACGTAAAAGTGGCCCTGCGCCGGGCCATCGACACCATAGGCCCAATGCAGGCCCGTGTTGAACCATTGCGGGCTGTTGGGTGCCGCCATCTGGCGCGCCAACATGAAGCGCATTTCGTCGTAATAGGCGCGGGCGTCGGATTCGGTGGTGAAATAGCCACCCTTCCAACCCCAGTAGGCCCAAGCGCCCGCCAAACGGTCAAAGACCTGCTTGGCCGATGTCTCGCCGACATTACGCTCGGCCGGGGGCAGTTTGGCCATCGCGTCTTCGTCGGGAATAGACCGCCACAGGAATTCAGGCATCCCCTTTTCGCGAACCTTCTTGAGGCGGGCCGGAACGCCAGCCTTGCGAAAGTACTTCTGCGCCAGAACGTCGGACGCGACCTGGCTCCAGCCTTCCGGCACCTCGACAGCATCGTTGCGAAACACGACCGTCCCGTCTGGATTGCGAATCTCCGACACCGTGGTGGTGAACGCCATCGTGCCATACGCACCGGTGGATTCTGCCGTGAACTTCCGCTCGATCTTCATCTGCCCCTGTTCCTTTTTCCTTTGCCAGCCGAGGATTTGACCCTGGTCTGGAGCGCTTGAGTCTTCAAATTGACAACAAGGACAGCGATACGTGCCTCGCCCGCGACTTCGGGCAAGGCGGCAATGCCGTTGACGGCACCTTTATGTAATCACTTGTCACCTGCCGGCCCCGCCTGTTCTTACATCTAGACCTTACAACTACATCTAGTGTTCCGGCGGACAGCGTCATCAAATTGAAGTATTTCTCAGGCTCAATCAAACCATATTTTTGCACGATGGCAGATTTTCTTGCTTGACGTTGCTAAGACGCTTCGCCCCAGGGGCAGGCCCGACAAAGCGCGGTTGAACCTGCGGTTGTGGGTGGCCAAGCTGCGCGTTTCGCGAAAATCTGAACGGCCACCGCGCCTTGCAGGCCCGGTTTCAGGCGTCCGGTGAGGGGTTCGCCGCCGTCTTGGCCGAATCCCGGGGTGGTCGGTTGACCAAAACAATCCCCACGGCGACCAGAACCGCGCCCACCGCAAGCATCCAAGTGATCGATTCTTGAAAGAACACCGCACCGATCAGCAGCGAGAAAACCGGGGTCAGGAACGAAAAACTGGCGACCGTGGAGGCCGGATAGATGGAAAAAAGCCACAGCCATGTGATGAACCCGCCCGTCACCACGATCGAGGCCTGCACCACAAGCCAGAAGATATGGACCGCTTGCAGATCGCGGATCAGCGGTCCGAACAGCGGCGATAAGACAAGCAGGATCGGGGCCGATACCAGCACCATCCAGAAAAGTTGCCGCTCCGGCCCCTCGTCGCGCATCACCGGACGGCGCGCCAGAAATGCGGTTGCCGCCCACCCGACTGCGGCGGCTAGCGCGCAAAGATCGCCGGCAAGGCTGCCCGTGCCCCCGCCGATGCTGGTCAGGATCGCCAGGGCGGTGCCGGCAAAGGCAAACATCAGACCCAGGGCCTTGACCGGGGTGATCCGTTCGTCCGGCAGCCCGACATGCGCCATCAGCGCAAACCAGACCGGCATGGAATAGAAGATGACCGACGCCTTGCCGACAGTGGTCAGATCAAGGGCGAGGAACAAGAACATGAATTCGGCCGCGAAGGCCGCACCCATCAAGATGCCGGGGCCCGCCACCGCACGGCTGAGCCGGGGCGGACGACCACGAAACCACATCCAGCCACCGACGAACAGAACGGCCAGCGCCGACCGGAGGCCCGCGAAAAAGACCGGCTGCAGGCCGACGTTCACCACCTTGATGATGACCTGGTTGACCGCAAACAAAAGCATGACCGCCAGAAGGATGCCGAGGCCCTGCGCGTCGAGACTGGGTTTGCGGGGCATATGTCGCGGTCCTGATTGGCTGTGCGACAGCGATACGCCAACGGATGACCGCCTACCATCACCCTTTTGCTTTGACCGGATGCAGCATCCGGACAAGGGTGATCGGGTCCGCCACAGGGCACGGACGAGCCACAGTTGAGGAGAGTAAAATGAGTCTCGGAAAGACATTGCTGAAGGTCGCGATCGGCATTGCCGTGGCAAGGGGCGTCAGCGCCTTGACGAAAAAGGGCCTTGGCGGCGGCGGCGCGGAGCCGGCCTCGCCCGGCACCGGTGCGCGCTATGACGGCGGCAAGTCGACAGGGCTTGAGGATGTGTTTTCCGACGCCATGGGCAACAAAAGGACGCCGCAACCGACCTCGCAGGCAGGGACTGGCCGCAGCATTGATGATTTTCTGGGCAACCTGACCGGCAATTCGGGGCAGACGCCGCGCACCACAACCCGCGCGAATGCCCCCGCCGGTGGATTGGAAGACATTCTGGGCGGGCTTCTGGGCGGCAAGGCTGCGGGTGGGGCGACGACCGGGGGCAGCACCAGCGGCGGGTTTGGTGATCTTCTGGGCAGTCTTCTGGGGGCAAAGCCCGAGGGTCAGACGCTGCCCGAACCCGGCGGTTTTGGCAGTGGCACCGCCGCCGACGACGCCATGGCGCAAGGCCGCGCCAGGGGACCGATGCAGTCCACCACCCGCAATGAGGATCTGGCCGGTGCGCTGATCCTGCGCGCGATGGTCCAGGCGGCCAAATGCGACGGCGACCTTGATGCGGGGGAAAAGACGAAACTGTTCAAGAACATGGGCGACGCCTCGCCGGAAGAAGTGGCCTTTGTGAAGGCAGAGCTTGACCGGCCTGTCGATATCGACGGTCTGGCGCGCCAGGTGCCGAACGGCATGGAGGAACAGGTTTACGCGATGTCGCTGCTGGCGATCAATCTCGATAACCAGACCGAGGCGCAATACCTGCACAACCTGGCAGCAGCGCTGGAACTGAACCACAACGAGGTCAACGCGCTGCACGACAAGGCGGGCGCGCCCCGGCTTTATCGCTAGGCAAGGACGGCGGATGCCGGCGGTGTTCCCCGGCATCCGTCAAAACGCAGATGGTCGGGCCTTTAGTTCCCGATCTGGCCGCTGTATCCGGGGGGCCAGCGAAACCATCGGAAAACCTGATGACCCCCGAAGACAGACGCGCCCAAAACCTGCGCGGCATCCTGATGATGGCGCTGGCGATGGCAGGCTTTGCGGTCGAAGACGCGTTGATCAAGTTGGCCAGCGTGACCGTGCCAGTCGGTCAGGTCTCGTTGATCATCGGGGGCGTCGGATGTCTGGTGTTTGGTCTCTGGGCGATCCGTCAAGGCCACCGCGTTTTTTCCCGCAGCAGCTTTAGCGGTCCCGTGATCGGCCGCACCCTGGCCGAGATGGTGGGATCGGGCGGGATCCTGATGGGGCTGGCGCTTGCCCCCCTGTCTTTGGTGTCTGCGATCTTGCAAGCGTCGCCCATCATGGTGGTGGCCGCCGCCGCGCTCTTTCTGGGCGAAGAGGTCGGCTGGCGGCGCTGGACGGCGATCCTGGTCGGTTTCGGCGGCGTTCTCTTGATCATCAAGCCGGGGTCAGCTGCGTTTGATCCCAATGTGTTATGGGCGGTTGTCGGGGTCATCGGCATGTCCGCCCGCGACATCTTTTCGCGTCGCATGGACCCCGGTGTGCCAACCACTGTTGTCGCCACGCTGGGCTATAGCGGGGTGATTGTGCTGTCCATCGGCATGGTGGCTGCCGCCGGGGGTCCGGTCATGCCGGGGCCTGTGGCCTGGGCGCAAATCGTCGCCGCCACATTGATCGGACTGGTCGCCTATTGGGCGATCATCGAGGCGACGCGGGCGGGCGATGTGTCGGTCATCACGCCGTTTCGTTACACGCGCCTGATATTCGCGCTGGGGCTGGGCTTCATGCTCTTTGGCGAACGGCCCGATGCGCAGACGATGTTTGGGGCGTCCCTGGTGATCGGATCGGGACTTTACACGCTTTACCGCGAGCGCCGTCGCAAGGTAGAAGGCCACAAAACCGCAAACGGCTGAACAGTGCAAGGAACCCGACCATGAGCACCATCATCGACATCCACGCCCGCGAAATTCTCGACAGCCGCGGCAATCCGACCATCGAAGTGGACGTTCATCTGGAAGGCGGGGCCATGGGCCGCGCGGCGGTCCCATCCGGCGCCTCGACCGGCGCGCATGAGGCGGTGGAGCGTCGCGACGGCGACAAGAAACGCTATATGGGCAAGGGCGTGCTGGAGGCTGTTGCGGCTGTCAACGGCGAGATTGCCGAGGAAATCGTCGGGTTTGACGCCACCGAGCAGGTCGGCATCGACCGCACGATGATCGAAATGGACGGCACCCACAACAAGGGCCGTCTTGGGGCCAACGCCATCCTTGGTGTGTCACTGGCAGTGGCCAAGGCGGCCGCGGAATTCTCGGGCCAGCCGCTTTACCGCTATGTCGGCGGGACCTCGGCGCGGATCCTTCCGGTGCCGATGATGAACATCATCAATGGCGGCCAGCATGCCGACAATCCCATCGACATCCAGGAATTCATGATCATGCCGGTCGCGGCAGAGAACATCCGCGAGGCTGTGCGGATGGGGTCGGAGGTGTTTCACACGCTGAAAAAAGAGCTGTCCGCAGCCGGTCACAACACCGGGATCGGCGACGAGGGCGGCTTTGCCCCCAACCTGAAGTCCGCGCGTGAGGCGCTTGATTTCATTTTGAAATCCATTGAAAAGGCGGGCTACAAGCCGGGCGAAGACATCTATCTGGCGCTGGATTGCGCGGCGACCGAATACTTCAAAGGCGGGCGCTATGAGATGGAAGGCGAAGGCAAATCGCTGTCCATCGAGGAAAACGTCGATTTCTTGATCGGCCTTGCTGCCGACTACCCGATCATTTCGATCGAGGATGGCTGTTCGGAGGATGACTGGGCGGGCTGGAAACTCTTGACCGACAAGATCGGCCACAAGTTGCAACTGGTCGGCGACGATCTGTTTGTGACCAACCCCAAGCGTCTGGCACAAGGTATCGCGGACGGTTGCGCCAATTCCATGCTGGTCAAGGTCAACCAGATCGGCACGCTGACCGAAACGCTGGCGGCCGTCGATATGGCGCACCGGGCGGGTTACACGAACGTCATGTCCCACCGTTCGGGCGAGACCGAGGACAGCACGATCGCCGATCTTGCGGTGGCCACGAACTGCGGACAGATCAAGACCGGGTCGCTGTCGCGGTCCGACCGTCTGGCCAAGTATAACCAGTTGATCCGTATCGAGGAAATGCTTGGCGAGACGGCGGAATATGCCGGGCGTGGCATTCTGCGCGGGTAGGCTTCACGGATCGGCGGCACCGCGCGGTCAAGCAAACCGGTCGGGGCGATAGGGGGCAAGCCACGGGCTTGGCCCCTGCCCCAGCACCTCGTCCGCGACAAGTTCGCCCATCAGCGCCGCCAGCGTCACCCCCGAATGCATCACCGCGACGGTCAGCCCGGGGGCGACTTGCCCCACGGCTGGCAAGCCATCGGCCGGCATGGGGCGCATCGCTTGGGTCACGCGCGACCAGCGCAGGTCATGACCGGGCAACAGCGACGCTGTCCGGACAAGCGCATCGTTGGCCAGATGTCCCGGTGTCGCCACCAAGGTTTCGCTGTCGTCCGACTGGTGGGACACGACGGCCGGGATCAGCAGACGGCCCGCTGCATCCTGGCGCATCTCCCCTTCCGGCCTGACGAGGATGTGGTGGATGACGGGCGGCAGGCTTTGGGTGTGCAAAAGGACAGCGACACGGCGCAGCATCGGCAGTGTGACGCCCATGGGGGCAAGCAGGGCTTCGGTCGCGGTGCCTGTGGCAAGGATGACGTGGTCGGCAAAGACCGGGCCCTGATCGGTGAGGACACCGATCACCCCGGCATCGGACTGCGCAAAGCCGCTGACGCGGGTGCCGGTCCAAAGCTGCGCGCCATCATCAGCGGCGGCAGCGAGCAGGCGAGTGGATTGTGCGGCAGCGTCGACGGCGGCCTCGGCCGGGAACAACAGGCTGCGGTCGGGGGGCGTCGCGACCTCAGGCTCCAACTGGCGAAATTCGCGGCGGTCCACCTCGCGCACCGGATAGCCGAGCGCGCCCAAAGTGGCGGCCATGGCGTCGAACTTGTCGCCCGTCTCTTCCCACCACAGGGTGCCGGTCCATCGCACGACGTCGGCAACAGGACCAAGGCGCGACCAGGCGGCGATGGCCTCGACGCGAAGACGGTGATGGACGGGGTCGTGGAAAAAGCTGGCATTGATCCAGCCAAAACTGTTGCCCGAGGCCAGGGTGGCCGGGGCCGTCGCCTCCAGCACGGTGACGCGCGCCCTTGGGGCGAGGCGATGGGCAATGGCCGACCCGATGATGCCTGCGCCGACGATGAGGATATGTGGTTTCATGGCGGCAGCCTGCCAGAGGGTCGAGGGACTGGAAAGCCCTTTGGGTCTGACTTAGGCTGATGACATGGATGCCGATGCGATCATCGCCAAACTGGGGCTTGCCCCGCACCCCGAAGGCGGGTGGTACCGACAGACCTGGGTTGGACCGCTGGTCGCTGGCCGGGCGTCGGGGACGGCGATCCATTTCCTGCTGAAGGCAGGCGAGCGCAGCCATTGGCACCGGGTCGACGCCGATGAGATCTGGCTGTGGCATGCCGGTGCGCCGCTGGTCCTGTCACTGGCAGAGGACGACGTGCGCGCTAGGGCCGTGCGGCTGGGCCCCGATGTTCTGGGGGGCGAGATGCCGCAAGTCGTGGTGCCATCCGGCTGGTGGCAGGCGGCGCAAAGCACCGGCGA
This sequence comes from Paracoccaceae bacterium, assembly GCA_046589965.1. GTDB lineage: Bacteria > Pseudomonadota > Alphaproteobacteria > Rhodobacterales > Rhodobacteraceae > JAJNPS01. Next base: position 7,564 of record JBKJVF010000231.1, read on the forward strand.
CTGGACGCTGGTGAGCTGCACTGTCAGCCCGGGGTTCCAATTCGACGGCTTTGAATTGGCGCCGGCGGGGTTCGACATCCCCACGGGCGCCTGAGATGGACCACCGCGCGTTTGTGGCAAGCCTTGCACCAGAGCTGCGGGCGGACCTGACCACCCCGTCGGACCGGGCGGGGTTGCTGCATCTGGCCGGGCATGCCGGGGCGATCGCGCTGGTCGGCGCGTTGATCGTTCATGGCTGGTGGGCACTGATCCCTGTCCAGGGTGTGCTGATCGTGTTCCTCTTCACGCTGGAGCATGAGGCGACGCACAAGACGCCCTTTGCCAGCCTGCGGTTGAACGAATGGGTGGGGCGGGTCTGCGGGTTCCTGCTGTTGCTGCCGTTTGACTGGTTCCGGTCCTTTCACCTTGCGCATCACCGCTGGACCAATCTTGACGGTCAGGACCCCGAGCTTGCGGGCGGCAAGCCAGAAACCCTGCGCGCCTGGGTCTGGCACGTCTCGGGCCTGCCCTACTGGATCGCGGCGCTGAGGCTGATCCCGGGTCTTGCTCTGGGGCGGGTCCTCGCGCCCTATCTGGCCGAGGCGGCCCTGCCCCGAATGGCATACGAGGCGCGCTCGATGCTGGTGGGATACGGGCTGGTGCTGGGCTCGCTGTTGGTGACGCCGCTGCTGTTCTGGGTGTGGATTGTGCCGGTGCTGGTGGGGCAACCCGCACTGCGGCTGTATCTGCTGGCCGAGCATGGGGACTGCCCGAGGGTGGCGAACATGTTCGCGAACACCCGCACGACCTTTGCCACGGCGGCCATGCGATTTCTGGCGTGGAACATGCCGTTTCATACCGAGCATCATGTCTATCCGCAGGTCCCATTTCATAAATTACCACGTCTTCACAAGGCGATGCGGGAACATCTTGAGGTGACGGCAGATGGGTATGTGGCATTTACGAAAGAGTATTTGGAGCGAAGGTGGTGATTGAATATGGGTGGAAGGTCTTTTTGGGTCCAGCTTTAGTTGCTGCGATTCTTGCGCTTTTGGCTGCCCGATATGTGTTGTCTCCTGGAAGAACGATTGGAGAGACTTGGGTGACGATCCAACACATTGAGTTTCGGGCGTCGCAGTATTCTGCCGGAACGATCGCGCATGCCAGGTTGTCCGATGGGCGTATTGGTAAGATTCTGTTGGGGGCGGGCGGTGGCAGCGCCCTACCCGGTACAACGCTTTGTGCCTTTGGATGGACTGAATACGGCGGTGCGCAGATACAATTGCGCGTTTTGCCAGAGTCGCGCTGCGCAGGACTTGCGAAGAACTGATTGTGCCCCTTACAATCTGCCCCGTGGCAACTGACAACATTCGGCGCTAGGCCTGCGCCATGGCGGAAAACCCCCTCAACACCGATTCCCCGCGCGGGCTGGCTTTCGCCATCTCGTCCTATTTGCTGTGGGGGGTCTTGCCGGTCTACATGAAGGCGCTGGCGCATATTCCACCACCCGAGGTGATTGCGCATCGGGTGATCTGGTCAGTGCCGATTGCCGCCATGGTCCTAATCTGGTTGGGGCGGACTGCGGATTTGAAGGCGGCCTTGCGCAGTCCCCGGATGCTGGGGATGGGATGCGTGACAGCGGCGCTGATCTCGGTCAACTGGGGTATCTATGTCTGGGCCATCGGGGCGGGCCACGCAATGGATGCGGCGCTTGGCTATTACATCAACCCCCTGTTCAGTGTGTTTCTGGGGGCGGTGCTGTTGGGTGAGCGTTTGAACCGCGCGCAGATGGTGGCCATTGCGCTTGCCGTTGCGGCGGTCGCGGTCTTGACCTGGGATGCGGGGCGCTTGCCGCTGGTGGCGCTGTCGCTGACGATCACCTGGGGGATTTACGCCTACTGCAAGAAAAGCCTGCCGCTGGGGCCCAACCAGGGCTTCATGCTGGAGGTCCTGATCCTGACGCCCTTTGCGCTGGCCTATCTGGGCTGGTTGATCTGGACCGGGGATAGTCATTTTCTGGCGGGCGTGCCGTTCGATACCGCGATGCTGCTTGGCTGCGGGGTGGTGACGGCCGTGCCGCTGATGCTGTACGCGAACGGTGCCAAACTGTTGCGGCTGTCGACCATCGCGGTCCTGCAATACATCGCGCCCACGATGATTCTTCTGACCGCGGTGTTCTGGTTCGGCGAGCCGTTCGGGACCGCGCGGATGATCGCGTTCCCGATGATCTGGGCGGCATTGGTGATCTATTCCGTGACCCTTATCCAGAGATCGCGGGCGAAGACGGCCGACTGATCCGCCCGCCCCCTATGGCCGTGGCGACGCCGGTCGTGGTTGGGCCAGACGTGGGCAATCCGCGCAAGGTGCGCACCGCAAGATAGGCGAACGCTTGCGCCTCCAGCATGTCACCGTTCAGGTTTGCCGTTTCCACCGGGTCCACGGGCAAGCTGGTCCGAGAGGTCAGCTCACGCATGAGAACCGGGTTGAGACGCCCGCCACCGGTCACAAGGATGCGGGTTGGGGGCCTGGGGCAATGTTCAAGACCTTTGGCGACCGAAGCCGCGCCGATGGCGGTCAGCGTGGCGGCGGCGTTTTCGGTCGTCATCGCGTCAAATGTTTGAAAAGTGCTAGCAAACGCACCCCTGTCCAGTGATTTTGGCGGGATTTTGTAGAAATAGGAGTGGTCAAGAAAACGCATCACCGCCGCTTCGTCGACCTGTCCATTGGCGGCACTGGCCCCGTCCAGGTCAAGATCAAGGCCAAGGCGGCTGCGCAGAAGATCATTGATGGGTGCATTCGCGGGGCCGGTATCAAAAGCCAACAGCGCACCGGGGCTGTCGGGCTTGTCGTTGGTCGGGTCGATCCAGGTCAGGTTGCCGACCCCGCCCAGGTTGAGAATGACCAGAGGCTCTGCAGCCCCGATCCAGCGCGCGCAGGCGTGGTGGAAAAAAGGGGCAAGCGGCGCGCCCTGCCCGCCCATGGCGACGTCGTTGGACCGGAAATCCCAGACCACCGGCAGCCCCAGAACCTGCGACAGCAGCGCGCCATCGCCTGCCTGATGTGTGCCGCGCCCGCCAGGATCATGCGCCAATGTCTGGCCGTGGAACCCCACAACGTCCGCGCCGTGAAAGCGCGACAGAACCTCGGCATGCGCGGTCTCGACCACCTCCGCCGCCGCCATGACAGCAGCATCTCCGGGCCACTGGCCCAGCGCCGCACGCAGCGCTGTCTGCTCAACCGCAGTATAGGGGCGATACGCATGGGGTCCGAACTCGCTGATCGTCTGGCCGTCGGTCAGCACCATCGCGGCATCGACCCCGTCCAGCGAGGTGCCGGACATTGCACCCAGCGCCCAGATCGGCCCGCTCTGTCGCATCTTCCCCTTGGCCCCCCGCCCCGGTATATCGCGCGGACAGTAATGCACGAGGGTGCCATGACCTACCATCCGAAATCCGAATTTCTGCATGCGCTGACGGCGCGAGGTTTTCTGGCAGATTGCACGGACTATCAGGGCCTGGATGAGCGTTTGGCCAAGGGCGTGGTCACAGGCTATATCGGGTTCGACCTGACGGCCTCGTCGCTTCATATCGGCAATCTTGTGCAGATCATGCTTTTGCGCTGGCTGCAAAAGACCGGGCATCGCCCGATCACGCTGATGGGCGGCGGCACGACCAAGGTGGGCGATCCCTCCGGCAAGGACGAGATGCGCAAGATGCTGTCCGTCGAGCAGATCAACGCCAATGCCGACAGCATCCGCACGGTCTTTTCGCGCTACATCTCTTACGGTGACGGGCCGACAGACTCCCCTTTGGTGAATAATGCCGAATGGCTCGACAAGCTGGGATACATCGAGTTTCTGCGCGATATCGGGCCACATTTCACGATCAACCGGCTGTTGTCGTTCGAGTCCGTGAAGTCGCGGCTGGACCGGGAACAATCGCTGAGTTTCATCGAATTCAACTATATGCTGCTCCAGGCCTATGACTTTCTGGAACTGCACCGCCGCTATGGCACGCTGTTGCAGATGGGTGGATCGGACCAGTGGGGCAATATCGTCTCGGGCACTGACCTGATCCGGCGCGTGATGGCGACCGAGGCGTTCGGGCTGACGACGCCGTTGGTCACGCGGTCGGATGGCAAAAAGATGGGCAAATCGGTGGACGGCGCTGTCTGGCTGAATGCCGACCGGATGGCACCCTATGAATTCTGGCAATGGTGGCGCAATGTGGCGGATGCCGATGTGGGCAAGTTCATGAAGATGTTCACGGAACTTGACGTCTCGGAATGCGACCGCCTGGGTGCGCTGGGCGGGTCCGAGATCAATGCCGCGAAAATCCAGCTGGCCAACCTGGTCACGACGCTGCTGCACGGGACAGAGGCGGCACAGGCGGCCGAAGCCACGTCGCGCGAAGTCTTCGAACAGGGGGGGATCGGGGGCGATCTGCCCACCGTGCATGTCACGGCCTCTGAGGCGGCCGAAGGGCTCGGCATTGTTCAACTCTTGGTCCGCGCAGGCCTCGCGGCCTCTGGCAAGGATGCCAAGCGGCTGATCGCCGAGGGTGGCGCGCGGATGAACGATGATGTTGTGACGGATGCCGGTCTTCGGATTGGCGCGGGCGAACTGGCCGAACCGGTCAAGCTGACAGCGGGCAAAAAGCGTCACGCCTTGGTGGTCCTGGGGTAAGCCCCGTCTTCTCTTGCCAAATATCCCGGGGGGTGCGGGGGGCAGCGCCCCCCGCCTTGACCGCAAATCAGGGTGCGACGGTAACCTTGGCCATCACATCCGGTGCGCTGCTGACTTCGCCATTGGCACCATCGCCGCGCTTGATCGCGTCGACGATCTCCATGCCGGAAATCACCTGGCCGACGACGGTGTACTGGCCGTCCAGAAACTCGCCCGGCGCGAACATGATGAAGAACTGGCTGTTGGCCGAATCCGGGCTTTGCGACCGGGCCATGCCAACCACGCCACGCTGGAACGACACATCCGAAAACTCGGCCTTGATGTCGGGCTTGGACGAACCGCCCATGCCGGCCTGGGCCAGATCGCCGTCCGACTTGCCGAATTGGACATCGCCCGTCTGTGCCATGAAGCCGTCGATGACGCGGTGGAAGACCACGCCGTCATAGGCGCCTTCATTCGCAAGGGCGGCGATCTGCGCCACATGGAGCGGCGCCTTGTCGGCCAAAAGGTCGATCACGATGGTGCCATTGGCCTGACCGGTCACCTCGATGGTCATGTTCGGGCCGGGGCCATCCCCTTCGGCAAAGGCAGGTGCGGCCAACAGGGCGATGGCAAGGACGAGGGATTTACTGGACATCGGCGGCCACCCGGACAGTGATCATGCGATCAGGATTTGCGGGCGGCTCGCCCTTGGTGATCTTGTCGACAAACTCCATCCCCGACAGGACCCGGCCATAAACCGTGTATTGGCCGTTCAGGAAATGGTTGTCCTTGAAGTTGATGAAGAACTGGCTGTTGGCCGAGTTCGGGCTGGACGATCGCGCGGCCCCGATGGTGCCCCGGTCATGCGGCAGTTTGGAAAACTCTGCCGGAACATCAGGATGGGCGGACCCACCCGTGCCGGCACGGCGCAGGTTGAAGTCCTTTTCCATATTGCCGTTTTCCACATCGCCGGTCTGCGCCATGAAGCCGTCGATGACACGGTGAAAGCACACGTTGTCATAGGCGCCTGCACGGGCCAGCGCCTTCATCCGTTCAGAGTGTTTGGGGGCGACGTCGGGCAGAAGGGCAATCACCACTTCGCCGTCTTTCAGTGTCACGATGATGGTGTTCTCGGGGTCTTTGATCTCGGCCATGGGAGCGCCTTTCACGGTTTTCGGGTCGGCGCGGAACGTAGCGGCGGGTTCCGCCCATGGGAAGGGGAAAACCGCATCCTGCGGTTGACGAAGCCGTGCATTGGCCCGAAAGAGAGGTCAGGCACAGGGGAGGTCGCGATGGCTTGGAAAACGCTCGACGATATGGCGCTGGCAGGCAAGGTCGTGCTGACACGTGTCGACATCAACGTGCCGATGGATGGCACGGTGGTCACCGACACCACGCGGATCGACAAGATCGTGCCCACGGTCAATGACATTCTGGCCAAGGGCGGCAAGGTTGTCCTGTTGGCGCATTTCGGTCGTCCCAAGGGCAAACCCGTGCCGGAGATGAGCCTGAAACTGGTGCAGCCGGCGCTGGAACAGGCCCTCGGGCGCAAGGTGACCTTCATGGAGCGTCCAAGCCGCGCGGCCATCGACGCCTTGCCACAGGGTTCGGTGGTGCTGGCGGAAAACACCCGCTTTTCCCCGATGGAGGAGGCGAATGATCCGCAAATAGCGCAGTTTCTGGCCGGTTTGGGCGATGTATTCTGCAACGATGCGTTTTCAGCGGCGCATCGCGCGCATGCCTCCACGACAGGGGTTGCCCATCTGTTACCAAGCTGCGCCGGACGCCTGATGCAAGAAGAACTTCGCGCGCTGGAGGCCGCACTTGGCACGCCGAAGCGCCCCGTGGTGGCCGTGGTGGGCGGGGCCAAGGTGTCGACCAAGATCGAACTTCTGGCCAATCTGGTGACCAAAGTTGATCATTTGGTGATTGGCGGCGGCATGGCCAACACCTTTCTGGTCGCCGAAGGGATCGAGGTCGGTCGGTCGCTTGACGAACGCGACATGGCCGAAACCGCGCGCGAGATCATCCGCAAAGCGCAAGGTGCGGGCTGTGCGATCCATCTGCCCGTCGATCTGGTCGTGGCGCGGGAATTCAAGGCGGGGGCCGCGTCAGAGGTGGTCGGCTTGCGCGATTGCCCGGTGGACGCAATGATCCTGGACGCAGGGCCAAAGACGGTGGCGGCGATTGAGGTGGTCTTTGCCGCCTGCAAGACGCTGATCTGGAACGGACCGCTGGGTGCCTTTGAGATCGAGCCTTTTGACATGGCGACCAATGCGGCGGCCAAAGCTGCGGCACGGCTGACCAAGGCAGGCAAGCTGATTTCGGTGGCGGGCGGCGGCGACACGGTTTCGGCCCTGAACCAGGCGGGGGCGGCGGCGGATTTCACGTTCATTTCGACCGCGGGCGGCGCGTTTCTGGAATGGATGGAAGGCAAGGAATTGCCGGGTGTCGCTGCCTTGAAGGTCTGATCATCTGCGATTGCGAGGATCGGGGCGACATTGTATGGCCGCAAGGCAGCAAACGGATCAGGGGATTTTGGAATGACGAACGCGCAAATGACCGAACAGGTTCGCAACGGTATCGGTTTCATTGCCGCCCTTGACCAGTCGGGCGGATCGACCCCCAAGGCGCTGAAGCTTTATGGCGTTGAGGAAACCGAATATTCCGGCGAGGCCGCGATGTTCGACATGATCCATGCGATGCGCAGCCGGATCATCAAATCCCCCGCCTTTACCGGCGACAAGGTAGTCGGCGCGATCCTGTTTGAGCAGACGATGGACCGCGCAATCGACGGCATTCCGACCGCAACCTTCCTTTGGGAAAAGCGCCATGTCGGGCCGTTTCTCAAGATCGACAAGGGCCTCGAGGCCGAAGCCGACGGCGTGCAGCTGATGAAACCGATGCCGGAGCTGGATGCGCTTTTGGCGCGGGCGGCGAAGGCGGGGGTTTTCGGGACCAAGGAACGCTCGGTCGTGAATGCCGCAAACCGCAAGGGGATCGCCGCGATAGTGGCGCAGCAGTTTGCCGTGGGGGATCAGGTCGCCGCAGCGGGGCTGATGCCCATCCTGGAGCCAGAGGTGACCATTTCCATCGCGGATAAGGAAAAGGCCGAGGCGATGCTGCAAGAGGAGATCCTGCTGGCACTGGATCACCTGCCCGCCAACCGTCAGGTGATGTTGAAACTGTCGCTGCCGACCGTGGCAAATTTCTACAAGCCTTTGGTGGCACATCCCAAAGTGCTGAAAGTGGTGGCTTTGTCGGGCGGTCACAGCCGCGAGGCGGCCAATGCCATTCTGGCGCAGAACCACGGCATCATCGCGAGTTTCAGCCGAGCGCTGAGCGAAGGGCTGAGCGCCCGGCAGTCCGACGCCGAATTCGATACGGTTCTCGCGGGCGCCATCGACAGCATCTACCGCGCGTCCATCGCAGGGTAAGTCCGCCAGAATGCGAAAGTGATCGGCGGGATTCTGCCCGGCCACTGTGGGCGATTGGCAACGATCTGGGGTGATTCGCGATGGGGGATTCCCCTTTGATTCGCGCTCGCCTAAAGTCGCGCTGACCGCCCGAGTTCAAAGAGGCGGCAAGGGCAGAACATGATCACCTCTTCTGTACGCCCGGCCGTTGGGGCCGCTGCCTACTACCTGTCGCTGTTCGCCTTGGGCAGCTATTTCACCTTTGCCGCCGTGCAGGGGGAATATGGTGTCTTTCGCCAGGTCGAGCTTGCAGCCGAGACCGAAACCCTGACGGTGGAGCGAAACCGCTTGGCGGCTGAACTCGCCACGCTGACAAATCTGACCAAGCGCCTGTCGGACAGCTATCTTGACCTTGATCTGCTGGACCAGCAGGCACGCGAGGTGCTGGGATTCCTCCGCCCGGACGAGATGGTGCTGCGCTAACTTCGCTGATCAATGAATATCGGGGGTGTTGCGCAGCCAAAGCGCAGCAAAATCTTTGCCATTGGCAGCAAACTCCGTTATGATCACAATAGTTTAACGTTAAACTATCTTTCTGTCTCTATGGGAGGACGCCGCGCATGGCCGCCAAAAAGCCGGATGCGAGACCCAATGTCTCGAAAGACGAACTGCTGCAATACTACCGCGACATGCTGTTGATCCGGCGGTTCGAGGAAAAGGCGGGGCAGCTTTACGGCATGGGGCTGATCGGCGGGTTCTGCCATCTCTATATCGGGCAAGAGGCGGTCGTCGTGGGGCTGGAAGCGGCAGCCAAAGAAGGCGACAAACGCGTCACCAGCTACCGCGACCATGGGCATATGCTGGCCTGCGGGATGGACCCCAAGGGCGTGATGGCCGAACTGACCGGGCGCATCGGGGGCTATTCCAAGGGGAAAGGCGGCTCGATGCACATGTTTTCCAAGGAAAAGCATTTCTACGGCGGGCACGGGATCGTGGGCGCGCAGGTGCCGCTGGGGGCCGGGTTGGCGTTTGCCGACAAGTATCTGGGCAATGACAACGTGACCTTCACCTATTTCGGCGATGGCGCGGCCAACCAGGGCCAGGTCTACGAGACCTACAACATGGCGGAACTTTGGGAGCTGCCGGTGATTTTCGTCATTGAAAACAACGGCTATGCGATGGGGACGAGCGTCAAGCGGTCGACCAAATCCACCACCTATTTCGGGCGCGGCATTGCGTATGGCATTCCGGGCGAACAGGTTGACGGGATGGATGTGTTGGCCGTGAAGGCCGCCGGGCAAAAGGCGGTGGAACACTGCCGCGCGGGCAAGGGCCCGTATATTCTGGAAATGATGACCTATCGCTATCGCGGCCATTCGATGTCGGACCCGGCAAAATACCGGACCCGCGAAGAGGTCGAAAAGATGCGGTCGGAAAAGGACGCCATCGAACATGTCCGCGATCTGCTGCTGCAGGCGGGGCTGGCATCGGATGACGATCTGAAGGCCATCGACAAGGACATCAAGGCAATCGTGAACGAGAGTGCCGAATTTGCCAAAGACAGCCCGGAGCCTCCGCTTGAGGAACTCTGGACCGATATCTACGCGTAAGGGGGGAAGATCATGTCCACAGAAGTATTGATGCCCGCCCTGTCGCCGACGATGGAGGAAGGGACGCTGGCCAAATGGCTGGTCAAAGAAGGCGATGTGGTCAAGTCAGGCCAGATCCTTGCCGAGATCGAGACCGACAAGGCGACGATGGAATTCGAGGCGGTGGATGAAGGCACCGTGGGCCGGATTCTGGTGGCCGAAGGGACCAGCGGCGTGAAGGTGAACACACCGATCCTCGTGCTGGTCGAGGCGGGCGAGACGGTGTCGGACACACCCAAGGCTGCGGTCGTGGCGGCCGTCGTTGCGGCGGAAATGCCGGTTGCAGCATCAGCCCCCGCAACGGTTGCGGCTACTCCCGCGCCGGTGGCCGCGCAAGGCTGGCCACATTCGGATCTGCCCGAAGGCCCGACCAAGACGATGACGGTCCGCGAGGCACTGCGTGAGGCGATGGCCGAAGAAATGCGCGCCGATCCGACGGTGTTTCTGATCGGCGAGGAAGTGGGCGAATATCAGGGGGCTTACAAAATCTCCCAAGGCCTGCTGGACGAATTTGGTGCGCGCCGCGTGGTCGATACACCGATCACCGAGATGGGGTTTGCCGGGATTGCGACGGGGGCATCCTGGGGGGGCCTCAAGCCGATCGTGGAATTCATGACCTTTAACTTCGCCATGCAGGCGATGGACCACATCATCAACTCGGCCGCCAAGACGCTGTACATGTCGGGTGGACAGATGGGCTCACCGATGGTGTTCCGCGGCCCGAACGGGGCGGCGGCACGAGTGGGCGCACAGCATAGCCAGGACTTCTCGGCCTGGTTTGCCATGGTCCCGGGCCTGCGGGTCTGCATTCCCTATTCGGCAGCTGATGCGAAAGGGCTGTTGAAGACCGCCATTCGGGACCCGAATCCAGTGATTTTTCTGGAAAACGAGATCCTCTACGGGCGCAGCTTCGAGGTGCCGACGGACCCCGATTTTGCGGTGCCGTTCGGCAAGGCGTCGATCCTGCGCGGCGGCACGGATGTGACCATCGTCAGCTTTGGGATCGGTCTGACCTATTCGCTGCAAGCGGCGGAAGAGCTGGCGAAAGAGGGGATCAGTGCTGAGGTCATCAACCTGCGGACCCTGCGCCCAATCGACTATGACACGGTGCTTGCCTCGGTGATGAAGACCAACCGCTGCGTGACGGTCGAAGAGGGCTTTCCGGTTGGGGCCATCGGCAACCATATCGGGGCTGTGATCATGCAGCGCGCGTTCGACCACCTTGACGCGCCGGTGATCAATTGCACGGGCAAAGACGTGCCGATGCCCTATGCGGCGAACCTGGAAAAGCTGGCCCTGACGACCACAGCCGAGGTCATCGCTGCCGTCAAATCCGTCTGCTACCGGTGAGGAAAAGCCATGGCAATTGAAATCCTGATGCCCGCGCTGTCCCCCACGATGGAAGAGGGGACGCTGGCAAAATGGCTGGTGAAAGAAGGCGATGCGGTCAAGTCTGGCCAGATCCTTGCCGAAATAGAAACCGACAAGGCAACGATGGAATTCGAGGCCGTCGATGAAGGGATCGTCGGCAAGCTGCTGGTGGCCGAAGGGACGGCGGGGGTGAAGGTCAACACCCCCATCGCGGTGATGCTGGAAGAAGGGGAAAGCGCGGATGCGGCCCCCGTCGCGGCGAAAGCGACGGCTACTCAGGCAGCGCCTGTGACAACGCCGGCAGCCATTGCGGCCACCGCCCCGGCGCCAACCCCTGCCCCAGCAGCGCCGGTCGCAGCAAGTGGCGCGCGCGTGTTCGCATCTCCCCTTGCGCGGCGGATCGCTGCGGAAAAAGGCCTTGACCTGACCAAGGTCGCGGGCTCCGGTCCTCATGGGCGGATCGTAAAGGCGGATGTGGAGGGGGCGACGCCGGTTGCGTCTGTTCCGGTCGCTGCTGCGGCTGCGGCCCCTGCGCCTGCGAAACCGCCAGCCGCTGGCATGCCAACCGGCATGGCCGCAGAAACCGTGCTGAAGATGTACGCGGGTCGGGAGTTTGTCGAAGTGCCGCTGGACGGCATGCGCCGGACGGTTGCAGCGCGGCTGACCGAGGCCAAGCAGACCATCCCGCATTTCTATCTGCGGCGCGAGGTGCGGCTGGACACGCTGATGGCGTTCCGCGAACAGCTGAACAAGGGGCTGGAAAGCCGCGGCGTGAAGTTGTCCGTGAACGACTTCATCATCAAGGCGTCTGCCATGGCGCTGCAAGCGGTGCCCAATGCCAATGCCGTCTGGGCAGGTGACCGGATACTGCGGCTGAAACCGTCGGATGTGGCGGTCGCGGTCGCAGTGGAGGGGGGCCTGTTTACCCCCGTCCTGCGCGATGCCGACAAAAAGTCGCTGAGCACGCTGTCAGCAGAAATGAAAGATCTTGCCAGCCGGGCGAAGACGAAAAAGCTTGCCCCCCATGAATATCAGGGCGGCAGTTTCGCGATTTCAAACCTGGGGATGATGGGGATCGAGAACTTCGATGCCGTGATCAACCCGCCGCATGGGTCAATCCTCGCGGTTGGTGCCGGGATCAAAAAGCCGGTGGTGCTGGCCGATGGGACGATTGGCGTGGCGACCGTAATGTCGATGACGCTGTCGGTCGATCACCGGGTCATCGACGGGGCCTTGGGGGCAGAGTTCCTGAAAGCGCTGGTCGAGTATCTGGAAAACCCGATGGCAATGCTCGCGTGACGTCATTGGTGGTCGGGCGACCGGCCGCCATCACCGCGCCTTCAGCGCCACCATGATCCGCCATGATCGGCGCAACGCTGTGACGACCGTGCCAAGAACGATCAGTCCCAGCGCGTATTGCAAAACAGACCCGTCCCAGACCAGCGGCTCAAAGGTCGCGAGAACTGCGCCCACCGTCAGAACCGCCATACGGTGCTGCTTGGCCATCGGGCCGGAAAAATCTGCGCCCAGCCCTTCGGCCCGCCCAAGCTCGCGCAAGTAAGCGGTCGTGATCGCCCCGATCGCTGCAAAGGCCCCAAGCAAAGGCGACCCGCAAGCCACCCCCGCCCCACATAGCAAAAGGATATCCGACACACGGTCGGGCGCCTCGTTCCAGAACGGACCGTCCTTTGCCGCCTTGCCGCCCTCGATGGCAACCATTCCGTCAAGCAGGTTGCAGATCAGCCGCCCCTGGCAACACGCTGCCGCCAACAGTAGCAGAAAGCCCGCCGGCCAAGGCCCGACAAGCCAGGACAGCGCAAAGGCAAGAAATCCAATCGCTGCGAACACCATGGCCAGCTGCGAAATCTGGTTCGGAGTGACGTCACGGGCGACCAGCCAACCTGCGGTGCGGCGCGCCAGGGCCGTATTGCGGCTTGCCAGCGGGCGACGGCTTTCGTGATTTTCCGTCATACCAGCGACCAGTTATAACGCACCACATGGAAAAAGATCGGTGCCGCAAACATCACTGAATCCAGCCGGTCGATGAACCCGCCATGCCCTTCGATCATATGGCCCCAGTCTTTGACACCGCGGTCCCTCTTGATCGCAGACATGACAAGTCCGCCGCAAAACCCCATCAAGGTGACCAAAAGCCCGATGCCAAGGGCTTGGGCGAAACTGAATGGCGTGATCCACCAGAGGCTGGCCCCGGCCAGAGACGCCGACAGAACCCCGCCGATCAGCCCCTCCCAGGTCTTTGAGGGGGACAGCCGCGGGGCAACGGGATGACGACCGAAAAGCTTGCCCCAGCTGTATTGCAACACGTCGCTCAACTGCACGACAAACACCAGCCAGGCAATCAAGAGGACATTGCGGCCTTCGAATCCAGGGATCTGCAGGGTCAACAACGCGGGCACGTGGCTCACGCAAAACACCGCGATCATCAACGCCCACTGGGTCTCCGAGACACGCGCAAGAAAGCCGTCCGTGGACCCACGCAAAGCCGAAATGATGGGCAAAAGCAGAAAGGCGTAGACCGGGATGAAAATCGTATACAGCCCGTACCAATCGGTCCAGACCAGCCAGAACTGAACCGGCAAGACGCCGAAAAACGACACCACCAGTGCCCAGTGATCGGCGCGCGTGGTGTTGGTCAGCGTGAGGAATTCGCGCAGGGCGGCAAAGGAACACAGGGCAAATAACACGACCACCCCGCCCCGCCCGGCAATGAAAGCCAGGCTCAACAGGACCACCATGCCCCACCAACTCAGGATGCGCGCGTTCAGGTTTTCGATAACGGGGTTTGTGCCATCGGCTGAATAGCGAACGCGTAGCGCCTGCCCGATTACGGTGGCAAAGACAAGAATTGCCGCAACCGCCCCCAACAACATGAAAAGATCGGGCGAGGTGTTCATGATGCCTTTGACGTGTCCAAAAGCGCCTGGCGCGCACGGGCCAGAAAATCTTCTTTGGTCTCACCGTCTGAAAGGTGCAGGCACTCGCCAAAGATCACGGTACAGATCAGAGGCACTGGAATAACCTCGCCCTTGGGCATCACGC
>JBKJVF010000034.1:0-10616 GCA_046589965.1 Paracoccaceae bacterium
TAGATATGTGCATTTTCCAGGCTCATCCAGGCATGTGGGTTCGGCTTGCCGGAATACTCGCCTTCGGTAATTCCCATGGGAGCGATGCCATCGGTCAACGTTGCACTGGGGACGTCCGTCAGATTGCTGAAGAACTGCTCGAACCACAGCTCGAGGTTCAGACCGTTCCAGAGGATCAAATCGGCATCCTCTGCGCGGATGATGTCGCCTGGAGTGGGCTCATAGCCATGGATCTCCGCCCCGGCTTTGGTGATCGATTCAACCACCGCTGCATCCCCCGCCACGTTTCGGGCCATGTCGGCGATGATGGTGAAGGTGGTGACCACCTTGAATTCCTTGTCTTGCGCATCGGCAGCTTGCGTCATCATCACGGCAGCCGCCGCGCCAAGAAGAAAGCATCGCAAAGCCAGTCTGACCATTCGCAGTCTCCGCCTGGTTAAACATTTTTATGGAATGAGTATGAGAACGACTTGCAAGTGTAAAGTATAATGATAATCATTCGCAAATATAGTGCGAGATGAGAATGACGGGGCGCAGCGGCATGACCACGCAGTACAGCAAGACGGGACAGCATGTAGCTGCCCTTCAACAGGCAGGCCTTCGGATAACGGCGCAGCGTATCGCATTGCTGCAAATATTTGCCGAGGCTGACGACCATCCGGATGTGGCGGAACTTCATACCCGCGCCAGGGTCGCAGATCCCAAAATATCCATCGCGACGGTCTATCGCACTGTTTCGGCGCTGGAACAGGCGGGCGTGATCATTCGGCAAAGCTTTGAAGGCGCCAGCGCCAGATTTGAGCGAGTGGACAAACTACACCACGATCATATCATTGACCTCGATAGCGGCGAGATTGTTGAGTTTCAGTCCGTTCCCATCGAGCAGTTGCAAGCTGAAATTGCGGCTCGGCTGGGCTATGATGTGGTCCATCACCGGCTTGAACTGTACTGCCGCAAGCGGCGGTGAATGAAGTGACCTGTCCGGGTCCAAGGCTTCGAACCTGGCATGCGCATGCCTACGCGAACGGCCCGTGTCTGATCGCTGCGGTCAGTCTTGTTGGTCCGCTTTGGGGCAGTGTGCGTCGATCTGCGGGCCACCTGTGCAATGGGCTGAAAGCGGACTTAAACCTATTCGTTTGCCACCAAGCCAGTAACCTAAACTCGCAACACTTGGTCCAAGAAGGTCAACATCGGCAAGAGCACAACGTCGGTTTCAAGGGGCCGGACCTAAAGTCTCAGATGTCCTCCCGCAGCAGTCGCAAAGCGCGCAGCGCTACCGACAAAGATAACGCGCTCATCGCAAAGTCGGCGAAGATCGGGCCGATCAGGATGCCGGTGAACGGGTACTGCAAGAGCACGAAATCCGTCGAAACGAAGACGATTAACTCAGCCACCTGCGCTTCCGTTTGGGCTGCGGTGCCAAACAAAATTGAAGATACAAAGCGTGCAGCGGGGAACAGTTGAACTCCTGAAGGGCCTGCACGCAGACCATGCCTAGGTGGACTGACGAACTAAGCGGCGGGTCCAGGCGCAGCATTGCAGCGCAACGCGTGCCCCACGTTACCCTGTGCTCGACATTTGATCGAACGGGCCATAGGTTCATCTGCAGTTGTGACGCCCAAAACACCCAAATGAAGCTAAGAAAAAACAGCTTTGAGAAAGCTGATTTATATTTTATCGATTGGTAAAATTTTCAACAGCCAGGGGAGCATGGAATGACCAGACAACTTACCAAGCTAAACCGCCGCAGCCTGCTGACGGTGGGCGCAGCCTTGACGCTCGGCGGGCTATTGCCACAGAGCGCCAGTGCCGCCGGACCAATCAAGATGGCGGGCATCTACACGGTTCCCGTCGAACAGCAATGGGTCAGCCGCATTCATCAGGCCGCTGAAGCCGCAAAGGCGGCGGGGGCGGTTGAATACGTCTATACCGAAAATGTCGCCAACACCGATTATGCCCGCGTCATGCGCGAATATTGCGAACAGGGCATGCAGTTGATCGTGGGCGAAATCTTTGGTGCCGAGCAGGAGGCGCGCGAGGTTTGCGCCGAATATCCGGGCGTGGCGTTCCTTCTGGGGTCGTCGTTCCTGCCCGACGAGGCGGCGAACCCGAACCTTGCGGTGTTCGACAATTACATTCAGGACGCGTCCTATCTGTCGGGCATCATCGCAGGGGCGATGACCAAGACCGGCAGTATCGGCATGGTCGGTGGCTTCCCTATTCCCGAAGTGAACCGCCTGATGAACGCCTTCATGGCGGGCGTGCGCGAAACCCGGCCCGACGCCAAGTTCCAGGTGTCGTTCATCGGGTCGTGGTTCGATCCACCCAAGGCCAAAGAGACCGCCTTTGCCATGATCGAGGCCGGTGCTGACCTGCTATATGCAGAGCGCTTTGGCGTGTCGGATGCGGCCAAGGAAAAGGGCGTGCTGGCCATCGGCAACGTGATCGACACGCAGGCCGATTACCCCGACACGGTGGTTGCTTCGGCGCTATGGCATTTTGAACCGACGCTGAACGCCGCGATCGAGGCGATCAACGGCGGGGTCTTCAAGGCCGCCAACTATGGCGAATATTCCTTCATGAAGGCGGGCGGGTCGTCGCTGGCGCCACTGGGCTCCTTTGAAGGCAAGGTTCCAGCGGATGTGATGGCCATGGTCGCTGCCAAGAAAACGGCAATCGAGGACGGCAGCTTTGCCGTTGCCATAGATGACAATGAGCCGAAGTCGTCGTGACCGAAGGCGATACGCGGGCGGGGGACATTGTTCTCCGCCTCGACAACATTACCAAGCGCTTTGGCGCGCTAATTGCCAATTCGGCCGTCAGCCTTGATCTGAAACGCGGCGAAGTTGTTGCGCTTCTGGGTGAAAACGGCGCGGGCAAGACCACGTTGATGAACATCCTGTTCGGCCATTATCAGGCCGATGAAGGTCGGGTCGAAGTGTTCGGCCAGACGCTGCCGCCCGGCAATCCCTGCGCGGCACTGGCTGCCGGGGTCGGCATGGTGCATCAGCATTTCAACCTGGCCGACAATCTGTCGGTTCTGGACAACATCGCCCTTGGCACCGAAAGCCTGTGGTCGCGCGGCAAGGGTCGTGCCGCCGCACGGGCACGCATTGCGGCGCTTTCGTCCGAGTTCGGGCTGGCGGTCCACCCCGATGCGCGGGTGGGCAGCCTTTCGGTCGGTGAACGCCAGCGGGTCGAAATCCTCAAGGCGCTCTATCGCGACGCCCGCATCCTGATCCTCGACGAGCCGACCGCCGTTCTGACCCCACAGGAAACCGACGCCCTGTTTGAAACCCTTCGCAAGGCGATTGCCTTGGGTCTTTCGATCATCTTCATCAGCCACAAGCTGCATGAGGTCATGGCAATTGCCGACCGATGCATCGTGTTGCGCCATGGCAAGGTCGTGGGCCAAGTGGATACTCATGCGACGGACCGGGCCGCTTTGGCAGCGCTGATGGTGGGCAGGGAGGTCGTCCTGCCAAAGGCGGAACCCCGGCCGGCAGGCCCGGCCCTGATGCGGCTTATCCACGTGACGACGCGCGCCAAGGGCACGGCGACCGGGCTGTCCGACCTGTCGCTGGACCTGTGCGCGGGCCAGATCGTCGGTTTGGCCGGGGTGTCGGGGAACGGTCAGGCGGCGTTGGCGGATGTAATCTCCGGTCTGTTGCGCCCCGATCAGGGCCGGATCGAAATAGCCGGGGCGGAGCCCGCTGCTTGGTCGCCCCGTCAGGCGTTGAAGCACCAGATCGCCCGGATCCCCGAAGACCGGCACAAAACTGGCACGATTTCGGATTTTAATCTGACCGAAAACGCGGTGCTGGAGGCCTATTCTCGCCCTCCATTCAGTCGGCGCGGCTGGATGAACTGGCCCGCAGCCGAAGGCTTTGCCAAGGGTATCATTGCAAAATACGACGTGCGCTGTGAGGGGGCGCTGCAACACATCCGGCTGTTGTCGGGCGGCAATATGCAAAAGCTGATCCTTGGCCGTGTGCTGGAGCCAGGTCCGCAGATCATTCTGGCCAATCAGCCGGTCCGCGGGTTGGACGTAGGGGCCATCGCCTATGTCCAGTCGCGCCTGATTGCGGCGCGCGACGCCGGTGCTGCGGTTCTGCTGATTTCCGAGGATCTGGACGAGATCCAAAGCCTGACCGATGTCATCCATGTCATCAGCGAGGGCCGCCTGTCACCCGGTTTTGCGCGTGGCTCCAAAACGGCGGCGGAGTTGGGGCTGTGGATGGCAGGGCAAGGGTTCAGGGCGGGCGACCATGCGGCTTGAGCCGATCGCGAACCCGACACTTGCACGCCGGTTGGGCTTGCCCGCCGCTGCGCTGGGGGCAACGGTCGCTGTCGCCGGTCTGTTGGCGCTTTTGGCGGGGGCAAACCCGCTTGCGGTATTTGGCCAGATCGTCACAGGGGCGGTCGGGTCAAAATTCGCGCTACTGGAGACACTGAACCGGGCGACGCCGCTGATCTTCACCGGTCTGGCCGTGGCCGTGGCCTTCAAGGCAAAACTGTGGAACATCGGCGCGGAAGCGCAGCTTTATGCTGGTGCCATCGTGGCGGTTCTGTTGGGGACCGGCGCGATTGGTGCCCCCCTGGTGCTGCCGGTGTCAGCGGCGCTGGCAATGCTGGCGGGCGCGCTTGTGCTGCTGGGACCGGTCCTGTTGAAAACCCGTCTTGGCGTGGACGAGGTGGTCACCACGCTTTTGTTGAACTTCATCATGCTGCTTTTTGTCAGCTACCTTCTGGAAGGTCCGATGAAGGACCCTATGGGCATGGGCTGGCCCAAGTCCGAAGCCCTGCTGAAAGAGGCGCGTCTGCCCCGCATTGCCGACGGTCTGCGTCTGCATTGGGGCTTTGTGCTGGCGCTGGTCGCCGCCGTCGCGGTCTATATCATCGAACGGCGCACCACTTTCGGGTTTGAGATGCGCGCCGTTGGGGCAAACCTTGGCGCGGCGCGCTTTGCCGGTGTGCCGGTCAACCGGGTGCTGATCCAGACAGCGTTGTTGTCGGGTGGCTTGGCGGCCCTTGCGGGTTGGTCCGAAGTTGCGGGCCTGAAGGGCCACCTCAGCCAGGACTTGTCGCCCGGCTTTGGTTATACCGGCATCATCGTCGCCATGCTGGCGCTCTTGAACCCGCTTGCGGTCATCGGCACCGCGATCTTTGTGGCAGGCATCTTTGTAGGCTCAGACGCAATGAGCCGCGCCGCCGGGGTGCCGACCTATATTGCCGACATGCTGCTGGCCTCGGCACTGCTCTTCATGGTTCTGGCGATCCTTCTGACCAAAGTGCGAGTGGTGCGGGGATGAGCGATCTCTTTGACATCCTGATCTCCGCCAGCTTTTGGGCCGCGGTTATCCGCATCGCCTCGCCTTTGGTACTGGCCACCATGGGCGAATTGATATGCGAACGCGCGGGCGTACTGAACCTTGGGATCGAGGGGATCATGGTCATCGGCGCCTTTACTGGCTGGCTGGCCGTCTATCAGGGAATGCCCCTGTGGGGCGGCGTCGGGGTGGCGATGGCAGCGGGGATGCTGTTTGGCCTCTTGCATGCCACGCTGACCGTGCCTTTTGGCCTGTCGCAGCACGTGGTCGGCCTTGGCGTTACCCTGCTGGCCACATCGACCAGTTCGTTCGCCTACCGGCTGGCCCTGCCCGAAGTGACAAGCCCGCCCAAGATCGAACCCTTTCAGCCGCTCGACCTGCCGATCCTGTCTGACCTGCCCTTTCTGGGCGAGGTTCTTTTCACCCAGACGGCCTTTACCTGGTTCGCCTTCGGCGTGGCCGTGCTGGTCGCCTTGGTGCTATTTCGCACGCCGCTTGGCCTGGCGGTCCGCGCCGCCGGCGAGAACCCTTCGGCGGTTGAAGCGCAGGGACTGTCTGTTACCGGTTTGCGCATGGGCGCGGTCATCGTGGGGTCCGGTCTGATGGCCACGGGCGGGGCTTTTCTGACCCTGTCGGCATTTTCGTCTTTCTTCTTTGAAATGGTCAACGGACGGGGCTGGGTCTGCGTGGCGCTGGTGGTCTTTGGGGCGTGGATGCCGGGCAAGGCGGTGTTGGGTGCGATCCTGTTCGCCGCCTTTGACGCGCTGCAAATCCGCCTGCAACAGACGCCGCTGGGTGCCGATGTGCCCTATCAGGTCTTTCTGATGGCACCTTATGTACTGTCCATTCTGGCGCTGATCCTGATGTCGCGCCGCGCCGAAGTGCCTGCCGCCCTGATGACGCCCTATAACAAAGGGGAACGATGATGTTCGATCTTTTGGTCAAAGGCGGCACGCTGCCCGATGGAACGGTGGCCGATATTGCGATCAAGGGGGACCGGATTGCTGCTGTCGGGCGGCTGGACGCCCCCGCAGTGCGGGTGATTGACGCGACCGGCGATCTGGTCTCGCCGCCATTCGTCGATCCGCATTTCCATATGGATGCGGTGCTGTCTTATGGACTTCCACGGGTCAACGCTTCGGGCACGCTGCTGGAGGGCATCGGCTTGTGGGGCGAACTGCGTGCGATCGCGACAGTGGACGAAATGGTCGACCGTGCGGTGCGCTATTGCGACTGGGCGGTCAGCATGGGCCTTCTGGCGATCCGCACCCATGTGGACACCACCCCCGACCATCTGCGCGGGGTCGAGGCGATGCTGGAGGTCAAGCGCCGCGTTGCCCCCTATCTGGACCTGCAACTGGTGGCCTTTCCGCAAGACGGGCTGTATCGCGCCGCGAACGGTCGGCAAAACGTGATCCGGGCACTGGATATGGGCGTGGATGTGGTTGGGGGCATCCCGCATTTCGAACGCACGATGGAGGAAGGGGCCGAATCCCTCCGCGACCTTGGCCGCATTGCCGCCGAAAGGGGCCTGATGTGGGACGTGCATTGCGACGAAACCGATGACCCGATGTCCCGCCACGTGGAAACCATGGCGCGTGAGGTGACGCGGCACGGTCTTGGCGCGCGCGCCGCTGGCAGTCATCTGAGCTCGATGCATTCTATGGACAATTACTATGTCTCGAAACTGTTGCCGCTGATTGCGGAGTCCGGAATGACCGCCATTCCGAACCCGTTAATCAACATCACTCTGCAGGGGCGCCACGACAGCTATCCCAAAAGGCGCGGGCTGACCCGGGTGAAAGAAATGCAGGCCATGGGCATCACCGTTGGCTGGGGGCAGGATTGCGTGCTGGACCCCTGGTATTCGCTCGGCACCGCCGACATGCTGGATGTGGCCTTCATGGGACTACACGTTGCACAGATGACTCACCCGACCGAGATGGCCCGCTGCTTTACCATGGTCACAACTGAGAATGCCGCGATCATGGGATTAAAGGATTATGGGCTGACCCAGGGGGCCGTCGCTTCTCTCGTGGTGTTGGATGCAGGCAACCCAGTCGAGGCGTTGCGCTTACGACCCGATCGTCTGGTTGTGGTGGCGAAGGGGCGCGTTGTGGCCGAACGTACCCGAAACGACTGCCGCCTTGATCTCGCGTCGCGTCCTGGCTCCGTCAGACGCAGGCTGTGATAGACAGCAGGTGCACCGCCAAGCTGATAAGTGTCGAAGAAAGTAGCGCTGCGGTCGAACGGCGGATGTATATCGCCGCTGCCAGCAACGCCGCATCTCAGCGGGGGTAGGAAGCGGCCGCGTGTTCTGGATTTTCCCGTGGGCGTGCAATCTTTGCCTGGGCAATACGCAGATGACGCAAAACGGTCGGCATAGGGAGGCCGTGCCGACAACGACCACGGCCGGACTGTGTTTACGGTTCAAGAAGCTATTGACGCCACGGGAGCTTTATCCGGCGACGCCCAAAACGATCCAACGTCACGTGACTGGGCCGTCAGATCGCCTAAGGGTTGTTGCCTTGGTGGACCCGAGGGCCCGCCGGATCAAGAAAACGGGACACTTCGGACACTGATCACGAACTGGCAACGGTAGCCTTGCACGCTTCAGGTGGTCACGTTCGGTCCCAGACGGCTTTCTGCGGGCAGGTTGTAGGCGCGCGTGACGCCAACGGGCTGTATCCTCGCAATGACCTCGCCGCCGTTCACCTTTTCGAGGCTCAGCGCGCCGCTACGTTCCAGTTCGGCCAGGATCCCGCGCACCCAACGGTCGGATTTTGCCTCTTTACAGGTGAGGAGGCGGGCAAGGCGCCAACGAAGAGCGGAAACGACCGCCTCACCGCCGAACTCCTCGATCAAGGTGCGAAGAACCGCCGTGTGATCGTCAACATGGTCCAACGCTGCGAAATCGCGACCAGACTGCACCCGTACAGGACGGCGTGTCGGGGCCATCGACGGGCCGGGGCCGAGTTGGCGAAAGAACTGCGTCGCGCCACGCTGAAACAATCCCGAAATCAAGGTGAACACCTCCACGCGAACCTGATCGGCCGCTGCCCAAACGGCAAACGGCAATCCCGTGCATCTTCGGGGATCAATGTGGCGCAATTGTGCCAAAGGCACGCTGCGGGTCCGTGGATATGGTCGACGGGTCGGCGCGTCAGTTCGGCCTGAAGCGGTCCGGTGTGAGGTGTATCTTCGCTTCTTCCAGCACCAGGTCGCCGAGCCGTTGGAGGATCTGGCTTGACTGCATGCTGGCTTGCCAATGCAGTGAAATCCTGACGTCCCGACCAGCACTCAGCTCCACAAGCTTGCCAAGCTTTATGTACGGAAGCCCTGCAATGCGTGGCACAAGTCCCCATCCCACCCCATTCAGGCAGCAAGCGAGGTAACCCTCGTATGAGGGCATGAAATGCGTCGAAACGGCAACCGAACCGCCGAAGCAAAGCTTCATCCACTGGTCCTGGATCGTATCTTTTCGGTTGAACGCCAGGCAGGTCGAATCGCGCAGGGTTTCAAGCGACACGCCTTTGGAAAACTCTTTCTGGTACAACTCTGGCGACGCCACCGCGATGTAGTCCATGGACCCGAGTGAAATTCTGCGACATCCCTGAACCGGTGTTTCAAGGGTTGTGATCACGGCGAGGGCGTCGCCTGATCTCAGGCTGGCGTCTGTGTGTTCCTGATCGTCGGGAAGAACGTCAAAGCGGACGCCCAGTTCCTGCGTCGCGCGCTTGATCAGCCGTGGAAACCAGGTCGCCAGGCTATCGTTGTTCACCGCAAGACGGATCGTGGCCTGTTGGGCATCTTCGCCTCCGATCAAGGCACGCATGCGCCCGGCGAGTTCCTGTTGCAGCAATGACACTTCATCAAGGTGACGACAAAACTGGAGAGCCGCATCCGTCGGCAGGCAGGGACGCCCCCGGGCCACGAGGACCACGCCAACCTTTTCTTCCAACTGCTTGATTCGCTGACTCACTGCAGACTGCGACACGTTCATCGATTTTGCGGCGGCCTCAAAGCTTCCTTCGCGCACAACCGCAGCGAGAATAGCGATAGAATCATAGTCAATGCGTGACATATCCAACCCACTGTAGAAGCATTGCTTATGCAACACCTGAGATCATAGTGCGAAAAGTTCAACAGGCAAAGACCCAAGCCCACGACCGTATAAGTTGTGCTGATATGTTGTCGCGGAAATGAAAACAGTTAAACGGGAAGGTTGGAAATGTTCCTGAATAAAGGTAAAAAAAAGGCACTGGGGCGGAGGGCACATGTCGGGACAATCTTTACGCAAGACTTATATGCGGCGCTTTTTAGGGATGGCGCGGTATTCCAGGGTCGTTTCCTGGATGGTCGTTTCTGCCTATCTTGGCTCGATCCTCGCGTCGATCGCGCTTGGCTCCTATCTGTTGTCGTTACCGGTCACGATCTGGACGGTTGCGTTGATGGTGATCACTTCGATCTTCATCGGAACGCGGCTGCGCGGGATCAACAACATCGTGCACGAATGTTGCCACGCGACATTTTCCCAAGATCGCCAAGACAATGTGATGGTTGGACGTCTCTGCGCATCGATGCTGATGAAGACCTTTCAGAAATACCGTGACGACCATCTGTCGCATCATGCCAACAACGGCGATTACCAAAACGATGCCGAGTTCAAGTTGATCGAAAAGTTCGGTCTGCACGAACCCTTGAGCGCCCGGACGGTCCTCCGGCACCTTGTCACGCCGTTGCTGGGTCGCCACTTGCGCCTTTACACCGGCATCAACATGTCCGGCGATGATGGACGAGCATTCGTCTTTTTGAAGGTCGCGCTTCTGTTGGTGATGGCGGCCTTGTGTTTGTACTCACCCTTGCTTGGGATATTCTTCGTGGTCGTGCCGTTGTTCTATATCTATCCGACCTTGAACTTCTGGACTGACTGCCTGGATCATGCCGGACTTGTCGGTGCGGAAGATGAACTCGAGGCGTCGCGCAACGTCCTGGCGCCCTCCGTGATCCGTTGGCTTTTCTTCCCGCGCAACGACTCCTACCATCTGGTCCATCACTTGTTCCCACAAGTTCCGGCGCGACATTTGCACCGTGCGCATGCGGAGCTGTGCAAGGATCCAAGCTACCGAAGCGTGCGTTCTGCAGCAAAGATCGCTGAGCTCAAGCTTGAAAAGTCCGGGCTGAAGCAAGTCGTCTGATTGCGCCGGTAGGGGTGGGTTCCTCCACACCTTTGCCACACCGACGACTGTAGACCGGCAATGGCTGCGCAGGTGCGCTGTGACAGCC
>JBKJVF010000098.1:0-3018 GCA_046589965.1 Paracoccaceae bacterium
GTCGGTCGCCGGGTGCAATGCGCGCAACTCGATGCTGGGCTGATCTTCCAGCTTTTGGATGAAATGGTCGTGCCAGGCGAGGCGGCTTTGAAAACTGCGCAAGGACGGCCCAAAGCCACCCCCGGGTCGCAGGTCCTGACGCGCTGCCGTTGCCTGCACGACCTCTCGCAGGGACAGTGCCCCGGTGGCAAGGGGTACAGATAGGCGCGAACAGGCGCGTTCTCCCGTCAGGGGCGAAGACATCGCGGCGCGGTAAGGCGCAGCACGATGGGTCAGAAAAGTGTCCAGCGTCGCCAGTCCCTGATAGCGCCCGCCGTTCTGGCGATGCGGGCAGGGGTCGGCGGGAAGGTTCAGGGCCTTGGCACTGGGGATCGGGCCGGGCTCAATCCCTTGGACAAAGCCGATCTCCGTGGGCGTCGCCAATGTGCCGCGCATGAAGGTGTCGCGCTGCCTTGCCCAGCCGTCACGGCCGCGCAGCCGGCGCACGACGCCCGTTTGCGGCACCTCCTCCCAAGTAACGCCAGCCTGTCTGGCCCAAGCCGCGACCCGGCGATCCCGCCCATAAGTCCAAAGATTGCCGGTTTCCTCATGGCTCACGATCCGGGTGACCTTGTGCTGACGGCAAATGCGGTCGAGCACGTCCACCGCATTGCCGCTGCGCACAATAAGCGTGCCACCCATCGCGGCAAGGTCGGAACGCAGATCGGTGAGGGCCTCGGCCACAGCCTGCCACTGACGCGAGGAGGTATCGGGCAAGGCCCAGTACTCTGGCTCAACCACATAGAGCGGCAGCACCGGACCAAGCGGTGCCGCCAAGGCAAAGGCCGGATGGTCCGATACCCTCAAGTCACGCTTCAACCAGACCAGAACATTCATGGAACAGATATGTAGCGGCCTGTGACGATTCGTAAAGCCGTTGACGCCCGGTCAGGGCGCGTTGGCGGGTGCTGGCGGAATCTCGACATCTGGGGCAGGTGTCGGAATTTCTGCCGGCGGCAGATCATTGCCGGGCGTGGCGGGCAGGTCACCCGGCGGGATGTCATTTGCGGGTGTGGCGGGCAAGTCGCCGGGCGGGGTGTCGTTGCCGGGCGCGGGGACAGCGGCCGGATCGCCGTTTTCAGGCACGCCGCCTTCTTCGGGGGTGCCCTCGTCGGCGACGATCACCATCTGCCAGAACAACAGTCCCAGCGCAAAGACAACGACCGCAAACATTCCGATCAATGGACCGCGATGCCAGCGTTTTTGCGTTTCGATATTGGTGCGTGGAGCGGACATGAGTTGGGATCCTTTGCATGGCGTTGAAGCTGCCTTCAGAGCGAGTTAACGTTTCGCCACCGCATCCGGTTCCAGTAAGGCAGGTTCCCAAATGTCCGATCTCTCTCCCAAGACGATCCATTTGTCCGACTACCAGCCCTATCCATTTCTGATCCGGCGGGTAGACCTGACATTTCGGTTGTCGGCGGGGGCCACCCGGGTCATGGCGCGGCTGGACATGGACCGGAACCCCGACGGCATCCCGGGCGCGGATCTGCGGCTGGACGGGGAAGGTCTGCGCCTGATCGCCTGCAAGGTCGAAGGAGTGGCCCTGACGCCGGTCGTTGACGCGGTATCGCTGACCCTTCCGGCGCAGGCCTTGCCTGCAGGATCTTTCACCCTTGAAACCGAGGTTGAAATTGCGCCCGCAGCCAACACCGCGCTGGAAGGCCTATACATGTCGAGGGGCATGTATTGCACGCAATGCGAGGCCGAGGGGTTCCGCAAGATTACCTATTATCCCGACCGCCCGGATGTGATGGCTGAGTTCCGCGTGCGCGTCGAATCCGACCTGCCGATCCTGTTGTCCAACGGCAATCAGGTCGGGCAGGGCAAGGGTTGGGCAGAATGGCATGATCCCTGGCCAAAACCGGCTTATCTTTTCGCGCTCGTGGCGGGCGATCTGGTCGCGCATTCGGCTGCGTTCCGGACCATGTCGGGGCGCGATGTTGCGCTGAATATCTGGGTGCGTGACGGCGATCAGGCCGCTTGCGCCTATGCGATGGACAGCCTGATCCGGTCGATGCGATGGGATGAGCAGGTTTACGGGCGCGAATACGACTTGGACATTTTCAACATTGTCGCGGTCGATGACTTCAATATGGGCGCTATGGAGAACAAAGGGTTGAACATTTTCAACTCCAAGTACGTTCTGGCCAGTCCCGAGACCGCAACCGATGACGACTTTGCTCGGATCGAGGCGATCATCGCCCATGAATACTTTCACAACTGGACCGGCAACCGCATCACCTGCCGCGACTGGTTCCAGCTGTGTCTGAAAGAGGGGCTGACGGTCTTTCGTGACCAACAGTTTTCGGGCGACATGCGGTCCCATGCGGTCAAGCGGATTGAGGCCGTGCTGTCGCTACGGGCGCGCCAGTTCCGCGAGGATCAGGGGCCGCTGGCCCACCCGGTGCGCCCCGAGGCCTTTGTGGAGATCAACAATTTCTACACCGCCACGGTCTATGAAAAAGGCGCCGAGGTTATCGGCATGCTGAAGCGTCTGGTCGGCGATGCGGACTATGCCCGCGCGCTTGATCTGTATTTCACCCGCCATGACGGCGATGCCGCCACCATCGAAGACTGGCTGCGTGTGTTCGAGGATACGACGGGCCGCGATCTGTCCCAGTTCAAATTGTGGTATTCCGAAGCGGGCACGCCGCGTCTGAAGGTCAGCGATGATTGGCAGGACGGCACCTATACGCTGACCTTTGAACAGGACAACCCCGCCACGCCCGGCCAGCCCGTCAAGCAACCCAAGGTCTTGCCCATCGCGGTCGGTCTGCTGAACCCCAACGGCGACGAGGTGGTGACGACAACCGTGCTGGAGATGACCGAGACGCGGCAAAGCTTTGCCTTTCAAGACCTCGCCAGCCGTCCCGTCGCGTCGATCCTGCGCGGGTTTTCCGCGCCGGTTGTGCTCGACCGCGCCGTCAGTGCAGAGGAACGCGCGTTTCTTCTGGCACATGACACGGACCCCTTCAA